>NZ_JAHFUY010000118.1 GCF_023264895.1 Herbiconiux sp. | reverse complement strand
CGGGCGGGCGGGCCGGGCGGGCGGGCGGGGCCGCCGGGCGGGTCGCGTTGTGACGCACAGGCGGGGATGCTAAGCCTGAGGGATGGGACGGATCATCGCTCGGCGCCGAGTCACGCGCATCACCGTCGGCAGCGAGCCGCGGCGGCGGGAGGACGTGCTCGCCGTGGAGGAGCCGCTCGAGATCCGGGTGGGCGGGCGGTCGCTCGCCGTCACCATGCGCTCCCCCGGCGCTCCCGGTGAGGACTTCGACCTCGCGGCGGGCTTCCTCGTCTCGGAGGGCGTGATCCGCCACGGCGACGACTTCGCGGCGGCCCGCTACTGCGCCGGCGCCACCGCCGAGGGCCTCAACACCTACAACGTGCTCGACGTGACGCTCGCGGCCGGCGTGCCCGCCCCCGATCCGTCGCTCGAGCGCAGCTTCTACACCACGAGCTCGTGCGGGCTCTGCGGCAAGGCCAGCATCGACGCCGTGCGCACCCTGTCGCACTACGACGTGGGCACCGACGACCTGCGGCTCGACCCCGCCCTGCTGGTGACGTTCCCCGAGCGGCTCCGGGAGCAGCAGGCCGTGTTCGAGAAGACGGGCGGCCTGCACGCCGCGGCCCTCTTCGACGGCCGCACGGGCGAGCTGCTCGTGCTTCGGGAGGACGTGGGGCGGCACAACGCGGTCGACAAGGTCGTGGGCTGGGCGGTCAAGGAGGGGCGGCTGCCGCTTCGCGGCACCGTGCTCATGGTCTCGGGCCGCGCGAGCTTCGAGCTCACCCAGAAGGCCTCGATGGCGGGCATACCGATGCTCGCGGCCGTCTCGGCGCCCTCCTCGCTCGCCGCCGAGCTCGCGACCGAGCTCGGGATGACCCTCGTGGGGTTCCTGCGGGGCGACTCGATGGTCGCCTACGCGGGGGCCGAGCGCCTCGAACCCGCGGTCGCCGAACACGACGAACAGCACGCCGCCGACCCGCACGACCAGCACGCCGCCACGACGCACCAAGGAGCGCCCGCATGACCCCGAAGCCCCCGGCGGACGACTTCACCGACGCCCTCCTGCACGTCGCCTCCCCCGGCGAGGCCGCCGCGGGCATCCCGGGCGTGCTGCACTCGATGGCCCCCGCGATCGCCGATCTCGGCCCCATGCGCACCCTCAAGCTCCTCACGGCGATGAATCAGAAGGACGGCTTCGACTGCATGAGCTGCGCGTGGCCCGATCCGGATCACCGCAAGAAGCTCGAGTTCTGCGAGAACGGCGCGAAGGCGGTGATCTGGGAGGCGACCCCGGTGACGATCCCGAGCACCTTCTGGGCGGAGCACTCCGTGCAGGAGCTCGCGGAGAAGTCGGAGTACTGGCTCGGACTGCAGGGCAGGCTCGTCGAGCCCGTCTACAAGCCGGCCGGCGAGGACCACTACCGGCCCGTGACCTGGGACGAGGCCTTCGCCGTGGCTGCGGAGACCCTCAACGGCCTCGCCTCCCCCGACGAGGCGGCGTTCTACACGAGCGGTCGCGCCTCGAACGAGGCGGCCTTCCTCTACCAGCTCTTCGTGCGCGCCTTCGGCACCAACAACCTGCCCGACTGCTCGAACATGTGCCACGAGTCGACCGGATCGGCGATGGTCGAGACCCTCGGCATCGGCAAGTCGACCGTCGCCTACGACGACTTCGAGAAGGCCGAGCTCATCATCGTGATGGGTCAGAACCCCGGCACGAACCACCCCCGCATGCTCACGGCCCTCGAGGACGCCAAGCGGGCGGGTGCCGACATCGTGACCGTCAACCCGCTGCCCGAGGCGGGACTCCAGCGCTACAAGAACCCGCAGACCGTGCGCGGCACGATCGGCAAGGGCACGACCCTCGCCGACCAGTTCCTGCAGATCAGGCTCGGCGGCGACATGGCGCTGCTGCAGGCCCTCTCGAAGCGCGTGCTCGCGGCCGAGGCCGCAGCGCCGGGCACCGTGCTCGACCATGCCTTCCTCGCCGAGCACTGCCTCGGGCTCGAGGAGCTCACGGCGCACCTCGCCGACCTCGACGAGGCCGAGGTGCTCGAGGCCACAGGGCTCACGAGCGCGGCCATCGACGAGCTCGCAGCCCGCTACCTCGCCGCCGACCGCGTGATCATCACCTGGGCGATGGGCGTGACGCAGCACAAGAAGGCGGTGGATGCGATCAAGGAGATCATCAACCTCCTCCTGCTCCGCGGCAACATCGGCAAGCCGGGCGCGGGGGCCTCCCCCATCCGCGGCCACAGCAACGTGCAGGGCGACCGCACGATGGGCATCTGGGAGAAGATGCCGGAGTCGTTCCTCGCCGCCATGGAGCGCGAGTTCGGCTTCCCGGTGCCGCGGAAGGTCGGTGTCGACTCGGTCGACGGGATCCGGGCGCTGCAGCGCGGCGAGATCAAGGCCTGGGTCTCGCTCGGCGGCAACTTCGTGGGCGCCATCTCCGACACGGCGGCGGCCGAGGCCGCGATGCGCGGCACCGAGCTCACCGTGCAGATCTCGACCAAGCTCAACCGCTCGCACGCCGTGACCGGCGATGCCGCCCTCATCCTGCCCACGCTCGGCCGCACCGAGATCGACCTCCAGCGCACCGGATCGCAGTTCGTGACCGTGGAGGACTCGGTCTGCGCCGTGCACGCCTCGCACGGCCGCATCCCGCCTGTGGCCCTTGGGCTGCTCTCGGAGGTCGCGATCATCGCGCGTCTGGCCGAGGCGACCCTCGGCGACGCCCACGGCATCGACTGGCTCTCCTTCGAGGACGACTACGACCTCATCCGGGCGCACATCGCGAACGTCGTGCCCGGCTGCGAGGACTACGCCGAGAAGGTGCGGCGCCGCGACGGCTTCGTGCTGCCCAACGGCCCGCGCGACGAGCGCCGCTTCGACACCGCCACGGGCAAGGCGATGCTCACGGTGAACGAGCTCGAGCCGGTCGTCCGCCCTCCCGGGCGCCTGCTGCTGCAGACGCTGCGCTCGCACGACCAGTTCAACACCACGATCTACAGCCTCAACGACCGTTACCGGGGCATCAAGAAGGGCCGGCGGGTGATCTTCGTGAACCCCGACGACCTCGCCGAACTCGGTCTCGACGACGCGCAGCCGGTCGACGCGTTCAGTGAGTGGCCAGGGCAGCCGGATCGGGTGATGCGCGGGCTGCGGGTCGTCGCCTACCCCACGGCGAGGGGTTGCGCGGCCGCCTACTTCCCCGAGGCCAACGTGCTCGTGCCGCTCGACTCGACGGCCGAGCGGAGCAACACCCCGGTCTCGAAGGCGATCGTGGTGCGGCTCGAGCCCGCCGCGGAGCCGGTGGACGAGCCGATCGCGGAGACCGTGTGACGGAGTAGAGCACCAATATGGGGTTATAGTGATGTTTCCTCATCAATGCTCCGGAGGTCGAAGTGGACGCTCGTGCTCACACGTTCGAGGTGCTGTACCGCGACGACGAATGCCTCGAGAACACCTATCTGGTGCGTGACCCACGAGGCCGCCCGTGTGCGATCGTCGATGCCGAAGCGCAGTTCGCCGGCGAGTACTTCGACGATCCGGAGTTGCACGACGACGGCTGGTTCTCGTTCACCATCCGCTGGTCGCGCTCGGGAACGATTCCGCCGGGAGGTCTCCGATCCTCGGACCTGGAGGCGACGATCGGTGCTGTCGCGGAGTGGGAGTGGGCAGCATCGTCGGCGGACTCGCCCATGGCGTCGCTGGTCGAGGACCACCGGACCGCCCGCGAGCGCGCGGGGCTGGCCGCAGCAGAACTCGCCCGCTCGACGGGAGCTCCGCTGCAGGAGTCGGCCGAGCGACGAGTGCATGATGCCCTCCGGGAGCTCGCGGTGCTGGAGGGTGAGCTCCGCTCGGCCCTCGAGTCGTTCGGTGTCGCCCGCGGACTGCAGAACTCACGCCCCACGAGCGGTCCGAGCACGTTCTCGCGAGTGGCGAACGAGGCCGAGCTGCACATCTGCCGCGCCTCCGTGGTCGACGCGGCCGTCGACGAGCTGACCCGCTGCGGGGTCGTGGTCGGCCTCCCGCAGGGTCTGCTCGCGAAAGTCGCGTCGAAGCTCGGGGTGCCGCCCGCGGCACTGCGGCCGCTCTGGCCGAGCGACGAGCGCCTCGAAGCCGATGTGCTGATCGCTCTGGCCAAGCAGGGACTCACGGCGAAGGCCGACGACGACGTCCTCATCTCCGCCTGGAATCACGTCGGCCGTCAGACTTCCCGGCTCGCCGACCCCGACGAGCGGCGAACCGTGCTCGACGAGCTCATCGCGCTCCTCACCGTGGAGGCTTTCACCGCGTGGACGGGCTCGATCCCCTGGCGGAACTACGTGGCCTGCACCACCGCCGCGAGCTCGTCCGAGGCTCTGGCCGAGTCGCTCCGCGCCGAGATGGCCGAGGCGGAGGAGGCGTTCGCCACCCGCATGGGCGAGTTCTACCGCAACATGCTGCCGCTGATCGGCTTTCGGCTCTGCCCGGCACTCCGAGGGGATCACCGAGCTTTCGGCGTGCTGCTCCTGGCGGCGATGGAGGGGCTCGGCGTGGTCCGGCACAGCCTCGCGACCATCGTGGGAGCCTCCTACGGTGAGCAGTCGGCCCCGGCCCCGATCGCGTCCTTGGCGGTCGACGCGCTGGTGGCGGCACTGCTCGAGCCCGATCCCGACTACGACTGCGAAGCCGCGGTCTCGCGCCTGACCGAGGGCCTGGTGCTGGTCATCTGAGACAGACCGTCTGCACGGTCACCAGTCGCCCGGTCACCAGTTGCCGGAGGCGTAGTCCTTGAGGAAGATGCCGAAGAGGTCTTCGCCGGACTCGCCGCGCACGATGGGGTCGTAGACGCGGGCGGCGCCGTCGACGAGGTCGAGGGGGGCGTGGAAGCCCTCCTCGGCGAGGCGGATCTTGGTGGGGTGCGGGCGCTCGTCCGTGATCCAGCCCGTGTCGACGCTCGTCATGAGGATGCGGTCGGTCTCGAACATCTCGCGCGAGCTCGTGCGGGTGAGCATGTTCACCGCCGCCTTCGCCATGTTGGTGTGCGGATGGCCCGGCCCCTTGTAGCCGCGACCGAAGACGCCCTCCATCGCGCTCACGTTCACGATGTAGCGGCGACGCGCCTCGCTCGCGGCGAGCGCCGGGCGCAGGCGCGAGATCAGCAGGAACGGCGCCGTCGTGTTCGCCAGTTGCACCTCGAGCATCTCGAGCGGATCGACCTCCTCCACCCGCTGGGTCCACGAGTTGCTGTCGTGGAGATCCGGCAGCAGACCGCCGGCGTCGATCGCCGTGCCGGCCGCGAGCCGCTCGAGCGAGCTGGAGCCAGGAGCCATTGCCTGCGCCGTGAGCTCGTCGGCCTTCGATGCAGCTGCCGCCAGAATCGGATGCGCGCTCACGGACTGCGCGAGCGCCTGCGGATGCTGGTCGTTGGTGTGGCCGAAGGTCACGAGCTCGGGCAGAAGGCCGTCCGGCAGCGGGGCGAGCTCGGCGTCGACGAGCGGCTGGTAGGCACCGGTGGAGCGCCGCACCGTCTGGGTGGCGTTGTTGATGAGGATGTCGAGGGGGCCCGCGGCCGCCACCTCGTCGGCGAGGCCGATCACCTGCGCGGGGTCGCGCAGGTCGATGCCCACGACCTTGAGGCGATGGATCCACTCGCCGGAGTCGGGCAGGCTGCTGAACCGGCGCACGGCGTCGCGCGGGAAGCGCGTGGTGATGGTGGTGTGCGCGCCGTCACGGAGGAGACGCAGTGCGATGTGCATGCCGATCTTCGCGCGGCCGCCCGTGAGGAGCGCGCGCCGACCGGTGAGATCGGTGCGCGCCTCGCGCTTGGCGTGGCTGAGCGCGGCGCACGACGGGCAGAGCTGGTGGTAGAAGGCGTCGACCAGCGTGTACGGCTGCTTGCAGATGTAGCACTTGCGCGCCTTCAGGAGCGTGCCGGCCGTGGGCGCCGCGGTCTCGGTGGCGGTGCCGCTGATCGCGATGCCCCGGGTCTCGTCGTCGATGCGATCCGGCGCCCCCGTGGCCGTCGCCGCCACGACACCGCGGTCGGCCTCGGCGATCGCCTGCCGGATCTCCCGCCGCCGCTTCACCTTCACGGCCTTGAACATATGAGCGGTGGCGTGCCGCACCGTCACGAAATCCGGATGCTCCTCATCCAGCTCCACCATCTGCCGCAGCACCCGCAGCGCCACCGCCAGCTCCCCCGGATCGATGGCCGGTGCGGAAGCGGGGCCTGCCAAGGCGCCCGCGGCCGGGGCGGTCAGGTCGAGGTCGAGATCGTCGAAGGGCACACGAGATTCTACGTGCTGAGGGTGAGCTCGTGGTGGCTGACCGTCGCGCAGTCCTCGCCGAACGTGAAGTCGCCGAGCACGCGCTCCCCCGCGAGCACGGCGGGCAGCCAGTGCTTCGCGTCGTCCCACATGGCGTCCAGCGGCAGCTCGTCGAGCGGGTACCAGGCCGGCGACACCTCATCGGACTCCTGCGGCTCGCCCCGCCACACGCGCGTCACGAACACCGTCGAGTCCTGGCTCCAGTTCTCCCGGTAGGGGAACGCGAACTTCACGAGGCCCATCTCGGTGAGGTCGGCCGGCGCCACGACGAGGCTCGACTCCTCCTCGATCTCGCGCACGATCGCCTCGAGGGCCGACTCCCCCGGCTCGACCTTGCCGCCGAGCCCCACGATGTTCCCCGACCCGAGCCCGGTCTTCTTGCGGCCGAGCAGCACCTCGGTGCGGCCGTCGGCGCGATCGCGCAGGAGGAAGGCGACGCACACCTGGTACGGGGAGACGGGGGACATCTGAGGATGATATCCCCGCGATGTGTTCGGCATGTTTCGAGGCCCTGGCCTGTGTCGGGGGTGCGGCGTAGCGTGGAGGCATGAGCACATTCGTTGATCCCCCCACCCCCGAGTCGTTCGAGCACAACGGTCAGCACCCCGAGGTCGACGACGAAGACGTCGAGCCCGACAGCTTCGACGAGCGCGTGCAGGACAAATTCAAGACGTTCATCGGCGACGCCGAGCCGGCCGACGGGCCCGCGCCCGCGGGTTGAAGGCCGACACGGGTGGTACCGGCGTGGGCGGTTCCGGCGTGACCGATGCCGGCGTGACCGACCGCGCCGGGCCGCTCCGTCGCGCTCGAGCTGAAGCTGAAGCCGACATCCGTGAGCTCACCGCGGCCATGGAGTCGCTGCGCCGCACGCGCGAGTCGTCGTCGGACGACGACGAGCACGACCCCGAGGGCCCGACCCTCTCGAGCGAGTGGTCGCGCATCCGCGGCCTGCTGACAGCGGCCGAGAGTCGCCTCGGCGACGCGGATGCCGCGTGGGCACGGGTGGAGAACGGCAGCTACGGGACGTGCCTGCGCTGCGGCTCGGCCATCCCGCCCGGCCGCCTGGAGGTGCGGCCCACCGCCGCATTCTGCGTGGCGTGCGCCTCGGTGCACTGACCGCAGCATGCATCGACCGCAGCATGCATCGACCGCGGCATCCGCTGACCGCAGCATGCATCGACCGCAGCATTCGCTGACCGCAGCATCATCCGACCGCCAGGAGGCCGTCATGGACGAACGCACGCAGGAATTCGTCGAGACCTTCCGGGTCTTCCTCGAGGAGATCGTCCAGGCCGAGCGCGGCGGCGACGACGGGCTGTCGCCGCTCGGGGAGCTCGTCGAGGCGCACCTCGGGTCGCCCGTCCGGGAGCTCCCCGTCATCACGCAGACGATCGCGGCGCACCGCCTGGTCGACGCCGACCTCGCCCTCTCGTCGCTCGCCGACGCATCCGGTGCAGCGCCCCTCGGTGTCTCGGGCGGGCAGATGCGCGACCAGTGCGCGTTGCCCGAGCTCCTCGCGGGGTCACGCTTCGCGCGCTTCGCCCCGGGCCCCATCGACTACGTCTCGGTCGCCGACGGCCCCGACTCGGTGCGCCGGGTGATGTCGTTCGGCATCGTGCTGCTCCACTTCGAGGGCGCTCCCGTCGTGGCCCTGCAGCGGGCCGCCAAGCCCGAGCGCGGGCGCTCGGCCGCCGCGGTCGAGGTGCTCGCCGCCGATCCGGAGGTCGCGGGAGCCTTCCTCGCCGAGTTCTCGCGACTCATGCTCTCGCTCTCGGTGCTCCGCGGCCAGGTGCTCTCGTTCACCGCCAACGAATACGGCAACGGGGCCGCCGGGGCCACCTTCCTGCACCGCCCGCAGGTGGCGGCCGACGACGTCATCCTGGCTCCCGGCGTGCTCGAGTCGGTCACCCGCCACGTGGTGGGCGTCGGCGAGCAGCGCGAGCGGCTGCGGGAGGCCGGTCAGCACCTCAAGCGCGGGGTGCTGCTCTACGGCCCGCCCGGCACGGGCAAGACCCTCACGGTGCGGCACCTGCTGAGCCGCACCCCCGACACCACCGCGGTGCTGCTGACCGGACCGAGCATCCGCTTCATCACCGAGGCGGCCGAGCTCGCCCGCGCCATGCAGCCCGCCGTCGTGGTGCTCGAAGACGTCGACCTCGTGGCGCAGGAGCGCGGCCTGCACGGGCCGCAGCCCCTGCTGTTCGCGGTGCTCGACGCCCTCGACGGGCTCGACGGCGACGCCGACGTGGCCTTCGTGCTCACCACCAACCGGGTCGAGATGCTCGAGCGCGCGCTGGCCGAGCGGCCCGGGCGGGTCGATCTCGCCATGGAGGTGGCTCTGCCGGACGACGACGCACGGCGACGCCTGTTCCACCGCTACGCCCAGGGGCTGCCGCTCGGAGCCGCGGCCATCGACGCAGCGGCCGACCGGGCCGCCGGCACCACCGGCTCGTTCGCGAAGGAGCTCATGCGGCGGGCGGTGCTCGCGGCGGCCGAGGCCGACCGCGCCGTCACGGATGCGGATCTCGCGGAGGCGCTCGACTCGCTGCTCTCGTCGAGCGCTCAGCTCACCAGGAGCCTGCTCGGGGGCGGGGGCGGACGCGGAGAAGGCGCCGCTGAGAGCGCCCCCGCTCACACCCAACCCGAGGTGCGTCTCACCGCCGGCTGGACGGCGTACTCACCTTGTTCCGGTCAGACCTTCGAGCCCTGACCGTCGGCATCCGGATCGCGGTCGCCGCCGAGCTCCCAAGGCAGCGGCCCCTCGAACTCGATCGGCTCCTTCGGCGGGGTGTCGAAACCTCCCGGGCGCTGCACGCGGCCGAAGAAGCCCATCTGGTTCGACTTCGTGAGCACCGAGTCAGGCTGCGGATCGGCGGACGCACCAGCACCAGCACCAGCACCGGAACCACCCGCATCCGGTCGCGGCCTGCCGAAGTAGCGGTCGCGGAGGCGCTGGTTGAAGCTCCTGCGCTCCTCGCCGTCGCCGTCGCCGCCGCTCACAGCAGCCTCTTCAGCATGCGCGTGTTCCCGAGCGTGTTGGGCTTCACCCGGGCGAGGTCGAGGAACTCCGCGACACCCTCATCGGGCGAGCGCACGAGCTCGGCGTAGACCTCGGGCTCCACGAGCGCGAGCGGGGAGGCCGTGTAGCCGTTGCGCTCGAAGAACGGCACCTCGAAGGTGAGGCAGAACAGGCGCGAGAGGCCGAGGTCGAGGGCGTCCTCCTCGATCTTCTCGAGCAGGGCACGGCCGACGCCACGGCCGAGCCAGTCGTCGTGCACGGCGAGAGTGCGCACCTCGCCGAGGTCCTCCCAGAACACGTGCAGGGCTCCGCACCCCACGAGGGCGCCGTTCTCGTCGACCGCCACCCGGAACTCCTGCACGGCCTCGTAGAACACCACGGCGTCCTTGCCGAGCAGGATTCGTCGCTGCACCAGCGGCTCCACGAGGCTCTGGATCCACGGGACGTCACTGGTGCGCGCCCGCCGCACGGTCACGGGCGCCTTGCTCGAACTCATCCCCCCACACTATTCCCGCCCGCAACGCCGAAACGTCACTTTCCACGCTTCCCCGGGCGGGGTGGCGTGGAAAGTGACGTTTCGGGTGAAGCGGTGGGGCTAGTCCAGGTCGCCGAGGGCTGCGGCGGCTGCCGCGGCCGAGGCCTGCTGCTGGTCTCCCGCGCCGGCGCCGATGGCGACGGGCTCGCGGGAGGTCTGCGTGAAGACGAACTTCCCGTCGGCGAAGTCCACGTGGATGTGGTCGCCGGCGTTGAGCTCGCCCTGCAGGATGCGCTCGGACAGCTGGTCCTCCACCTCGTGCTGGATGGCACGGCGCAGCGGCCGGGCACCGAGCGAGGGGTCGAAGCCGACCTCGATGAGGCGCTCCTTGGCGGCCACCGTGAGCTCGATCGACATGTCGCGGTCGAGCAGGCGGTCGCGCAGGCGCTTGACGAAGAGGTCGACGATCTGCAGCAGCTCGACCTTGTTGAGCTGCGGGAACACGATCGTGTCGTCGACGCGGTTGAGGAACTCCGGCTTGAAGTTCTTCTTCAGCTCCTCCGAGACCTTCGCCTTCATGCGGTCGTACGAGGTCGACTCGTTGCCCGACACCTGGAAGCCGATGGGGCTGCCCGTGATGTCCTTGGTTCCGAGGTTCGTCGTCATGATGATGACCGTGTTCTTGAAGTCGACCACGCGGCCCTGGCCATCCGTCAGACGTCCCTCCTCCAGCACCTGGAGCAGCGAGTTGAAGATGTCGGGGTGAGCCTTCTCGATCTCGTCGAACAGCACCACGGAGAACGGCTTGCGGCGCACCTTCTCGGTGAGCTGACCGCCCTCTTCGAAGCCGACGAACCCGGGAGGGGCACCGAACAGTCGCGAGACCGTGTGCTTCTCGCCGTACTCCGACATGTCGAGGGAGATCAGGGCGTTCTCGTCGTCGAACAGGAACTCCGCGAGCGCCTTGGCGAGCTCGGTCTTGCCGACACCCGTGGGACCGGCGAAGATGAACGAGCCCGAGGGGCGCTTCGGGTCTTTCAGGCCGGCGCGGGTGCGGCGGATCGTGCGGGAGAGCGCGGCGATGGCCTCGTTCTGGCCGATGACCCGCTGGTGCAGGGCCTTCTCCATGAACACGAGGCGAGCCGACTCCTCCTCGGTGAGCTTGAACACCGGGATGCCCGTGGCCTGGGCCAGCACCTCGGCGATCAGGCCCTCGTCGACGATGCCGGAGGTCTGCACGTCGCCGGCCTTCCACTGCTTCTCGAGGCGCAGTCGCTCGCCGAGGAGGTTCTTCTCCTCGTCGCGGAGCGAGGCGGCCTTCTCGAAGTCCTGGTCTTCGATGGCGGCTTCCTTCTGCCCGCGCACCGCGGCGATCCGCTCGTCGAACTCGCGGAGCTCCGGCGGGGCCGACAGGATCGAGAGGCGCAGTCGCGCGCCGGCCTCGTCGATCAGGTCGATCGCCTTGTCCGGCAGGAAGCGGTCCTGCACGTAGCGGTCGGCGAGGTTCGCAGCGGCCACGATCGCACCGTCGGTGATCGACACCTTGTGGAACGCCTCGTACTTGTCGCGGAGCCCCTTCAGGATGTTGATGGCGTGCGGCAGCGACGGCTCGGCGACCTGGATCGGCTGGAAGCGGCGCTCGAGAGCGGCATCCTTCTCGAAGTGCTTGCGGTACTCGTCGAGCGTGGTGGCACCGATGGTCTGCAGCTCGCCGCGGGCGAGCAGCGGCTTCAGGATCGACGCGGCGTCGATCGCGCCCTCGGCCGCACCGGCGCCCACGAGGGTGTGGATCTCGTCGATGAAGGTGATGATGTCGCCGCGGGTGCGGATCT
>NZ_JAHFUY010000117.1 GCF_023264895.1 Herbiconiux sp. | reverse complement strand
ACCAGGAGGGCGAGGTCGGTGGCCGACGGGGTGATGGAGAACGTCGGCAGGTCGGGAGAGACCTCATCGAAGACAAGTCGTGACCGCTCGGGGTCGGCCGCTGAGGCCGGGTCGCGGAGCGCGCGGGGGATGACGCCGGGCCCCGCCTCGTCGCTGCGCGGCACGACGGCGGCGTGCCGCTCGCCCGCCTCGAGCGCCTCGAGCATGGTGGCGACGGCACCCGGCGCGGGCTCGGCCCCCGCCCGCAGCACCA
The DNA here is from genome assembly GCF_023264895.1 of Herbiconiux sp. Taxonomy (GTDB): domain Bacteria; phylum Actinomycetota; class Actinomycetes; order Actinomycetales; family Microbacteriaceae; genus Herbiconiux. The sequence continues at coordinate 11,391 of NZ_JAHFUY010000117.1, read as the reverse complement.
GGAGATGCCGGCCCGGCTCGAGGGAGCGGGCCGCCGCGTTGGCCCGGGCGACGGCGTCGGGACCCGGCTCGAGCACGAGCGCGAGCACGCCTGTCTCCTCCGGGTCCATCGCTTCGCGCCTATCCGTAGCTTCCTGAGTCTGGCCGCGCAGGGAACGCGGCACGAGCGTCAGATTCAATGATTATGGTCGATCGACAGGGTACTCCTCCAAATCGACGGGTGTTGAGACGAGCGTCCCACAGCGGTGAAGCCCGCGATTGGCTACACTCGCAGGGTGCAATTCCGCGAACTGAGCATCCCAGACAGCTACGAGATCACGCCGAAGCAGTTCGGCGACGACCGGGGCGTCTTCCTCGAGTGGTACCGCTTCGACAAGCTCGAGGCCGAGATCGGGCATTCGATCGACCTCGCGCAGGCGAACACGAGCGTCTCCAAGCGCGGTGTCGTGCGCGGCATCCACTTCGCCGACATCCCGCCGTCGCAGGCCAAGTACGTCACGGCCACCCACGGCGCCGTGCTCGACTTCGTGATCGACATCCGGGTGGGCTCGCCCACCTTCGGGCAGTGGGACTCGGTGCTGCTCGACGACAAGGACCGCAAGGGCATCTACCTCGCCGAGGGCCTCGGCCACGCCTTCGTGGCGCTCACCGACGACGCCACGGTCTCCTACCTCGTCACGAGCACCTTCGCCGCCGAGCGCGAGCACGGCATCAACCCCCTCGACGAGGAGGTCGCCCTGGTGTTCCCCGCGGCGGCGGGCGAGCTGCTGCTGTCGCCGAAGGACACCGACGCGCCGAGCCTCTCCGAGGCCGCCGCCTCGGGCCTCCTCCCCACCTGGGACGAGGCGAAGGCGTTCTACGCCTCGCTCAACGAGAAGGGCCGCTGACATGCGCGGAATCATCCTGGCGGGCGGCTCCGGCACGCGGCTCTGGCCGATCACCAAGGGCATCTCGAAGCAGCTCATGCCCATCTACGACAAGCCGATGGTCTACTACCCCCTCTCGACGCTCATGATGGCGGGCATCAACGAGATCCTCATCATCACGACCCCGGAGTACAACGAGCAGTTCCGGGCGCTGCTGGGCGACGGCAGCGAGCTCGGCATCCGTCTCGAGTACGCGGTGCAGCCCTCGCCCGACGGTCTCGCCCAGGCGTTCATCATCGGCGAGGAGTTCATCGGCGACGAGTCGGTGGCCCTCGTGCTCGGCGACAACATCTTCCACGGCGTGGGCCTGGGTTCCTCGCTCCGCGCCAACGGCGAGATCGAGGGCGCCCGGATCTTCGCCTACCACGTGGCCGAGCCCCGCGCCTACGGCGTGGTCGAGTTCGACGACGACTTCAAGGCGCTCTCGATCGAGGAGAAGCCGGCCGAGCCGAAGTCGAACTACGCCGTCCCCGGCCTCTACTTCTACGACAACGACGTAGTGGAGATCGCGAAGTCGATCGAGCCCTCCGCTCGCGGCGAGCTCGAGATCTCCACGGTCAACGAGCGCTACCTCGAGCGCGGCGACCTGCAGGTGCAGGTGCTCGACCGGGGTACGGCCTGGCTCGACACGGGGACCTTCGAGTCGATGATGCAGCCTCGGAGTACGTGCGCGTGATCGAAGACCGTCAGGGCTTCAAGATCGGCTGCATCGAGGAGATCGCCTGGCGCGCCGGCTGGATCGACACTCCGCAGCTCGCCAAGCTCGCGGCCCCGCTCGTGAAGAGCGGCTACGGCTCCTACCTCGAGACGCTGATCGCCGACTCCCAGTCCTGACCGGAGGCGCTCCGGCGTCTTCGACGCGCTGGACCGGCTGCGCCCTGCACGACACCCGTGGCCGTACCGTGGTGAGGTGCGCAACAGGATCTCGACCCTCGCGGTGACCATGCTCGTGATCGCCGGCGTGCTCGGCACCGCCGGAGCCGTGTCGGCCGAGACGATCGAGCCGCCGGTGCCCGCGGAGGCGCCGGCCGCCGAGACCCCCTCGACCGCCGAGCCCACCCCCGAGCAGATCGACCCCGAGGTCGAGCCGGAGGTCGTCGCGCCCGACCCGGCCACCACCGAGCTGCCGCGCTTCACCGCTCCCGCTCCTGCCGACTTCGCGGCCAGGGCCGCCGAGCTGCCCGCCGACCTCGGCGAGGCCGTGGCGCGCGACCTCGAGGCCACGCCCGAGGAGTACCTGGCGCGCACCGACGCCGCCCTGCAGGCGGGCGTCGTGGTCGAGGCCCTCTCGAGCCGCGTCGACGTTCTGGGATCGCGCCTCGACGGCACGCAGCTCGTGGTGAACGTCGCCGACGACGAGGCAGCCGCCCTCGTCGAGAGCACCGGCGCCACGGCCGAGCTCGGCGCCCCCACCGTGCCGGACTACTCCGGCGTGCGCCTCGAGGCGATGGCCGACCTCCTCGGCGGCCAGGCGTTCCAGTTCCTCGCCGCCGGAGCCACCCACGTCTGCTCGACCGGCTTCGTGGGCCGCTACGGACCGTATCCGCAGGTGCAGTTCATCACCTCGGGGCACTGCATCGAGCCCGACCGTCAGAGCGGCACCTACTACTACGAGTCGAAGCAGGCCCGGGCGGGGTCGGCCCCCTCGCGCGGCTCGATCATCGGCGCGCCCATCGAGTCGCTCTTCCGCTTCGGCGGCGGCTCCGACGTGGGCGTCGTCGGCGTCTCCGACGAGTGGACCCCCACGAAGAAGGTCGGCACCTGGGGCGGCTCCCAGGGCGCCCTCACCGACGGCAACCCCGTGACCGTCACCGACATGGCCACCGGAGTCGTCGGCTCGCCCGTCTGCAAGTCGGGCCGCACGACCGGCTGGACCTGCGGCACCATCCTCGTCATGAACGAGTCCTACCCCGTCTACAACCGCTCGGGCACGCCGCAGTACGTCAACCTCACCCTCACCGACGTCTGCATGCTCCCGGGCGACAGCGGGTCGTCGGCGCTCATCGGCTCCGCGGCGTTCGGCCTCGGCACGGCCGGCACCTTCACCGACTCGTGCAGCAACCAGCCGGATGCCATCACCGCGTTCTTCCCGATGATCACGTCCAACGGCACCAAGAGCGTCTCGAACACCGTTCCCGACTGGGAGCTCTCGGTGGCGGTGAACACGCCCACCGTCGTGCGCCCGTCGTTCGTGGGCGACACGATCCGGGGGACCCTGCCGGGGGCCGGCCCCCGCCACCGCGTGCTCGTGACGATCGACAGCAACGCCTACTACGTCACGCCGAACGCATCCGGTGACTGGTCGCTGCCGATCCCGGCCGCGCTGCAGACGGGGCGGCACACCTTCACGGTGGCGGGGCGCTGGGGCTCGTTCTCGTCGTCGTCGGTCATCTCGGACAGCTACCAGCTGCGCGCCCGGCCGGCCGTGGAGCGCGTCGACGGCGTCAACCGCTACACGGTGGCCCTCACCATCTCCCAGCGCGCCTACCCGGCCGGCAGCACCGCACCCACGGTCTACCTCGCCACGGGCGCGAACTACCCGGATGCCCTGAGCGCCGTGCCCGCCGCGGTCAAGGGCAACGCACCGCTCCTCTTGACCCCCACCGAGCGGCTGCTGCCCGAGGTGGCGGCCGAGATCAGGCGACTGAAGCCCGCGACGATCGTGGTGGTGGGCGGGCCGGTCTCGGTCTCCGACGCCGTCGTCGCCGAGCTCCGCCCGCTCGCCGCGACGGTCGACCGCATCTCGGGCTCCGACCGCTACGAGGCCTCGCGCGCGGTGGCCCGGTACGCGTTCGGCACGGCTGCGCGCAGCTACGTGGCGACCGGCACGAACTTCCCGGACGCCCTCTCGGCGGGTTCGGCGGCGGGTTCGGCGGGCGTGCCCATCACCCTCGTCTACGGCCCCACGGCGACGGCCGATGCGGCCACGATCTCGCACTTCCGCACCCTCCAGACCTCGAGGATCACGATCGCGGGAGGGCCCAACTCGGTCTCGCCCGGCGTGGGGACGGCGCTCCGCGACCAGATCCCGGCCGCGGTCGAGCGCCTCTCCGGCACCGATCGCTTCACGGCCTCCCTCGCCATCAACCGCGCCGCCTACTCGGCGAGCTCGGTGGTCTACCTTGCGACGGGCTTCAACTACCCCGATGCGCTGGCCGGCGGCGTGCTCGCGGCCAAGGGCAAGGCGCCGCTCTACATGGTGCCCACGGACTGCGTGCCCCGCGGCGTGATCGACGACATCGCGACGCTCAAGGCCACGAAGGTGGTGCTGCTCGGCGGCCCGAACTCGCTGAACGCCTCCGTGGGCTCGCTCTCGGCGTGCAGCTTCTGACACGTCACCTCGGTGGTTCCCCCGTAGCAGCCCGGTGAAACTCGACATATCCCTGAAACACTCCTCCGTGTAGCCTGAGCGTGCTGGTCGCTTCTGTCTATCCGTCGGGGAGATGTCATGAGTCGCAGCACACGAGTTGTGCCGTACTGGGTGTACGCGGTGGTCATCGCCGTGGCGGCCCTCGTCATGCCCATCGGGTCGGTCGCGGCAGGGCCCGCTCCGGCGGCTCACGCTGCGGCGGAGGAGGACAGGGTCCTCGCGCTGGTCAACGCCCACCGGGTGAACGCGAGCCTGCCGCAGCTCTCCCGCGACGCCACGATCGAAGCCGCGGCCGAGGAGTGGGCGGCGTGGATGGGCACGCTCGAGAACCCGCTCACCCACAGCAGCCGCGAGTGGCGCGCCTCGCGCATGCCCCCGGGCTGGAACGCCAACGGCGAGAACATCGCCTACGGCTACCGCACGGCCGACGAGGTGATGGACGGCTGGATGAACTCGCCCGGCCACCGCGCCAACATCCTCTCCGGTTCCTTCACCCGCATCGGCATCGGCTACGTGAACACCGCCAAGGGCGCGATGTGGGTGCAGATCTTCGGCGGCTACGCGGGAGACACGGCGCCTCAGCCCCAGCCGCTGCCGCTCGGCCCGACCCCCACCCCCACCATCGGCGGCCTCGCCGAGGTCGGCGGCACGCTCACGGTGTCGACCGGCACGTGGGGGCCTGGTCAGGTCTCGCTCGCCTACCAGTGGAACGTCTCGAACCAGCCGGTCCCCGGGGCCACGGGAACGACCTTCCTGCCCGACCAGACGACGGTGGGCAAGCAGGTGTCGGTGACGGTCACCGGATCCCGGCCCGGCTACGTCACCGCGTCGATGACGAGCGGATCGACCCCCCAGGTGACGACCCCGTTCGCGGTGGCCAGGGTGAGCGGGCCCGACCGCTACTCCGTCTCGGTCGCGATCGCTCAGCAGGGGTTCCCGGACCGCGCCTCCGTGGTCTACCTCGCCACCGGCGCCAACTACCCCGATGCCCTTTCGGCGGGCCCGGCGGCGGCGGTCCAGAACGCGCCCCTCCTCCTCACCCGCTCCGACTCCGTGCCGCCCGCCGTCGACGCCGAGATCCAGTCGCTCGCGCCGCAGCGCATCGTGATCGTGGGCGGAACCGCCTCGATCTCGCAGGCCGTGGAGGACCGGATGCGCCAGCTCGCCCCCGAGGTCGTGCGGCTCTCGGGGCCGGATCGCTTCGCCGCCTCCCGGGCCATCGTGGACTACGCGTTCACGGCGCCCGGCGCCGCCCGCGCCTACGTGGCGACGGGCCTCAATTTCCCCGACGCCCTCGCCGCCGGGGGAGCGGGCGGTCACACGAAGAGCCCTGTGCTGCTCGTGAACGGCACGGCCGGGGGCACGGATGCTCCCACGAACGCGACCCTCACCGGGCTGCGCGTCCAGCGCATCACGATCGCGGGCGGCCCGAACTCCGTCTCCGGCGGCGTGCAGACCTCGCTGCAGATGGTCGCGCCCGTGGAGCGGATCTCGGGCGGCAACCGCTACGAGGCGGCCGCGAACATCAACCTCGCCGCCTACACCTCGGCCACCAAGGCCTACCTGGCCACGGGCACGACGTTCCCGGACGCCCTCTCGGGCTCCGCGCTCTCGGGCCGCGAGGGCGCGCCGCTCTTCGTGGTGCCGACCGACTGCGTGCCACGTCAGGTGATCGGGGCGCTCCGCAGCCTCGGGGTGAGCGACGTCGTGCTGATCGGCGGGCCGAACTCCATGAACGCCGCGGTGCAGAACCTCACGGCGTGCGGCTGGTGACCTGCAGGTAGCGGTAGAACTCCCGCTTGAGGTCGCCGAGCGACCAGTGCTGGTTGGTCTCGTGCAGCACGAACTCGATCTCCACGGGGAGCTTCGCGAGGGCGTAGCCGCGCGAGCGGGCGAAGTGGGTGAACCACAGGTCGTCGAGCATCCAGTAGCGCTGGGGGAGCGCGGTGAAGAACTCGTCGTCGAGGAAGAGGTCGGAGCTGCAGATCGACCCGCCGGGGCCCAGGTGGTCGACGGGCCCGCCCACCACGGCGGGCTGGCGGTCGAAGTAGTCGTCGGAGGCCACGGTGAACGCCCACCAGCCGTGTACGGTGCGGGGCTCGTGCACGGCGAGGGCCGTGGAGACGAAGGTGGGCTCGATGTCCTCGTCGTCGTCGATCACGATGATCGGCTGCGTGGAGACCTTCGCGAGCACCCTGGCCCAGTAGAAGCGGGCGATGGAACCGAGGTTGTAGGGCGTCCTGACGATGCGTACGGACTGCACGGCCCCCGAGGGGCGCCAGTCGCGGAGCTGCTCCAGGTAGAACGCGTGGTCGGCCTTGTTGTTGTTCCAGAGGTGCACGGCGACGGGCGGCGCATCCGTCTGCCCGTCGAGCAGGTCGAGCATGGGGACGAGTCGTTCCGGGCGGTTCCAGAGGCACATCAGCACGGCGACCTCGGTGCCGTCGGCCGGGCGGTGCACGAAGTCGGTGGAGCGGAAGCGGCCGGCCAGCAGGCGCCGGCGGATCAGGGATTTCGCGGCCCGTTCTAGTGGAGCGAGGAGGGGCATCCGATCATTCTACCGAGGCTTCGCGGAGCCACCGGAGGGTCGCGTCGAGGCCTTCGGCGAGCGGCACGGGCCGGAGCTCGGGGAAGAGCTCGGCGAGCCTGGCGCCCTCGGCCTGGGAGTGCAGCACGTCGCCCGGGCGGGCCTCGGTGTGCCTTCGTTCGAGGGGGTGGCCGATCGCGGCCTCGATCAGAGCGATGAGCTCGACGAGGCTCGTGCGCTCGCCGAACCCGAGGTCGACCGGCGCATCGGATGCGACGCCGCGGCGGACGGCATCGGCGATGACCTCGCAGACCGAGGCCACGTAGGTGAAGTCGCGCGACTGCTCGCCGGTGCCGTGCACCTCGAGCGGGCGGCCCGCCAGGGCCGCGTCGAGGAACGCGGGCACCACCGCGGGGTAGGCCGTGCCGGGCTGCTGGTGCGGGCCGAACACGTTGAAGAAGCGCAGCGCGAGCACCGGCAGGCCGTAGGCGCGCTGCCAGGTGAGCGCATAGCTCTCGGCGGCGAGCTTTCCCGCGGCGTAGGGGCTCTCGGTGCGCGGCAGCATGTCCTCCCGCTTGGGCAGGGCGTCGGAGCTGCCGTAGACCGAGGAGGACGACGCCACCACCACGTGCCGGGCGCCGGCTTGACGAGCCGCCTCGAGCACGGCGACGGTGCCGGTGACGTTGACCTCGTGCACGTGCAGCGGGTTCTCGATCGACTCCTGCACCGAGGCCACGGCCGCGAGGTGCACGACGGCGTCGGCACCCTCGGTGGCGCGCTTCAGCGCGTCCGGGTCGAGCACCGAGCCCCGGATGACCCGCACCGGCAGCCCGGCCAGTCGCGACGGGTGGGAGGCCGAGAAGTCGTCGAGCACCACGAGCTCGGGGCGTTCGGCGCCGGCGGGAGCCTCGCTGAACGCGCGGCAGAGGTTGGTGCCGATGAAGCCCGCGCCGCCCGTGATGACGACCCGCACGTCAGCCGCTCCAGCGCGACAGGGCGCCCCGCACCCGGCGTGGGAGGGCGAGCGCGGTGCTCGCGCTGTCTCGCACCGTGCGCTCGACCCGGTTGATCTTGCGGTTGCGCTGCGCCTCGAGCTCCTGCGAGGCGTCGAAGAGCACGGAGTTCAGTCGTTCGATGCGACGCTCGGCGGCTTCCACGGCACGCTCGAGGTCGTTGATGCGGCGGTCGCGGCGATCGATCTCGACCTGCCGGAGGTCGGAGATGGTGGAGGTGAAGATCTTGCTCGCGCGCTCTTCGGAGAGCGCGGCCAGAAGGTACGACGGCTCGGCGCGATCCTGGGCCCGCCCGATCGCGGCGCGGATGAGCGGCTCGGTCTCGGCGGCGCGCACCTCGAAGGTGTGCCGTTCGCGCACGACCGCCGAGAGCTCGTCGGTGCGCGCGGTGAAGGCGTCGCGGTCGTGGCCGAACCGCTCGACGACCTCGACGAGGTCCTCGGCGCCCGAGTAGGTCGGCACCGCACCGAGACCGAGCTCGTCGAGACCGGCGCGCGTGTTGGTCACCGGCAGGGCGCCCGCCGAGATCGACTCGAACAGCCGGCTGTTCTGGTTGCCGTAGACGGCGGCCTGGTCGATGACGTCGTCGAGCACCACGAGGCTGCGGCGGTAGACGTCGGGCAGCCCGAAGTAGCTGATCCGCCCGGCGTGCGCCACGTGGCTCACGGCCGCGCCGTCGCCCTGCTCGCCGAACAGGGTGACATCCACCCGGGCACCGAGGTCGCCGAGCACCGAGTGGATGCGCCGCGGTGTTCCCCAGTGGTTGACCGAGCTGACCACGCTGAGGCCGCGCCGGCCCTCGGTGGGGGAGAAGAGCTCGGCGTCGGCCGCGATCGGCACCACGTCGACGGCACGCCCGTAGGCCGCGGCGAGAACCTCGGCCGAGGCCGAGGAGGAGGACCAGACGGCGTCGAACTCGCGGAGGAAGGGCTGCTCGAGCCAGGTCTCGGTCCAGTTGCGCACCCACGCGATGCGCGCGGCGTGCGCCGGCACCAGGCCCGGCACGAACGACTCGAGCATCGAGATGACGGCGTCGACGCCGTCGAGGCGCTCCCCCCACTGCGACATCGGCCAGAGCCGCACGCCCCAGCCGAGGCGCGCGAGGTACTTGGCGAGCCCCAGGGCCACGAACAGGTCGCCACGGCCGGCGTCGAGGTCGTCGGTCGAGACCGCGAAGGCGATGCGTCCGGCGTGGCCGTCCGTGTGCTGCCCGGCCACGATCTCGTCGTAGAGGTCGCGCTGCCGGTCGTCGATCACGGGGGGCCGTTCGTACTCCACGGTCACAGGCTCCTTCCGCCGGGCGGCGTCGCCCCGGGTCGGTCGGCGTCGCGGACATCCAGACTACCGGCGCGGCCTGGGCGGAGGCTCATCGGGCGCGCCGGGCGACGATCCTGGATCGCACGCTCAGGCCCGCCGAGAGGGCGGTGCGCACGGGCCAGAGAAGGGGGCCCGCGTACTTCTTGCCGAGGAAGCGCTTGGCGCTGTCGTGATGGGCCGCGAGCATGCGGGCCGACTCCCCGCCCGTCGTCGAGTGCGCCCCGGTGTGCAGCACCTCGGCAGCCGGCTCGTAGAGGTTCCGCCAGCCGTGGGTGCCGAGGCGGTAGCCCAGATCGACGTCCTCGAAGTACATGAAGTAGCCGGTGTCGAAGCCGCCGAGCTGGTCGAACGCCCGGCGGCGGATGAGGAAGCAGGCGCCCGACAGCCAGCCGGCGTCGCGGCGCACGGGCTCCGAGCCCACGGCGATGCGGTAGGAGCGGGTCCACGGGTTGGTCGGCCACACCGACGAGAAGAGCGCGTGCCCGATGCCGTTGCGGATGGAGGGGACCGCCCTGGCCGACGGGTAGGCGCTGCCGTCGCGCTCCACGATCTTGGGGCCCACGGCGCCGACGTCGTCGAACTCGCCGAGGGTGTCCGCGAGGGTGTCGAGCGACCCGGGGCCGAGCACGACGTCGGGGTTCGAGACGAGCACGTGGTCGATGCCCTCTGGCAGCTGGGCCACGACCGTGTTGACCGCGTGCCCGTAGCCGAGGTTGCCGCTCATGGGCAGGTAGTGCGCTCCGTGCTCGGCGGCGAGAGCCTCGATGCGGGGGCGCCCGGGAGACTCCGGCTTGTTGTCGGCGATCCAGACCGAGACCTCGGCGGCCGTGGCCGCGGGAGCGACCGAGGCGAGGAACGGCCCCAGCACCGTCGCGGAGTCGAAGCTCACCGTCACCACGGCGATCCGGGCGCTCACGCGAGCACCACCGCCCCCGCGGCCGCGTAGGCGTCGAGATGCACCTGGGCGCACGCGGCCCAGGTGAAGTCCTCGGCGCGCCGGGCGGCGGCCGCACCGAGCTCGGCCCGGCGGGGAGCGTCGGCGAGCAGCTCGTCGAGCGCGCCCGCGAGCGAGTCGGCGTCGGGCTCGGAGTAGGCCACGGCGTCGCCGCCGACCTCGGGGATGGAGAGCCGCCGGGTGGTGAGCACCGCAGCTCCGCACGCCATGGCCTCGAGCACAGGCAGGCCGAAGCCCTCGCCGAGACTCGGGTAGGCCACCACGCGAGCCCCGCCGAGGAACGCGGGCAGCTCGTCGAGCGGGAGGTAGCCGGCCTCGATCACACCGTCGGCGGGCGTGAGGGCGTCGAGCCGCTGCGCGGCCTCTTCGTCCCAGCCCCGCGAGCCCGAGAGCACGAGCGGCGGCACGGGCGCGGAGCTCGAGGCCCGCAGGGCCGCGTGGGCCTCGAGCAGCGCAGGCACGTTCTTGCGCGGCTCGATCGTGCCGAGGAAGCCGATCCAGCCGAGCGACTCGTCGAGGCCGTGCTCGCGCGCGAACGCCGTGACGGCATCCGGTCGGGGCACGCCGAAGACGGCGGTGTCGACACCCAGGTAGGCCACGAAGAGCTCGCCCCGGGGGGAGCGCACGCTCGCGCGGACGGCGTCGGCCGTGGCGCGGCTCGGCGTGAGGAGGGCTGCGGCCCGCCTCGCGGCCCGCTTCGTCCACCACGTGAAGAACGTGCGCTTGAGGCGTGAGTGCACCTCGGGGTCGGTGAAGAAGGTCGCGTCGTGCAGCGTGACCACGGAGGCCGGGCCGCCGGCGACGAGCGGCAGCGTGTAGTGCGGCGAGTGGATGACGCGGACGCCGAGGCGCCGCGCGAGGCGGGGCAGGCCCACCTGCTCCCAGGCGAAGCGGGCCGGTCGCGCCGCGATGGAGGCGGGCGCCGAGTGGTAGTCGTGCCCGGGAGCCGCCTCGCGGAGCCGTCGCAGATCGCGGGGCTTCGCCACGACGTGGATCGAGACGCCCAGCTCGCCGAGGCCGCCGAGCACGCCCTGGATGTAGCGCGCGACGCCGCCCCAGTTCGGCGGCAGCGAGGTCGCGTCGAAGAGAACGGGTATCTGGGGGCTCACCGATAGTCCTTCTGAGGCCGATTTCGAGCAACCTCGATCATACCCGTGGGCACGCGGCTCACTCGTCGACGAGCAGCGCGGCCACCGCGGCCCGCGGCACCACGGCCGAGCGGTCGAGGCGGCGGCGCTCGCCGAGAGCGGCGGGGAGGCGGCGGAGCGCGGCGCCGAGCGAGCG
>NZ_JAHFUY010000165.1 GCF_023264895.1 Herbiconiux sp. | reverse complement strand
CGTCCGGTGCCGGCGCCGGGCCGCGGTCGCGCGCCGACTTCGCGGCCGGCGGGAGATCGGGCACGGCCCAGACCCTCGGGGCGCCCGGCCGCACTCACGGGGTGATCGCGTGGGCCAGGGCCGATCCGTTCGACGCGGGCGACGAGGCGGTCGCGACGGTGCTCACGGCCCTCGCCGACGTGTCGCTCGAGCACGCGGAGGATCTGCGGATCAGCCACCGCACGATCATGGAGCAGCTGTTCCAGCTGCTGCGCGACGGCGGCGTGGAGACCGTGCGGCGCGCGGCCGGCGCCATCCGGATCGTGCTGCCCGGCGAGCCGTTCCAGGTGCTCGCCATCCCGCTGCCGTCGGTCACCCCGGCGCTGCACGACAGCCTCGAGCGGAGGGCGGCGCGTCCGCGCACCGGCTACTTCACGGTCACCACGGGCGAGCATCTCGTGCTGCTCGTCGACCAGGGGCGGGTGCGGGGCGAGCGCGCGTTCCTCGAGGCGCACGCGGCCACGGCGGGGGTCTCGGATCCGGCGGGCTGGGACGAGCTGAACGTGGCACTCACGCAGGCTGTCCGGGCGGCCGAGGGGGCGCCGGCGGGGCGCGTCGCCGACTTCTCCCAGCTCGTGAACCAGAGCTTCTTCGGACTGCTCGCGACGGGATCGGTGGCCGATGTGGCGCGCGCCAGACTCGCGCCGCTCCTGCGCTCGGCCGAGGGCCGGGAGTCACTGCGCTTCGCCGAGGTGTGGCTGCGGCACAACGGACGATGGGATCCGGCCGCCCGCGAACTGGGCCTCCACCGGCACAGCCTGAGGCTGCGCATCGACGCCCTCGCCGACCGCCTCGGCGTGCCCCTCGACACGTTCCAGGGCCGCGCCGAGCTCTGGGCGCTCCTCGCGGCCCTCGAGCTCGCCCGCCCCTCCTGAAGACGCCCCTCTCCCGCGAGTGGTCACTTTGTGCGCGTCACCAGAGGTTTTCGCGCCGAAACCGCCCACTCGTGGGAAGTCGGAGGTCGGAGGTCGGAGGGCGTGGTCAGCGGTCGACGAGGTCCGAGGTCACGAGGTCGGCGCCCGCATGGGCGAGCTCGGCGATGGCGGCGCGCGACGCATCCGGGGACACGCCCGCCACGAGGTCGGTGATGATCCGCACCCGGCGGCCGTGCTCGAGGGCGTCGAGAGCCGAGGCGCGCACGCAGTAGTCGGTGGCGAGGCCGGCGATGTCGACATCCGTGACGCCGTTCGCGTCGAGCAGCTCGTGCACGGTGCCGCCCTCCTCGGTGGTGCCTTCGTAGATGGAGTAGGCGGGCTCGCCCTGCCCCTTCCGCACGTGGTGGTCGATGGCACGCGTGGTGAGCTCGTCGTGGTACTCGGCGCCGTAGGTGCCCGCGACGCAGTGCACGGGCCACGTGGTCACGAAGTCGGGCGCCTCGGTGGTGGCGAAGTGGCCGCCGTTGTCGTTCTCGGGATCGTGCCAGTCGCGGGAGGCGATGACGAACTCATAGGTGTCGGGATGCGTGGCGAGCAGCCGCGAGATCCCCTCCGCCACGGCCGTGCCGCCGGTGACGCCGAGGGCGCCGCCCTCGATGAAGTCGTTCTGGACGTCGATGATGAACAGAGCCTTCGCCATGCCCCCAGTCTAGAGATTGGAGAGGTTGTTCCCGCACTCGTAGACGCCGGTCGTGAGCTCGTCGAGCGCCGCCCGGGCGCTGTCGCTGACGTCGTCGAGGGCGAAGAACGCGAACGTGAGCACGCTGCCGTCGCCGGCGCTGACGATGCCGGAGAGCGTGTAGCCGGTGTCGATCCAGCCGGTCTTGGCGATGACGCTGCCGGCGGCGGGCGAGCCGCCGAACCGCCCCGCCAGGGTGCCGCTCTGGCCGGCGACGGGCAGTCCCGCCGCGATCACACCGAGGTTGCCCTCATGCGCGTTGATCTTGATGAACAGGCGGCTGAGGAAGTCGGTGGGCACGCCGTTGTCGTCGCTGAGGCCTGACCCGTCGGCGATCACGAGCGCACTCGTGTCGAGCCCGTAGGTGGCGAGCGCCTGCGGAATCGCGGTCTGCAGCGCCGCGAAGTCGTTGCCCACGCCGAGCTGCACGGCCACGAGGCGGGCGAGCATCTCGGCCTCGGTGTTGTCCGAGCGGAGCAGGGCCTCCTGCACCATGGTCGACACGGGCGCCGAGAGCACCTGGCCGAGCTGGGGCGAACCGGTGGGTGCGAGGCCCTCCGCGAGTGCCGCATCCGATGCCCCCAGCGCGAGCGCGAAAGCCTGGCCCGCGCGCAGCACGGCGTTGTCGCTGCGGGCCGAGACGTTGGCCCCCGGCTCGGCACGGTCGCCGTCGACCTGGAGGCCCGTGACCTCGGAGGAGTAGCCGTCGACCTGCTCCTTGCGCAGCCACGACGGCTGCCAGCGGTCGCCGGAGAACACGCTCGCGTCGAGCACGATCGAGGTGATCGGCGTACCGGCGGTGCTCGGATCGGCGTCCCAGGCAGCGTTCGTCTGGGCGGCGAGGTCCTGCATGCTCGCCGCGCCCTCGTAGACGTTGGAGCCGTTGCTCGCGAGCGTGATGTCGCCGCCTCCGACGAGCACCACTTGGCCGGGCTCCGCGCCCTTGACGACGGTCGTGGGCACGCGGTGGTCAGGGCCGAGCACCGCCAGAGCCGCCGCGCTCGAGAGCACCTTCATGACGCTCGCGGTGCGGGCCGGGGTCGAACCGGCGCGATCGAAAAGGAGCTCACCGGTGGCGGCGTTGCGCACACTGCCGTGGAAGGTGCCGAGGCGGGGGTCGGCGGCGAGGCCGGCCACCGAGCAGGTGCGGAGGGCTGCGGGGGCCGCGGCGGCCTGCGGCACCGGGCGGGGCTCGAGGGTGGGGGTCGGCGTGGGGGTCTGCGTCGGCGTGGCGGATGCCGTCTCGGTGACCGCGACGATCGGCGCGCTCTGCGGGTC
>NZ_JAHFUY010000032.1:43711-48117 GCF_023264895.1 Herbiconiux sp. | reverse complement strand
CACCCCCCGCGCCCGACGCGCTGCCCTCCCCCGCCGGCACGCCGCCGCCCGCTCCCGCCGCGCCGCCCGCTCCCTCCTCCACCACGAGTTCGCTCACCTGGCCCCAGCGGTCGCTCGCACGCGGCACCACGACGGCCTGCTCGAAGCCCGGGACGCTCTGCACGAGGCGCTCGACCCGATCCAGCGAGACCTTCACACCACCCGAGATGATGACGTTGTCGACCCGGCCGGTCACCCGCACCGCACCGTCGACCACGGTTCCGCTGTCGGCCGTGCGGTACCAGCGCGTGCCGTCGGACACGCGGAAGCGATCGGCCGTGAGCTCGTCGTCTCCGAGATACCCCTCGGCGAGCATGGGACCCGCGAGCTCCAGCTCCCCGTCGGCGACCCGCGCCGAGGCCTGCCCGATGGGCACGCCGTCGTAGACGCAGCCGCCCGCGGTCTCGCTCGATCCGTACGTGCGCACCACGCGGATGCCGAGCCCCGACGCGCGCTCCGCAAGCAGGTCGGGCAGCGCCTGCCCGCCCACGAGCACCGCATCGAAGCGTGCGGCGGCGGCACGGATGCGCGGGTCGGCCTCCGAGGCCTCGACCAGTCGCACGAGCTGGGCCGGCACGAGCGACGTGAAGCGCAGTGGAGCCCGGAGCTGCTCGGCGAGATCGGCGAAGGTCTCGGCGGAGAAGTGGCCGCGCGGGTGCACGGCCGGGGCGAGGCCGCCCACGATCGACCGCACGAGCACCTGCACCCCCGCGATGTAGTGCGTGGGAAGAGCGAGCAGCCACTGCCCCGGCCCGCCGAGGGCGGCTTCAGTGGCCGCCGCGGAGGCCAGCAGCGCGTCCGAGCTGAGCGCCACGCGCTTGGGCAGCCCCGACGAGCCCGAGGTCTCGATCACGAGCGACACCCGCTTGGCCACCTCCGTCGGCAGCACCGGACCCGCCACCGCAGGGTCTCCGAGCCCTCGCACGCCCTCCCTTGGCAGGATCGCGGACCCGTCGTTGGCCAGCGCCCGCCGCAGCTCCCGCTCCACGACCGCGGCGTCCGACCCGTCGATGACCTCGAGCGCGCGAGTCACCCCATCACCCCAGCCGACGTCGCTGCCCGCGCTCGAGTCGTACGCACCGTGACCACGCGCACCACCCGCGCCCCAGCCGCCACCCGCCGCGCACCAGCCGCGGTGACACGCACCTCCGCCGCCACAGCACCGCCCTCGACCGGCACGCCGATCACCCGCGCCGCAGCCTCATCCCCCGCAGGCACCTCGGCGCCGTCCGCCCGGCGCAGCTCCGCCGCGCGCATCAGAAGTGGTACGGGAAGCCCGACCAGTCGGGATCCCGCTTCTCGAGGAAGGAGTCGCGGCCCTCGACCGCCTCGTCGCTCGCGTAGGCGAGACGGGTGGCCTCGCCCGCGAAGATCTGCTGCCCCACGAGGCCGTCGTCGACCGCGTTGAACGCGTACTTCAGCATGCGGATGGCCGTGGGCGACTTGCCGAGCACGATGCGTGCCCAGCGCAGCGCCTCGGCCTCGAGCTCGGCGTGCGGAACCACCTTGTTGACCGCCCCCATCTCGTAGGCCCGCTCGGCGCTGTACTCCTCGGCGAGGAAGAAGACCTCGCGCGCGAACTTCTGCCCGATCTGCTTGGCGTAGTAGGCACTGCCGTAGCCGGCGTCGAACGAGCCGACATCCGCATCCGTCTGCTTGAAGCGCCCGTGCTCGGCGGAGGCGATGGTGAGGTCGCAGACGGCGTGCAGCGAGTGCCCGCCACCGGCCGCCCAGCCTGGCACGACCGCGATGACGACCTTGGGCATGAACCGGATGAGCCGCTGCACCTCGAGGATGTGCAGGCGCCCGGCCCTCGCCGGGTCGATGCCCGCAGCCGTCTCCTCCTCGGAGTACTTGTAGCCGTCGCGGCCGCGGATGCGCTGGTCGCCCCCGCTGCAGAACGCCCACCCGCCGTCTCGAGGGCTCGGGCCGTTGCCCGTGAGCAGCACCGCCCCCACCCGCGGGTTCTGCCGCGCGTCGTCGAGCGCCCAGTAGAGCTCGTCGACCGTCTTGGGCCGGAACGCGTTGCGCACCTCCGGCCGGTCGAACGCGATGCGCGCCACCTGACCCGCCGTGTCGAGGTGGTACGTGATGTCGGTGAAGCCCTCGGAATCGGGTGCCACGACCCACTCTGCGGGGTCGAAGATGTCGGAGACGGTGGTGCGATCGCTCATGCTGCAAGGTTACGCGTCCGGTGCATCCGGCCCAGGTCGGCGGCAGGATTGTGGATGGATGTGCAGGGGACGACACTTGTGGAGTGCTGGACGATCCGGAAACACGCGACCACCCCGCCCTCGCCGACGTCGTCGAACGGATGCGCGTGGTCGCGCTCCCCCTGCACACCCGGTTCCGCGGCCAGACCGTCCGCGAGCTCGCCCTCATCGAGGGCCCGGAGGGCTGGACCGAGTTCTCCCCCTTCCCCGAGTACGACGACGCCGAGTCGGCCGCCTGGCTCCGCGCCGCCCTCGAGTTCGGCTGGCGGCCCGCTCCGCCCGTGCTCCGCACCAGCATCCCGGTGAACGCCACCCTCCCCGCCGTGCCCGCCGCCGACGTCGAGCGCGTGCTAGCGCACTACGACGGCTGCCGCACCGTGAAGGTCAAGGTCGCCGAACGCGGCCAGACCCTCGACGACGACGCCGCCCGGATCGGCCGCGTGCGCGAGCTCGTCGGCCCCGAGGGCCGCATCCGCCTCGACGCCAACGGCGGCTGGAACCTCGACGAGGCCGAGCACGCCGTGCACCGCCTCGCGGAGTTCGACCTCGAGTACCTCGAGCAGCCCTGCGCGAGCGTCGAGGAGCTCGCGGAGCTCCGCCGCCGCATCGGCTACCTCGGCATCCCCGTGGCCGCCGACGAGAGCGTGCGGAAGGCCGACGACCCGCTCGCCGTGGCTCGCGCCGGCGCCGCCGACCTGCTCGTGGTGAAGGCCCAGCCGCTCGGCGGCCTGCGGCGCGCCCTCGCGGTCGTGGCGGAGGCCGGCCTCCCCGCCGTGATCTCCTCGGCGCTCGAGAGCTCGGTGGGCATCGCAATGGGCGCGCACCTCGCCGCGGCGCTTCCCGAGCTCCCCTACGACTGCGGGCTCGCCACGGTCGACCTCTTCGAGACCGACGTGGTGGCCCCCGCCGGGAGCCTTCGCGCCCGAGGCGGCAGCATCCCGGTCGAACGCGCGGTGCCCGACGCCGACCTGCTCGAGCGCCTGCGCGCGGCCCCCGCCCGCGAACAGTGGTGGCGCGACCGCGTCACCCGCGTGCACGCATTGCTCTGACGCAGGTCAGGCCGTCAGGCCGCCCTCAGAGGCGCCCGACCGCGGACAACGCCAAACGTCGTGGCAACCGACGCCGAATCGCGCTCGGATCCCGCGAGGTTGGCCGAAGCCCGCGGCACGTCGCCGAAACGGCGGTCTACAGCCCCGAGTACGCGTGCAGGCCCTTGAAGAACACGTTCACCACGCCGAAGTTGAACAGCACCGCCGCGAAGCCCACGATCGCGAGCCACGCCGACCGCGACCCGCGCCAGCCGCGGGTGGCCCGCGCGTGGATGTACCCCGCGTAGATCACCCAGATGATGAAGGTCCAGACCTCTTTGGTGTCCCAGCCCCAGTAGCGGCCCCAGGCGCGCTCGGCCCAGATTGCGCCGGCGATGAGGGTGAAGGTCCAGAACACGAAGCCCACGATGTTGACCCGGTAGGCGAGGCGCTCGAGCGAGTCGGCGTCCGGCAGCGTGCGGAGGAACCGGAGCCGGAGCGCCGTGCCGAGCCGGCCCATCGCGTCCCCACGCGTCTGCAGCAGCTGGACGATCGAGAGCGCACCGCCGAGCGCGAAGAACGCCGTGCCGAGGATGGCGACGAGCACGTGGATGACGAGCCACGCCGACTGCAGTGCCGGCGGCAGGGGCGAGATCGCCACGTAGTAGTTGATGGTGGAGACACCGAGGAGCACGAGCACGAGGCCGGTGACGAAGGTGCCGAGGAACCGCAGGTCCTCCCGGAGCAGCAGCACGAGGAAGACGGCCACTATGAGCACGGTTCCCGTGATGGAGAACTCGTACATGTTCGCCCACGGCACCCGGGCGGCCGCGATGCCGCGGAGGATGACGCCGGCGAGCTGGACGACGAAGGCCAGCACCGTGAACACCACGCCCAGCCGCAGCGCGAGCGAGCGGCGACCGGATGCGTCGCGGCCCTCGAGCGAGACGAGCGAGCCGGAGGAGCCGGCCGAGCCACCCGAGCCACCCTTGGAGAGGACGGCACCGGACGCCCCGGCCCCCACAGCCACCGGCACCTCCTCGGCCACGGCCTTCTTGACCGTCGACGACCGCCGCGCGAGGTCGAGCGTGAACGCGATGAAGGCGAGGGCGTAGACCCCCATGGC
>NZ_JAHFUY010000032.1:0-43701 GCF_023264895.1 Herbiconiux sp. | reverse complement strand
CAGGATGAGGGAGAGATCGTCGAGCGTTTGCGTCACAGAGAGAGCCTAAGCCTTGGATTCGGGAAGAGACGAGGGTTCGCCGGAACCCGCAGCATCTGCGGGCGCCGCCGCGGGGAACCCGGCGGCGTGCCGGGTGGCGAGGGCGTCGACGGCCTCGTCGAGGCGGGGGTCGTCGCCGCGGGCGAGCCCCGCGTACTCGACGTGCAGGGTGCCGTCGGCCCGTTCGGCCGCCTTCACCCACACCCGTCGCCGCGGGATGAACAGCGACGTCAGCAGCCCGGCCGTGACCAGGATGGCGAACAGCAGCACCCAGCCTTGGGTCGCGTCATGGTTGACGTCGAACGACGCGAAGCGCTTCACATCGTCGAGGCTCACGGTGCCGAGACCGTTCGGCAGCTCGGCCTCCTGACCGGGCACGAGCTCGATCGAGTCGACACCGGTCGATCCGCCCGTGAGCTGGTTCATGCTGTCGGTGTCGAGCGAGTAGACGGATGCCGGCACGCCGCCGTCGAGACCGAGGTCGCCGTCGTAGACGTTGAGGGTGAGCACCGGGTACTCCAGCGACGGGAACGAAGAGAAGTAGGCGCCCGTGGCTGACTCCGCCTGCGTGGGGTAGAAGAAGCCGATGAGGCCCACCTGCTCGGCGAGGCCATCCGGGATCTTCACGACACCGAGTGAGGTGAGGTTCGAGTCCTGCGGCAGGAACGGCACCGAGTCGGTGAAGACGACCTCGCCCTCCGTGTCGCGCACCGTGATGGTGGGCGCGTAGCCGTTGCCGAGGAGGAACACGTCGGTGCCGCCGATCTTGAGCGGCTCATTGACCTTGATGGCCGCGTCGGACTCCTGGCCGCCCTCGCTCGTCGTGACCGAGGCGGTGTAGTCCAGCGGCTGGCCGAAGGCGTTGTTCGGCTGGGTCTCGTAGGTGGCCTCGAACTCGTCGAGGGTGATGGAGTAGGGCGCGAGCTGGCTGTCGTTGAAGAACCGGCCCGGGTTGAACGAGTCGTAGGCGAGCAGCGTGTTCACGAAGGTCTGGCCCTCCACCACCACGCGCTGGCCGGTGTAGCCGAACCCTCCGCCGATGCCCACCGCGAGCAGGACCCCGACGAGCGCCGAGTGGAAGACGAGGTTGCCGGTCTCACGCAGGTAGCCGCGCTCGGCCGACACCGAGACGACCTCCTGCCCGGTGCGCTTGTCGACGTTCGTGAACACGACCGTGCGGTAGCGCTGCCGCTTGAGCAGGGCGCGCGCGGACTCGATGACCGAGGCGGCCGAGCGATCCGGAGCGCCCTCGAGCTCGCGCGTGGTGAAGCCCGCGAGCCGCGACAGCCGCGCCGGGGTGCGCGGCGGCTTCGCGCGCAGGGCCTCGAAGTGGTGCTTCGTGCGCGGGATGACGCAGCCGATGAGCGAGACGAACAGCAGCAGGTAGATCGACGAGAACCAGACCGAGGTGTAGACGTCGAAGGCCTGCACCGAGTCGAGCACGGGCGCGAGGTCGGGGTTGTCGACGAAGTACTGCGTGACGCCGTTGGGGTCGGCCGCACGCTGCGGCACGAGGGATCCGGGCACGGCGGCGAGGGCGAGCAGCAGCAGGAGGAACAGCGCGGTGCGCATGCTCGTGAGCTGCCGCCAGAACCAGCGCAGCCAGCCGACCGGGCCCAGCCGGGGCTGGGTGATCTCGGTGGAGTCGTAGTGATCAGACGGGCGTGACATAGCCGGTGATCACCGCCTGCAGCTCGTAGACCCAGATCGTCCAGAGGCCCGAGACCATCAGGATGCCGATGAGCACGAGCAGGGCGCCGCCGATGATGTTGATGGTGCGGATGTGGCGCTTGAGGAACGCGACCGAACCCGCCACCCACTCGAACCCGAGGGCCACGAGCAGGAAGGGCACGCCGAGGCCGATGCAGTAGAAGAGGCCGAGCAGCACGCCGCTCCACGCGGAGCCGCTCGTGAGGCTGAGCGCCTGGATGGCGCTGAGGGTCGGGCCGATGCACGGGGTCCAGCCGAGACCGAAGACGATGCCGAGCACCGGGGCGCCGATGAGCCCGGTGGCCGGTCGCCAATTCGGCTTGAAGGTGCGCTGAAGGAAGCTGAACTGCCCGATGAACACGAGGCCGAGCACGATCACCACGGCGCCCATGATGCGCGTGATGGTGTCCTGCCACTGGATCAGCCAGAAGCCGAGGGCCCCGAAGACGGCGGAGTAGGCCAGGAAGATGAGCGAGAAGCCGAGGATGAACAGGGCGATGCCGAGCAGCATGCGGCGGCGCCCGGCTCGGCGTGCGGCCTTCTCGTCGCCACCGGACGCGGTGCCCGCGGCCCTCCCCGCCTCGGAGATGCCCCCGATGTAGCCGAGGTAGCCCGGCACGAGCGGCAGCACGCACGGGGAGGCGAACGAGACGAGGCCTGCGAGGAGGGCGACCGGGATGGCGAGCAGCAGCTGACCGCTCAGCACGATCTCGGCGAAGGGGTTGTCCACGTCAGCCGGCCTCGGATGCCTCGGGCTCGGCGGTCGCGCCGGCTCCGGAGGCGCCTGGCAGGTTCGACTTCACGAGCGTCTCGAGGATCGACGCCTCCGTGACGCGCCCGAGGATGCGTGCGGCGACCCGCCCCTCGGTGTCGACCACGAGGGTGGTGGGCACGGCGTTGGCCGCGATCCTGCCGGAGAACGCGAGCTGCAGCGCTCCGTCGGTGTCGACGACGGAGGGGTAGGTCACACCGAAGGTCTTCGCGAACGACTGGGCGGTCGACGCCTGGTCGCGCACGTTCACGCCGAGGAAGGAGGCTCCCTGGCCGGTGTACTCGGTGTTGAGCTCTTCGAGCAGGGGCGCCTCGGCGCGGCAGGGGGCGCAGCCGGCGTACCAGAAGTTGACCACGAGCACCTCGCCCGCGTAGTCGGCGGAGGAGATCGTCTCGCCGTTCTCGTCGACGCCCTCGAACTCGATCGGCTCGCCGCGGTCGGCCTCGGCGATCTCGGTCACGGCGCCGTCACCCGCGATGTAGCCCTTGTTGGTGCCCTCGCGGTACTGCTCGGCGAGCGGGTCATTCGAGCAGCCGGTCAGCACGAGGGCCGCGGCGGCGAGCGCGGCCACAGCAGCGAATCGCAGTCTCATACGGCTCCCACGTCGACGGCGGCAGCGGCGAGGGGGGCGCCCGGATCGGAGTACCCCACCTCCACGAAGCGGCCGTCGCGGCGCTCGAACGTCGTGATGCTGGAGAGTGCGCAGCGGCGCTTCCGCGGATCGTGCGGCAGTCGCTCGCCCACGATCGCGCGGTGCGCCATCCAGATCGGGAGCTGGTGGCTGACCATGACGACGTCTCCGTCGCCCGCCTTCTCGGCGGTGTCGAACGCGTCGTCCATGGCCGCGAGCATGCGACCGGAGATGCTGCGGAAGGCCTCGCCCCAGGCCGGCCGCCACGGGTTGTAGAGGTGTCGCCACATCCGCGGGTCCCTGAGCGCTCCGCCCTTGCCCTTCATGCGCCGGCCCTCGAACGCGTTCGTGGGCTCGATGATGCGCTCCTCGATGCGCGGCGGCAACCCGAAGGCGGCCACGATGGGCTCGCCCGATTCGCGGGCGCGCTGCAGAGGAGAGGTGTAGATCGCGCTCACCGGGCGAGCGCGCAGGGACAGGTCGTTCGCGGCGGCCGCCGCCATCCGCTTGCCGAGGTCGGAGAGCCCGAAGTTCGGCAGTCGCCCGTAGAGCACTTCGTCGGGGTTGAAGACTTCACCGTGACGGACGAGATGGAGTTGGGCGGCGGGCACGGCATCCAGTCTACGATCGCGGTCGCCGTGTATCCGCCGAGAACCGGATCGTGTAGCTCAGCTACACCAGAGCTGTAGAACTATGAGATTGTGCTGAACAGTTGTAGCGACTGGAATAGAGAGGAAGAAAGGCACCGACCATGACCATCATCACCCTCTCCGCTTTCGCTCTCGTCTCCGTCGCCGGCATCGCCGCGACCGTCCGCGCCATCGGGATCGACGGCTACCGCCGCATCCCCACGCGTCGCGCCTGAGCCCCCCCTCGCGAGGCGTCCCCCGGCCCGGCCTGGTGCGCGGGCCCGGTGCGCACCTGGCCCGCCCGGTAGACTCCTCTACCGTGACCGAACCGACTCGCACCCTCGTCAAGAACCTCTCCGCCCTCGAAGCCGGCCCCGTGGTCGTCTCGGGCTGGGTGGACACCGTTCGCGACCAGAAGAAGGTGCAGTTCGTCGTGCTGCGCGACGAGTCGGGGGCCGTGCAGCTCGTGAACCCGCGCACCGACGAGACCGAGGCGATCTCCGAGACCATCTCCGGCCTCGCCCAGGGCTCCTTCATCACCGTGACCGGTGAGCTCAAGCACGACGAGCGCGTGAAGCTCGGCGGCATCGAGGTCAAGCTCACCTCGCTCGAGGTCGTGGCCGCCGCCATCCCCGAGACACCCATCGCACCCGACTCGGGCGTCGACAAGCGCATGGACTGGCGCTTCCTCGACCTCCGCCGCCCCGAGCAGAACCTCGTCTTCCGGGTGCAGACCACCCTCGAGCACGCCTGGCGCACCTACTGGGTCGAGCACGACTTCATCGAGATCCACACCCCCAAGCTCATGGCGTCGGCGAGCGAGTCGCGCGCCGAACTGTTCGAGGTCGACTACTTCGAGGGCAAGGCCTACCTCGCCCAGAGCCCGCAGTTCTTCAAGCAGATGGCGCAGCCGGCCGGCTTCGGCAAGGTCTTCGAGGTCGGGCCCGCGTTCCGCGCCGACCCCTCCTTCACCTCGCGGCACGCGACCGAGTTCACGAGCGTCGACGCCGAGATCTCCTGGATCGACTCGCACGAAGACGTCATGCAGCTGCACGAGGAGCTCATGGTCGCGGGGCTCCGCGCCGTCAAGGAGAAGCACGGCGACGAGATCAAGGCGCTCTTCGACGTCGACATCGAGGTGCCCTCCCAGCCGTTCCCGCGCATCCCGCTCGCCGAGGCGAAGCGGATCGTGGCTGAGAACGGCTACGTCGTGCCGCGCGAGGACGCCGACATGGACCCGGAGGGCGAGCGCCGCATCGCGGCCTACGTCAAGGAGACCTACGGGCACGACTTCGTGTTCCTCACCGACTACGACTCGAGCATCCGGCCGTTCTACCACATGCGCCACGAGGGCGACGGGTCGCTCACCAACAGCTACGACCTCATCTACAACGGCGTCGAGATCTCGACGGGAGCCCAGCGCGAGCACCGCGTGGAGGTTCTCGTGGAGCAGGCGAAGGAGAAGGGGCTCGACCCCGAGGAGCTCGAGTTCTACCTCGACTTCTTCCGCTACGGCGTGCCGCCGCACGGCGGGTTCGGCATGGGGCTCTCGCGCGTGCTGATGCTCATGCTGCACCAGACGAACCTGCGCGAGGTCGTCTACCTGTTCCGCGGGCCGACGCGCCTGACGCCCTAGCCGAGTTTCGGTAGAAATGACGAGGACCGATGCCGTATAGGGCGTTGGTCCTCGTCATTTCTACTGTTACTCGGTCATCGGCCTCAGATCTCGATGTCGACGGAGGCCCGATCCGCCACGAGCGCGGCCACGACGGGCGCGGCGGCCACGTGCGTCGGATGCGCCTGGTACGCATCGAGATCGGCGAGCGTCTCGTAGTCGGCCACGAGCACGACGTCCCAGTTCTTCTCGAAGTACGCCATGTTCGCGCCGACGTTGAGTTCCTTCACCGACGGCACGGTCTCGCGGAGCGCCGACAGCACCCGCACGATCTCGGCGGCATCGGCCTCCTTCTGGGCGGGATCGGTGGCGCGGAGCTTCCAGGCGACGACGTGGCGGATCATGGGGCGGCCTCCAGCAGGGCGGTTCGGAGACGGGCCGGCTCGACCCGCCAGATGGTGTGCACACGGCCGCCGATCGTCACGACCGGGATCTCCTCGGCGAACTCATGGAGGAGCGCCGGATCGTCGAGGATCGACAGCTCGGTCATCGAGACGTCGACCTCCCCGTCGAGCGACGCGATCACCGAGCGCACGACCTCGCGGGCGTCGTCGCAGAGGTGGCAGCCGGGCTTGCCGATGAGGGCGAGGTCGACGGCGGGCACGGTTTCAGCCTACCGAGCGCCGACGAGCGTTCGGCCTCAGAGGGTGAAGTCGGGCTTCACCGTCCACGCCGTGGCCTCCTCGAGCCGCGCGAGCAGGGCGAGCGCGCTCATGGCGGCGTGCTCGAAGCCGAGCCTCGAGTAGACGTCGAGCGCGAGCGGCGGCGGCTCACCGAACTTCGGGATCTCGATCTCGACCCGGGCGCCGCTCTCGAGCTCGATGAACGGATGCACGGTGCCGGCTCCCGACACCGGCCGGTCGACGGCGAGCGCCACGATCGCGAGCGCGTCGAGCTTCGTCACCGCATCGCGGACGACCAGGGTGGCGCAGAACTCGGGGTCAGCCATAGAAGGATCGTGCGCCGGGAAAGCAAAAAGCGCCAGGCCGAAACCTGACGCTCTGCTCGCGTAGCGCGCGAGACGTGAGTCTGGCGCTACTTCTTGTTGCGACGCTGGTGGCGAGTCTTGCGAAGCAGCTTGCGGTGCTTCTTCTTCGCCATGCGCTTGCGACGCTTCTTGATTACAGAACCCACACAAACCTCACACGTATCAGGGAAGACCGCGCAGAACCGGCGGTCAGAGGCTGAAGAGCCTCGGAGAAGTGTAGCAGGAAGCGCTACGCCGAATCGGCGATGTGGTTCTTGACCGCCGACGCCACGGCCGATTCGGGCACGCGGAAGGAGCGGCCGAAGCGGATGGCGGGAAGCTCGCCGGCGTGCACGAGACGGTAGACCGTCATCTTCGAGACGCGCATCATGTCGGCGACCTCGGCGACGGTCAGGAAGCGCACGTCGTCCAGGTCTTCTGCCATGGCGAAACTATAGAGCCCCGGCACCCTCACGGGCAACAGGAGTCACACAGGTCACACAAATGAATCGCACACGCACGACGGCGGGTGGGCGGCGAATCAGCGGCGGAGCTTCGACACCAGATCGTCGGCGACGCTCTTCACGGCGTGCGAGGTGGCGGCCGCCCGACGGCCGACGTTCTGGCCGAACGACGCCGCGGCCGACTTGACCGCATCCGAGGCGTTCTCCCACAGCTCGTCCTCCTCCGCTGTGTCGAAGTCGGCGGAGAGGAAGGGGATCAGCCAGTCCTCCACGTCCTCCAGCGGTGAGACGTCGATCTTGTAGAAGCGGTGCTGGCCCTCTTCGCGCACGGCGACGAGTCCGGTGTCGCGCAGCACCTTGAGGTGCTTCGAGACGGTCGGCTGGCTCAGCTCGAGCTGGGCCACGAGCTCGGAGACGCTGTACTCGCCGTCTCCCGCTCCGGAGGCGCTCACCTGGTCGGTGGCGACGTAGCGTTCGAGCAGCAGCGACAGGAGCTGGCGCCGCGTGGGGTCGGCGATCACGGAGAAGATGTCGGCCATTCCCCAAGGCTAGTGGGGTGGCTCCCGATCCGCGCCACCGCGAGTAGCATTGCACCGTTCACCGAGGGGCGGCCGACATCCGGCGCCGATGCCCGGCCGAAGCGAGGAACTGGGATGAGCATCCGCAGCAGCGTGGCGAGCCGCAACCCGTTCAATCGCAGCCGCACCTGGGCCGGCCGTGTGCGCCAGGGCATGCGCGAGTTCTCGGAGAAGTCGCCGTCGCGGTTCGCGATCCTCATCTTCGCGAGCCTCATCCTCATCTTCACGGTGCTGTTCTCGCTGCCCATCTCGGCCGCCTCGGGCAAGGTCACGGGCCTCGCCGACGCCCTCTTCACCGCGGTCTCGGTCATCTGCGTCACGGGGCTCGCCACGGTCGACATGGCCACTCACTGGTCGGTGTTCGGGCACGTGGTCATCTACATCGGCGTGCAGATCGGGGCGCTCGGCGTGCTCACGCTCGCGAGCATCCTGGGGCTCGTCATCTCGCGCCGGCTCGGCCTCCGCGCACGGCTCATCGCGGCGAGCGACACGAACCCGCTCCGGATGCATCATGGCCCGGTCGCCGAGGGACAGGCCGTTCGCCTCGGCGAGATCGGCTCCCTGCTCGCCACGGTGGCCATCAGCGCCCTCGTGATCGAGCTCGTGATCGCGGCGCTCCTGCTCCCCCGCATGCTCATCGACGGCATCCCGGTGGGCGAGGCCATCTGGCACAGCCTCTACTACTCGGCGATGGCGTTCACGAACACCGGGTTCGCGCCCAACGCCGAGGGGCTCACGCCGTTCGCCAACGACTACTTCTTCCTCACCATCCTCATGGTGGGCGTCTTCCTCGGCGCCATCGGCTTCCCCGTCATCTACGCGCTCGCCCGCACCCTCGGCGCCTGGCGGAAGCGCAAGAAGGGGCACGGTCCGGATCTGCGCGTGCGCTGGTCGGTGCACGTCAAGCTCACGCTCGTCACGAGCGCGCTCCTGATCGTGGCGGGTGCCGTGCTCTACATCGTGCTCGAGTTCGACAACCCCAAGACCTTCGGCACCCTCAACGCGGGCGACACCGTGTTCCAGAGCTTCTTCCTGTCGGTGATGACGCGATCGGGCGGCTTCTCGACCATCAACATCCCCGACCTCAACGGCTCGAGCCTGCTCGTGACCGACATGCTCATGTTCATCGGCGGCGGCTCCGCCTCGACGGCAGGCGGCATCAAGGTCACGACCCTGGCCGTGCTCTTCCTTGCCGCGTTCGCCGAGGCGCGCGGTGTGCAGGACATGGAGTCGTTCGGCCGCCGGATCCCCGGCGACGTCCTGCGCCTCGGTGTCTCGGTCGTGCTGTGGGGGGCGACGACCGTGGCTGTGTCCTCCATCCTCATCCTGCAGATCTCGAAGGCGCCCCTCGACTTCGTGCTCTTCGACGTCATCTCGGCCTTCGCGACCTCGGGACTCACGACGGGTCTCACCGCCTCGCTCCCCGACGCCGGGGTCTACATCATGGCGGCCACCATGTTCATGGGCCGCGTTGGTACTGTGACACTTGCCGCAGCCCTGGCCGCCAGCCAGCGACAGCAGCTCTACAAACGCCCGGAAGAGAGGCCCATCGTTGGTTGACCGCATCAAGCACGACGCCCCCGTGCTCGTCATCGGCCTCGGCCGGTTCGGGGCCGCGACGGCGGGCGAGCTCGACCGCCTGGGTCGCGAGGTGCTCGCCATCGACGAAGACGAGCGGCTCGTGCAGAAGTGGTCCGAGCGCGTGACGCACACGGTGCAGGCGGATGCGAAGAACGTCGAGGCCCTGCGCCAGATCGGCGCCGCCGACTTCCAGGTGGCGGTCGTGGCCGTCGGCTCCTCGATCGAGGCCTCGGTGCTCATCACCGCCAACCTCGTCGACCTCCGCATCCCGCAGATCTGGGCGAAGGCGATCTCGCGCTCGCACGGCAAGATCCTCGAGCGCATCGGCGCGAACCACGTCATCTACCCCGAGGCCGAGGCCGGCGAGCGCGTGGCGCACCTCGTCTCGGGCCGCATGCTCGACTTCATCGAGTTCGACGACGACTTCGCGCTCGTGAAGATGTACCCGCCGAAGCCCATCCGCGGGCTCAACCTCACCGAGTCGGGGGTGCGGTCGAAGTACCACGTGACCGTGGTGGGCGTGAAGAGCCCGGGCAAGCCATTCACGTACGCCACGGAGTCGACCGTCGTGTCGAACCACGACCTCATCATCGTCTCGGGCAAGAGCTCGGACATCGAGGTGTTCGCGGCGCTCGGGAACTGAGTTGGTGCCGCGCCGCCGCTGCTGCGGCGCGGGCGGCATGCGGTGCCGGTCGGCGGGAGTGTGTCAGCCGGCGGCGAGCTCGCGGGCCCGGGCGAGGGCGGCGTCGGTGGCGCGGGCGAAGAGGCGCGAGAGGTCCGCCTCCTGGAGCACCGCCAGAGCGCGCTCGGTGGTGCCCTTGGGGCTCGTGACCTGGATGCGGAGGTCGGTGGGCGTCTCGCCGCTCTGCACGAGGAGCTCGGCGGCCCCCGCGAAGGTGCCGTTGACGAGCTCGGCGGCCTGCTCGGGCGTGAACCCCTTCTGCACAGCCGCCTCCGTCAGAACCTCTATCAACAGATACACGTAGGCGGGGCCCGAACCGGAGATGGTGCTGAGAGCATCGAGCTGTGATTCCGGCACCTCCACCACAGTCCCCACCGTCTCGAAGAGCGAGCGCACCAGGGCGAGTTCCTCCGCGCTCGAGCGCGTCCCCGCCGAGAGCCCGGTCACGGCCTTGCCCACGACGGCCGGCGTGTTCGGCATCGAGCGGATGACGGAGACCGAGGCGGGCAGGTGCTTCTCGAACGTGCTCACCGTCACCCCGGCCGCCACGCTCACCACGATCGCGCCGTCGTCGAGGGCATCGGCGATCTCGTCGAGGAGGTCGGGCACCATGGCGGGCTTGACCGCCACGAGCACGATCGCCGCACCCGAGACGGCCTTGCGGTTGGCCTCGGGATCGTCGTCGGTCGCGAAGGCGGTCACCCCGGCCGTGCCGTCGAAGTCGGCGGCCTTGGCGGCCGAGCGGTTGGTCACGCGGAGGCCGCCCTGCACCTCCACGCCCGGAGCGAGCAGACCGCTCAGGATGGCGCGGCCCATCGACCCGGCACCGAGGAGCGCAATCGAGGGGAGCGCTGTCGAGGGCAGCGCTGTCGAGGGCAGCACTGTCGAGGGCACGTGGTCGGACTCGTCGGTTGATGCGGCGGGGCTCATGCCCCCATCCTAGAATTGGCCGATCATCCGGCGACGAGGAAGAGGATTTCGTGAGCGCATCAGGTGGCACCAGGGCGATCATCGCGGCACTGCTGGCCAACATCGGCATCGCCCTCGCCAAGTTCGTCGCGTTCCTCATCTCGGGCTCGTCGTCGATACTCGCCGAGAGCGTGCACTCGCTGGCCGACTCCGGCAACCAGCTGCTGCTCCTCCTGGGCGGTCGCAAGGCGAAGAAGAAGGCCGACAAGGAGCACCCGTTCGGCTACGGCCGGGAGCGCTACGTCTACGCCTTCGTGGTGTCGATCATCCTGTTCTCGGTCGGTGGCGTGTTCTCCATCTACGAGGGCATCGAGAAGATCGAGAATCCGCACCCCATCGAGGCGCCGTGGATCCCGATCGGCGTGCTCCTGGTCGCGATGGTGCTCGAGGGGCTGTCGCTGCGCACAGGTGTGAAGGAGTCGAACCACCACCGCGGCAAGCAGACCTGGGTGCAGTTCGTGCGCCGGGCCAAGGCCCCAGAGCTGCCCGTGGTGCTGCTGGAGGACACGGCGGCGCTGTGCGGCCTCGCGTTCGCCCTCGTGGGTGTGAGCCTCTCGGTGCTCACGGGCGACGGGCTGTGGGACGGCATCGGCACGCTCTTCATCGGGGCGCTGCTCGTGGCGGTCGCGATCATCCTCGGCATCGAGACCAAGAGCCTGCTCGTGGGCGAGGGCGCGAGCGATGCGGATGCGGCGGCGATCGAAGCGGCCATCGCCGGCACACCGAAGGTCGATCGCGTCATCCACATGAAGACCCTCTACCTGGGGCCCGACGAGCTGATGGTCGGAGCGAAGATCGCACTCGCGCCCGAGTCGGAGCTGCGCGACGTGGCGGAGACGATCAACGAGGTCGAGCGTCGCATCCGGTCTGCTGTGCCGGTGGCGCGGGTGATCTACCTCGAGCCCGACGTGTTCGTGGAGCCGCTCGAGGTCGAGGCCAACACCTCCGCGATCATCATCAAGAGCGCGGATTGAGCGTCGAGGCGAGCGCGCCGCCGCCCCGCCGCGCCGCGGTCGTCCGGCACGCCGAGGTGGTCGGGCTCGGCAACTTCGGCCCCGTGCTCGAGGCCCGCGGCCACGAGATCGAGGTCGTCGACGTGCTCGTGGGCCACTCGGCCGCCGAGGTCGGTGCGGCGCTCGAGCGCGTCGCCGATGCCGACGTGCTCCTCGTGCTCGGGTCGACGGCGGGCGTGTACGAGGCGGATCGGCACCCGTTCATCGCGCCCGAGATCGCGTTCGTGCGCTCGCGGCTCGAGGCCCGACGGCCGATCCTCGGGGTGTGCTTCGGTGCGCAGGTGATCGCTGCGGCGCTCGGTGAGGAGGTGCGGCGGGGGCCCTTACCTGAGGTCGGCTACCGCGCCGTCGAGCCCACCGTGGCCGGGCGGTCGTCGCCCGTGCGGCACGTGACCGGCACCCCGATGGCCCAGTGGCACGGCGACACCTTCGACCTTCCGGCTGCGACCACCCTGCTCGCGTCGTCCGAAGCGTACGAGAACCAGGCCTTCGGGATCGGCGAGTGGCTGCTGGCGGTGCAGTTCCATCCCGAGCTCACGGATGCGATGCACGAGGAGTGGCTGGTCTCCGACGCCGCCTACCTCCGGCGGCACGGGATCGACGCCGACCTCCTGCGGGCGGAACGTGCTCGGCACGGGGCCGCGCAGCAGGTTGCGTCGGCGCGCCTGCTCGGCGAGTACCTCGACGGACTCGAGCGGGGCGACGGGCTCGAGGGACTCGACGGACTCGACGGATTCGGCGGCGTCGCTCGCCCGTAGGGCTCGATCGCGGCGGACGGGTCGGCATCCGCGGGCTGGCTGATGAGTTTCGACGCATCTGCGTGAGACCGACCGCGTATACGGCGTCGGTCTCGCGAATTCGCGTACTTACCGGCCCCCGAGGGCTGGCTTCGGGGCTCTTCCGGGCTCGCGGAAGAAGCGAGTCAGGAGCTCACCGCACTCGTCGGCGTCGAGGCCCGCCACCACCTCCACACGGTGCTGCAGGCGGCGGTCGCGCAGGAGGTCGTGCACGGAGCCCGCGGCCCCCGCCTTCTCGTCCCAGGCGCCGAAGACCACGCGCGGGATGCGGGCGGCGAGGATCGCACCGGCGCACATGACGCAGGGCTCCAGGGTCACCACGAGGGTCGCGCCCGGCAGCTGCCAGTCGCCCATCGCGGCAGCGGCCTCGCGCAGGGCGACGACCTCGGCGTGCGCGGTCGGGTCGCGGTGCAGCTCGCGCTCGTTGCGTCCGCGGCCGATGACGTTCCCGTCACGATCGAGCACGACCGCGCCGACGGGCACGTCGCCGGTCTGGAGCGCAGAACGGGCCTCCGCCAGCGCGAGAGCCATCCATTCGCCGAGCACGGCATCCGAGGGGAGCGGCGGCACTGCTGCGGGGGCCGGAACCTCTGCCACAAGGCCTCCCTCCGCCGTCCAGTAGATTGAGCCTATGCGAGTACACGTTGCCGATCACCCGCTCATCACGCACAAGCTCACCGTGCTGCGCGACAAGACGACCCCGTCGCCCACCTTCCGCGCTCTGGCCGAAGAGCTCGTGACCCTCCTGGCCTACGAGGCCACGCGCAACGTGACCGTCGTGCCCGTCACGGTCAACACCCCCGTGTCGGAGGCGCAGGGCGTCGCGATCGCCGAGCCGCGGCCGCTCGTGGTGCCGATCCTCCGCGCGGGGCTCGGCATGCTCGAGGGCATGGTGAAGCTCGTGCCGAGCGCCGAGGTCGGCTTCCTCGGCATGGTACGCAACGAGGAGACCCTCGAGCCCACCACCTACGCCGAGCGCCTTCCCGACGACCTCTCCGACCGCCAGTGCTTCGTGCTCGACCCCATGCTCGCCACCGGCGGCTCGCTCTCCGCGGCGATCGAGTTCCTCTTCAAGCGCGGCGCCCAGGATGTCACCGCCATCTGCCTGCTCGGAGCCCCCGAAGGCGTCGCCGCCCTCGAGAAGGCCACCGAGGGCCGGGACGTCACCCTCGTCCTGGGCGCCCTCGACGAGAAGCTCAACGAAAAGGGCTACATAGTCCCAGGCCTGGGCGACGCCGGAGACAGGCTCTACGGCACGGTCTAGCGCCTCCCGAACATCCCACCCTGTCGCGACTCCCGAACATCCCACCAAGCCGCGGGCCGTACCCGACGACCCAAGGTGAGGGCGCGGCCGCGAAGCGACCGCACCCGAACATGTAGCCCGCGCCGCAGAGGCGGCGGCGCGGTTCAAACCTACTCAGCCCGCTTCCGGCGCAGCAGGTCGACGAGACCGATCGCGAGCGCCACGAGGATGAGGCCGAGGGTCACGAAGAAGGCGTTGCGGAAGCCGTCGTGGTAGACCTCGACGTTGTCGGGGTTGCCGGGGCCCTCGCTGTAGAGGGTGGCGAAGAAGATCGACGAGGCCGCCGCCACTCCCACCGCCGTGCCGACGCGCTGCCCCACCTGCGCCATCGAGCCCGCCACACCGCCCTCGGTCACCGGGATCTCGGCGAGCGTGAGGGTCTGGTTGGGTGAGATGACGAATCCGCCTCCCGCCCCGGCCACCGCCATCGCCGCCGCCATGAACCAGATCGAGTACTCGGCGGGCGGCAGCACGGCCCCGAGCAGCACGAGCACGAACCCGACGAACGCCACCACGAGGCCCACCACCACGAGCGAGCGCCCGTACTTCGAGACCAGCCGCCCGCCGATCAGCGCCGTGACGGCCGAGGTGAGGGCGAACGGGATGCTCACCATGCCCGCGAACACCGGCGCGTAGCCGAGGCCCTCCTGCAGGAACAGCGTCGTGAGCAGGAAGACCGCCGGGATCGCGGCGAAGTAGGCCGTGGCCAGCAGCAGCCCGTTGCGGTACGAGCCGAGCGAGAACAGCGCGAAGTGGATGGCGGGCGACTTGCCCGCGGCCTCGTAGCGCCGCTCCCAGGTGATGAAGAGCACGACCGCGACCGCGCATCCGAGAAGCGACAGCCACCGCCACGGACTGTCGTCCGGCCCGCCCGTGGTGAGCACGAACGGGAGCATGAACGCGAACACCGCGATGCCGAGCAGCACGATGCCGATGAGGTCGAGGTTGCGCGCGCCCGGCTGGTGCGGCTGCGCTTTCGGCAGGAGCCAGGCGGCCAGGGCGAGGGCGATCACGCCGAGGGGCACGTTCATCCAGAACAGCAGCCGCCAGCCGTCGGTGGGCCCACCGACCGCGATCAGGAGGCCGCCGAGGGTGGGCCCGAACGCGGTCGAGATGCCGATCACGGCGCCGAAGAGCCCGAACGCGCGGCCTCTTTCCTCACCCTGGAACAGCTGCTGCACGAGCCCCAGCACCTGCGGCATCTGCACGCCGGCGGCGACACCCTGCAGGATGCGCGCGATGAGCAGGGTCTCGATGTCGGGGGCGATGGCGCAGAAGGCGCTCGCGAGGGTGAACCCGCTCAACCCGATGATGAACATGACCTTGCGGGAGTAGAGGTCACCGAGCCGCCCGGCCGGCACGAGCGCGAGACCGAAGGCGAGCGCGTAGCCGGCGACGATCACCTGCAGGGCGGTGGAGTCGGCACCGAGCGACTTCTCGATCGAGGGCAGTCCCACGTTGACCTTCGACAGATCGAGGATCGTGAGAGCGGCCACGGCCACGCACACCCCGAAGGCCTGCCAGCGTGCACGGGACGAGATCGACGGAACCGCGGGAGTGCTCATACGGCACAACCTATACCTGTGCTAACTATCCCGGATGCGCCGGAAGGGTTGACATTGCGCGCTCTGTTCGGGTTAGCTTCTAGGCATGACTGACAACGTGCACGCCCTGACCTCCTTTGAGGCCCTCGGGGATGCCGGCATGATGATGGCCGGCAGCGTCGTCATGTGTTGTCGAATGTGTCGCTGACGAGAATCTCGCCCGCGCCGACCCCTCAGCCCTGACCGGGCTCAGCGAGAGTCGCGCTCTCGGCCCCTGTTCTCGGGGCCGCTTCCGATCCGCATCCGGATCACGAGTACTGACACATCTTCCGGCCCGCATCTCCGGGCCGCTGCCTGAAGGACAACTCCCATGTCGATCGCCCACCTCGCTCCCCGCCCCACCGCTCTCTCCACCGCGGACGCCGCCGCCTCCTCCGCCTCTGTCGCCGCTGTCGCGTCCGGCGCCCCGTCCGCACCCGCTCGCATCCGCGCCGTGCCCGAAGGAACCGAAGCCCGCGGCTTCGTGCTCTACGTCGGCATCGACGAAGACAAGGCCGCCGCCGACGGCACCGACCTCGGCCGCATCGTCGAGGCGCTGAAGGCACTCGCCGCCGAGATCGCCCCCTCCTCGGAGACCTACGCCGCCGTGGCGCTCGCCCCGCGCGGTGCCGGTGGCCGCGACGTCGACGTGGTGCGCCTCGCGTTGCAGGATCCGGCCGCTCTCGCCAAGCAGCGGCAGGCGCCGGACGAGCAGGACCGCGCCCGCGACGGCGTCGTCGTCGACCTCTCGCGGAAGCGCGTTCTGCTCGACAACAACCCCGCGAACCTCACCTACAAGGAGTTCGAGCTGCTGCAGTACCTCGTGCTCCGCGAGGGCCGCACCATCGAGCGCGCCGAGCTCATCACCTCGCTCTGGAGCGCGGGTGACGACGAGGTGCCCAACGAGCGCACCATCGACGTGCACGTGCGGCGCCTGCGCTCGAAGCTCGGCGACTACGAGGACATCGTGCGCACCGTGCGCGGCGTCGGCTACCGCTTCGACCGCCACGCCGACGTCTCGGTGCGGCACACGTCGACCCCCTCCCCCGACCTCTTCTGAGCGGCGTTCTGGGCCCCTGGGCACCCCCCGAACGGGGCGCACAGCCGATTCCCAGGAAAATAACGTTTTGGTAACTAGCGCTCCGTTACCAGACCGTTATATATTCGAAGAGCGGAAGTTGTTTGCTGTGGCAGCTCCCGCGGAATGTGATTGCAGGACACTCTTGGTGCAAGGGAGAGGGCCCGTCGTTAGCCTCTACGACGGGCCCTCAATCATTTAACGGACGTCCCGGAGACACCGCCCCCGCCCGGCCGATACAGTCGCCGCATGACCTCCGAGACCCTCTTCCTGGGAACCGTCCTCACCGTCGACGACGCCCGCCCCCGCGCCAAGGCCCTCCTCGTGCGCGACGGCACGATCGCCGCCGTGGGATCCGAGGCCGAGGTGCGCGCCGCCGTCACCGCAGGCGACCAGCTCGAGACCGTCCTCCTCGGCGAGCGCGCCCTCCTGCCCGGCTTCGTCGAGGCGCACGGGCACCCGAGCGACACCGCCGTGGTGCTCAGCCACTTCATGATCGACATCCGCCCCGTGACGCTGCCGACGGCCGACGGGGTGCGCGCGGCGATCCGCGACGGCGTCACCGCGCATCCGGAGGGCGTCGTGTTCAACGGCTGGGACGGCCTCCTGCAGACGGGCCTCACCGATCCCACCCTCGCCGAGCTCGACGACTGGGGGCGAGGCGCACCGCTCGTCATCCTGCACAACTCGGGCCACGTCGTCTACTTCAACTCCGCGGCCGCGGCGCGCTCCGGCGTCACGCGCGACTCCCCCGACCCCGTGGGATCGCACTGGGACAAGGATGCAGCGGGCGAGCTCACGGGCAAGGGCTTCGAGGTGGGCACCGTATTCGCGCTGCTCAGCCCGGTGCTCGGCGAGGCGGCCCACGAGCTGCCGGCACTCCTCGCGCAGTACCTCGGCTCGCTGAACGCCGTGGGCATCACGACGGTGAGCGACATGAGCTGGGACCACGCCAAGCAGCCCGCTCTCGACGCGACCCGCGCCGCCGCCGGACTCACGGCGCGACTGCGCCTCTACGAGATGTCGGCGCCAGGAGCCCACGCCTCCGTGCCCGTGGCCAACGGCGACGCCCTCGTGCGGCAGACCGGGGTGAAGACGTGGGCCGACGGATCGCCGTGGGTCGGCAACATCCTCATCTCGTTCCCCTACCTCGACACCGAAGGGACCCGCTCGATCGGGGTCGAGCCCGGATCGCACGGCTCGGCCAACTACACCCGGGCGCAGCTCGACGAGGTGGTCGAGCAGTACTTCCCCGAGGGCTGGCAGCTCGCCTGCCACGTGCACGGCGACCTCGCCATCGACCGCGTGCTCGACACATGGGAGGCGATGCTCGAGCGGCATCCGCGGAGCGACCACCGGCTGCGGATGGAGCACGTGGGCGCCATGACGCCCACCCAGTTCGCGCGCGCGGCCGAGCTCGGGGCCACCGTCAGCCTGCTCATCGACCACGTGTACTACTGGGGCGACGTGCTCGTCGACGAGCTGTTCGGCGCCGAGCACGGCGGGCCCTGGGCGAACGCGCGGGCCGCGCTGGACTCGGGGCTCGAGATCTCGCTGCACAACGACGGCACCGTGACCCCCGCCGAGCCGCTCCGCAACATGGCGGTGGCGATGACCCGCACCACGCGCGGCGGCCGGCGCCTGCCCGGAGCCGACGGCGTGAGCTTCGACGAGGCGCTGCGGGCGCAGACGCTCGGAGCCGCCTGGCAGCTGTTCAGCGAGCACGAGGTGGGCAGCCTCGAGGTGGGCAAGCTCGCCGACCTCGTGGTGCTCTCGGCCGACCCCTCCGCCGTGAGCGTCGAGGAGCTGCCGCAGCTCACGGTCGAGCAGACCTGGCTCGGGGGCGTGCGGGTGCACTAGCTGCCCGCGTGCACTCGCTGCGCCGGCGCATCCGCTGGGCCGTGCCAGAATGTAGGCCACCCCTTTGCACCGAGTGTCAGGAGCTGCGATGTCGCCGGAGATCTCGCCCGTGGCCGCCTGGGAGTCGCTGTTCCGCGCCCAGGTCACCGTCATGCGGCAGCTGGCCGCCGAGTTCCCCACCGACATCGTGTCGCTCAACGAGTACGACGTGATGTTCAACCTGTTCATCCAGCCGGACAAGGTGCTGCGCATCCGGGACCTCGGCGAGAAGGTGCTGCTCACGCAGCCCTCGATCAGCCGACTGGTCGACCGGCTGGCGGCCCGCGGCATCCTGGAGAAGTGCGGCGACCCGTCGGACGGGCGCGGCACGCTCGTGGCCCTCACCGAGCACGGGGTGAGCGTGTATCGGAAGGCGGCGGTGCTGCATGCCGAGTCGATCACGGCGCACATGTCGGGGCACCTCACGCCCGACGAGCTCGAGCAGCTCGCGCTGCTCTGCGACAAGCTGCGCACGGGGGTCGCGGGACAGTAAGGGGTGGGCGGCCGCGACTTGGGGCACGCGTGTGTCCGGCCCCAGGTGAGCGAGCGGATGCGCCGGGCCGGGTCGCCGGGTCGTGATCGGGCGGGATCGGCGGCGGGCGGGTTGACTGGGGGCATGAGCTCCTCCCCCACCACGATCGTCTGGCTGCGCGATGACCTGCGGGTGCGCGACAACCCCGCGCTGCACGAGGCCGTGCGGCGGGGCGACCCGATCGTGGTGCTGTACGTGCTCGACGACGAGAGCCCCGGCATCCGGCCCCTCGGGGCTGCCTCGCGGTGGTGGCTGCACCACAGCCTCGAGGCGCTCGCCGCCGAGCTCGACGAGGTGGGCCTTGCTCTCACCCTGCGGCGCGGGCCGGCCGAAGCCGTCGTGCACGGTCTCGTGACGGACGCGGGCGCGACCGCCGTGCTCTGGAACCGGCGCTACGGCGAGGCCGAGCGCACCGTGGACACCGCGCTGAAGAGCTCGCTGCGGGAGGCGGGACTCGAGGTCGAGAGCTTCCAGGGGTCGCTGCTGGCGGAGCCGTGGACCGTGATGACGGGGCAGGGCGGGTGGTACAAGGTGTTCACGCCGTTCTACCGCGCGGTGCTCGCGAAGCCGGCGCCGCGCGCACCGCTTCCCGCCCCGACGGCGGAGGACGGACTGCAGAGCCCGCGGGTCGACTCGGACGAGCTCGGCTCGTGGGGGCTGCTGCCGACGGCGCCCGACTGGGCCGGGGGGCTCCGCGAGCGGTGGCGTCCGGGGTCGGTGGGGGCGCACGAGCGGTTGAGTGCGTTCCTCCGCTCGGGGATCGACGACTACCCCGACGAGCAGGACCTCCCGGCCGAGGACGGCACCTCCGGGCTCTCGCCGCACCTGCGGTTCTGCGAGATCAGTCCGTTCGAGCTGTGGCAGGCGGTCGACCGGCACCGGGCCAGGCGCGGGACTGGGTCGGGGGCGGCGGCCGGGTCGTCGGCGTTCCTGCGGCAGCTCGTCTGGCGGGAGTTCGCCTACCACCTGCTGTTCCACCTGCCCTCCATCACGACCGAGAACATGCGGCCGGAGTTCGACCGGTTCCCGTGGCAGTCGCTGCCCGACGATGAGCTCGAGCGCTGGAAGAAGGGGCGCACCGGCATCCCGCTCGTCGACGCCGGCATGCGGGAGCTGTGGCAGACGGGGGTGATGCACAACCGGGTGCGGATGGTGACGGCGTCGTTCCTGGTGAAGAACCTGCGGGTCGACTGGCGGGTCGGTGAGGCGTGGTTCTGGGACACGCTTGTCGATGCCGATCCGGCGTCGAACGCGCTGAACTGGCAGTGGGTGGCGGGGTCGGGGCCGGATGCGGCGCCGTACTTCCGGGTGTTCAACCCCGAGCTGCAGGCGTCGAAGTTCGATGCGGCCGGGCAGTACGTGGCGCGCTACGTGCCCGAGGTCGGAACGGAGGCGTATCCGGCGCCGATGGTCGACCTGAAGTCCTCGCGGGCGGCGGCGCTCGCCGCGTACGCGACGATCCGGTAGGGGGCCGCGGGCGCCTCGACCCCGCGGCGAGCTCCCCGCGCCTCGCTCCCCGCCCCCGCCCCGCTTCGCCCACTTGACACAAGATGTGCCAAGTCGAGCTCTTTGGGCGCACCTTCTGTCAAGTCGGCGAGCCGGGTGGGTGTCGAGCGGTACGGCCGCTCCTCCACTTGACACAAGATGTGCCAAGTCGACCGATTTGAGCGCATCTACTGTCAAGTCGGTGAGCCGCGTGGGCGGCGGGCGGCACGGCCCCTCCCCCACTTGACACAAGATGTGCCAAGTCAAGCGTTTTGAGCGCATCTACTGTCAAGTGGGGGGCGATGGGTGGAGGCGTGCGGGTGGGATGGCGGGCATGACCGCACGGCAGGCACGTCCGCGGTGGCCCGCCGCTCGGTGGTCAGCCGCCGCCGCGCAGGTCGACCGCGCGGGGGCTGCGTCGCAGGCGTCCCGACGCGCAGGATGACGACCCCGCGCAAGACGGACCCGCGCGGGGCCGCCCCACCCGCTCAGTACCCGGCGAACTGGTCCGTGCGGATGCGGCGGGCGCCCGCCTTGCGGAGCTCCGTCGACACGTGGTCGACGTAGCCGGGAGGGCCCGAGACGTAGGCGCGACGCGACTCCACGTCGCCCACCGCCGTGCGGAGCAGCTCGGCGGTCACCCGGCCCGAGCCGAGGTACTCCCAATGCTCGGGCAGCCCCTCCGGCCGCATGGGCGCCAACACGAGCACCCGGATGCCCGTGGCCGCGAGCTCCGGCAGGAACGCGAGCTCGTCGGGCCCCGACACCGAGTACACCAGCACCACGTCGGAGGGCTCCGACCCGCCATCACGGCCCAGGAGCTGCGACACGAACGGGGTCACACCGATGCCGCCCGCCGCCAGCAGCAGCGGAACCGAGGTGTCGGCCGGCAGCAGGAAGTCGCCTCCGACCCACGTTGCCCGCACCGACGCACCCCGCTCGAGCCCCACGAGCGCCGTCTTGAACGAGCTCGACGGATCCGAGAGCTTCACCCCCACACTGAGAGGGGCGGCCGACGCCGACGCACCCGACGCGATGCTGAACATCCGTCGCGTGCCCCGCGAGTCGACCTTCCGGTGCGGCAGCGCCAGCTCGAGGTACTGCCCCGGCACGAACCGCACCGGTGCCGAAGGCTCGAAGTCGAACGCCGCGCTCGTGGGGGTGAGCGCGCGCGAGCCGAGGTAGCGCATCCGCACACCCCGCCGCTGCCCGAAGGTGAACGCCACGATGTTGCCCACCACGAGAGCGATCTCGGGCGAGGAGTAGACGGGCCCGATCTGGAACGGGAACGACAGCAGCACGGCCACCACCCCCGCCACCGCGAACTGCTGCCACCGGCGCGGCGGCAGTGTGAGCGGCTCGCTCAGCATGAAGCCGGCGAGGAACACCACCGGGAACGACCCCAGCGCGAGCCAGAGCGCATCCGGAGCGGCGGTTCCGAGCAGCATCATGCGCCCCGTGATGAGCAGGGTGGCCACCACGATGAACCCGACGCCGAGCGTGAGCTTGCGCGTGCGGTAGAGCACGAGGAACGCGCCGATCGCCACGAACGGCAGCAGCAGCGGGGTCGCCACCCACCAGCCCGAAGGGTTCAGCGTGGTGACCGACATGACGACGGCGGCGGCCGCCACCGGGTTCAGCAGGTGCCGGCCCCGGATGGCGATGAGGAACTTCGACGCCGATGCCACGACCGCCGTGAGCGCGAGCAGCGCGAGGCCGCCCGGATCGGCGGTGGGGATGAAGACGAAGAAGATCAGCAGCCCGGTGATGACGGCCGACGGCAGGTGCGGCACGGTACGGAAGAGCCGGGCGAAGAGCCAGCTCGAGATCACCGTCGCGACGACGGCCACCGCGATGCTCGCCAGGAGCGCGAGCGGGCTGTAGAAGATCTGGCCCACGAGACTGCCGATGAGCGCGACCACCGCGATGGCGACGAGCGCCACCACGATGAGGTTGTACATCGTGATGCGGCCGATCAGCGTGTCGAGTCGTGCTTTCATGTGAAGAGCTCCCCTGGGAAGTCGCGCGAGATCTCCGCGCGGCCGTCGGCGTACATGCGTACATAGCTGAAGTGGAATGTCTCGGCGAGGCGGTGCGCGCCGGTGAAGAAGAGGGCGGTGGCGAGTCCGTCGGCCAGGGCGGTGGGTGCGGATCCGGTGCCGTTCGTGACGACCCAGGTCGCGATGACCTCGCGCGCCGGGCTGCCTGTGCGGCCGTCGACGATGTGGTGGAGCCCGTCGCCCCAGGCACGGCGGTTGCTCGCGGAGGCGCAAAGCGACGCGTTCTCGAGGGTCGCGACCCCGATGGCCTTCGAAGGGTCGAGCGGATGCTCCAGGCCGATCCGCACGGACGCCGGGCCCGCGTGCACCAGGTCGCCACTGGCATCCACCACGAACTCGGCGTGACCGTGCCCGCGCAGCACGCCCGCCACGAGGTCGACGAGGTAGCCCTTGCCGGCGGCGCCCACGTCGATGACCGCCGGAGCCGTGGTGATGGTGCGGCCGTGCCGGGTGACATCGGTGGCCCAGGCGGAGCGCGCGAACGAACCCGAACCCTGAGCCGGGATCGGCCCAGCATCCGACGCAGGCCGCAGCGAGTAGTCGCGGTCGTAGCCGAGCAGCTCGAGGTCGCGCCCCACGAGCGGGTCGACGGCACCGGCCGTGGCCGCTGCGAGCCGGTCGTAGAGCTCGAACAGCACGGCGGAGTCGGCCGGGAACTCGTAGCTGCCCGCGGTCTCGGCCGAGGCGATCGCCGTGACGAGCGAGTCGTCGCGGAAGCGCGAGTACACCCGGTCGAACTCCTCGATGCGCGAGAGTACAGCGGCCTTCTCAGAGGAACGCAGCGGCGCGGGGGTCTCGATCTGCCACGAGGTGCCGATCGCCTCGAACGCGAAGACGGACGCCACCGGAGCGGCCACCGCTAGGACGCTTCGCTCTTGATGGTCTCGACGGCCTCGTTGAAGCCGCCGCTGGTGAGGCTCGATCCGGCGACGCGCGACACCTCGATCTCGTCGATGCTCTGGCCCACCACGACCGCCGCGATGCCGTCGGCGAACTGGTTCTGGTAGTTGACGGAGTTGGGGTTGGTGGCCTCGGGGGTCACGGTCACGGCGGTGATGATGTCGCTCTCGAGCGTGATCGAGACGTCGACCTCCTCCTGGCCGTTGGGCGAGGTGTAGCTGCCGGTGGCCTCGTAGGTGCCGTCGGTGTAGGTGCCGGAGCCCTCCGCGGGCGCCTCCGCAGCACCGGTGGGGGCGGGGGTTCCGGAGTCGGCCGAGCTGCTCGGCGCACTCGTGGCGGCACTCGTGGGCGCGGAACCGGTGGAGGCGGTGGTGTCGGTGGCGCACCCGGCGAGGGCGACGCCGATGGACAGGCCGGTCATCGAGGCGAGGGCGATCTTCTTGTGGCGGGTGTTCATGATGCTCCCTGTCGTGCTGCGGTCGGTCGGTCGTGCGGACGGGTTCGAACGTATTGATCGAGGCTGGCAGGCCGCTCTGAGGGGTCTATGCGTGCTCTTTGACACCTCGAAGCCGCCGTCGTCCTCATCCGGGGTCAACGGAGAGGGGTGCGAAAACGTTCAGTGCCGACTCAGGGCGGGTTCGGCGCGGGCTCAGTCGCCCGACCGTCGCCGCAGCCGCAGGCGTCGCAGCGTGCTGATGGCGCGCTGCTCGGGCAGACTCCAGCCGAAGCGCACCGCGAGCAGCCGGATGACCGTGGTCACGATCACGCAGCCGACCCCGCCGAACTCGACCGTCATCCCGGCCGCCGTCGACACCGCGAGGAACACCGCCCCGGCGCCCGCCGCCACGGCGTAGAGCGAGCCGACGTGCATGACGCCGATCGGCATCCCGAGCAGCATGTCGCGCAGGATGCCTCCTCCCACGGCGGCCACCATGCCCACGAAGATCGCGGGCACCATGGGCAGCCCGAGGGCGAGGGCCTTGCTCGTGCCGATGGCGCAGAAGAGGCCGAGACTCACGGCGTCGAGGATGGTGATGGAGACGTTCAGCCGCGAGAACAGGCGCTCGAGCAGCATGCCCACGAGCGCGGCGAGCACGGCGACGGGGATGAACCAATTGTTCGACAGCGACACCGGGGTCTGGTTGAGCAGCAGGTCGCGGAGCATTCCGCCGCCGGTTCCCGCCACGAGGCCGATGACGCCGACCCCCAGCAGGTCGAGGCGGCGGTCTTTGAACTGCGCCGCGAACATGGCGCCCTGCACGCTGCCGAGGCCCGTGGCGGCGAGGTCGAGCCAGAACGGGGTGATGAACTGCTCGGCGACCATGCTCCATGAATAGCACGGCCGCGCCGGATCAGCGGAACGCGAGGATCTCCGGCCCCCAGGCCTCGCGCACGACTCCGTCGGGATCGTGCTCCACGCTGTCGTCCTTGTCGATGATGAGCGTGCTCCTGGCGTGCTCGTCGTAGGGCGGCCAGGTCGGCTCCGGAGCAGCCGTGC
Source organism: Herbiconiux sp. (assembly GCF_023264895.1). Lineage (GTDB taxonomy): Bacteria > Actinomycetota > Actinomycetes > Actinomycetales > Microbacteriaceae > Herbiconiux. Next base: position 18,856 of record NZ_JAHFUY010000032.1, on the reverse strand, counting down.
GCGCGAACGCGAGCCAGTGCGCCTGCATGCGCTCGCTCACCCGCAGGGCTTCGGCCCGGCCGCCGAGACGGAACACGAGATCCTTGCCCCAGGGCGCGAACGAGCCGAAGACGTAGGCGAGCTCGGCCGCGTGGGTGGCTCCGATGCCCGTGATGCGCAGGAGCGGTGTGGCGTGGTCGAAGCGGTACATCCAGGTGGGCGCGTGGCGGCTGTGCGCCTCGGCGAGCCAGATCGAGGGCATCCGGAACCCCGCGTCACGCGAGACCTCGGCGGGAGTCGACCGCCGCGGGTAGGCCGGGTAGGCGGCCGTGATGCGCTCGGCGGCGTCTTCGAACTCGGGCCGGTCGCTCGCGATCTCGAGGAACATCTGCTTCACCGCCTCGGGGGTGATCGGCAGGAGCGGCGAGCGCATGAGCTTGAAGAACGACGACTCGTCGCGGTTGGTGCCGATGATGAGCGGGATGCGTGGGGCGCGGCCCTCGCGGAACACCGTGAGCGGGTACTCCGGCAGCACGTCGTCGCCGTGCATCGGCGCGAGCGCGAGGGTTCCCGGCACCTCGCCGGAGACCTCGTGCACGAGCTCGCCCCCGGCGTCGACGAGGGCGAACGGATCGAGCTCCACCAGCCGGTGGGCGTCGGCGGGCTCGATGCCGACGATGCCGAGGAAGCGCCGGGCGACGGCGGCCGCCCGGTCGCGGCCGTAGACGCTCGTGACGGGAGCGCTCTGCGCGATGGCGCGGTGGAAGAGCCCGTCGGCGAGCGGGGACGCCATGAGCGCGATGACGCACGCACCCCCGGCGGACTCCCCGAACAGCGTGATGTTGCCGGGGTCGCCGCCGAACGCCGCGACGTTCTCCCGCACCCACTCGAGGGCGGCGATCTGGTCGCGGAGGCCGAGGTTGGAGTCGAAGGCAGCGCTCTCGCCGGCCGCTGAGGCAGACGTGGTCTCGCCGCTCTCGGCGACCGTCGTGAAGTCGACGAACCCGATGACACCGAGCCGGTAGTTGAGGCTCACCACCACGACGTCGCCCTCGGAGGCGAGGTTGCGGCCGTCGTAGAAGCGCTGGGCCGTGGAGCCCTGGAAGTAGCCGCCGCCGTGGATCCACACCATCACGGGCTTCGACCCCGGCGCCGCTCCCGCGGGTGCCCAGACGTTGACGGTGAGGCAGTCCTCCGAGACGCCGACGCCCGGCACGACCTCCATCGACTTGAGCACGCGCTGGGGCGCCATCGGCCCGAAGCGGGTGGCGGGGCGCGTGCCCTCCCAGGGCTCAGGGGGCTGCGGGCGCCGGAAACGGAGGGGGCCCACGGGGGCCGCCGCGAAGGGGATGCCCTTCCAGCTCAGCACCGTGCGGCCTGGATCGTCGTGACCCGTGGCCTCCCGGTCGCGGGGATCGCGCTTGCGCTCGCGCATTCCGCGCACGGCCCCCGCCGTGGTCTGCCGGATCAGGGACTCGGTGCCTGCTCGCGTCATGCCCGAATGCTATCGAGCGCGTCTGGACGGACGGCCAGCGTGCCGGGGGGAGCACCCCTGACGGAGCGGCCACCGCCGTCAGCCCCGCCGTCAGCGCGTCCGCGTCCGCGGCAGCACAGGCAGGTCCTTCACCGCCGGGCCCTCGATCCGCGCCCCGTCGGCCGCGAACCGGGAGGCGTGCAGCGGGCAGTCCCAGCTGCGCTCGGCGTCGTTCCACTCGAGCACACCGCCGAGATGCGGGCACACGGCCCGCACGGCGCAGGTCACGCCGTCGACCGTCGAGATCCCCACGGGCACTCCGCGGGAGGCCGCCACGACGCCCTCCCCCTCGGCCGGCCGGGGAACCGGGACCGGCCGCGTCGAGGCGCCCAGCCATCCGCGGGTCATCGAGACGCCGACGATCGCGCCGTCCTTCGCCCCGCGGCCGAGGTCGGCCGGCTTCGTGATGCGCGTGCCGAGCACCCGGTGCCAGTGCCGCCGTTCGACCCGCGGCACGCCCAGGATCTCGTCGCGGAGCCGCAGCGCCGCCGCGACGCCGTTGGTGAGGCCCCACTTGGCGTAGCCCGTGGCGAGGTAGACCCGCCCGCGTCCGCGTGGCAGGAGACCGACGAACGGGATGAGGTTGTGCGACTCGTAGTCCTGCGCAGACCAGCTGTGGGTGAGCCGGGCATCCGGGTGGATCGAGCGGGCGAACTCCGCGAGGTCGTCGAGGCGCTGCTGCTCGCTGAAGTCGCCGGGGCGGCCCACCGGATGCCCGTTGCCGCCGAGCACGAGGAGGTCGCCGGAGTCGCGCCCGATCAGGCGGGCCGGCGCGGTGCGGATCGACCGGGAACGATCCGGGTCGTCGTCGCCGATCGAGAGGAACATGCCCTCGGAGAGACCCTCGGTGCCCGCATCCGGGACCTCGAAGGAGGCGCCGTACGAGCGGAGGCCGTGCGTCTTGGAGAAGTAGAGACCGCGATCGAGGATGGGCGTGGCCGTGGCGAGCACGACCGTGCGGCCCTGCACCTCGCCGCGCGTCGTGCGCACCCGGCACGGCTCGGAGGCGGTGACCCCCACCACGCGCGTGCCGTCGTGGATGCGGCCGCCGGCCGCGACGAACGCCGCCGCGAGGGCTCCGAGCGCCTCCATGGCGTCGAACTGGGCCTGCCCCGGCAGAGCGACGCCGTAGGCGAAGGGGAACGGGACGTCGACCTCCTGGCCGCCCTCGACGATGGTGGCCGGAAGGCCCGCCTCCCGGGCGGCGCGGTGCTCGGCCTCCACGGCGGAGGCGGAGTCGCCCCCGGCCTGCTGCGCGTAGCTGTAGGCCGTGCGGCGCTCGACCTGCACGCCCGCGCGCTCACAGAACTCCAGCAGCCACTCCTGGCCGTCGCGGTTGCTGTCGACGTAGGCCTCGAGCACCCGCTTGGAGTGGTGCCGGCGGATGGTGGAGAGCCGGCTGCCCTGCAGCAGCGAGATCTTGCCGGTCGTGTTGCCCGTGGCGAGCGCCCCCACGTCCTCCGCCTCGAGCACGACGACCGAGCGCCCGGCCTCGGCGAGCATGAGCGCGGTGCTGAGGCCCGTGATGCCGGCGCCGACCACGACGTCGTCGTAGACGATCCCCGCCACGAACGGCTGGGTCGGGATCGGCTCCCGCCCGCTCCGCCACAGCGATCGGGCCCGGAAGAGGGCGGTGCCGGTGCGGTCGTCGGAGTCGGTGGTCATCTCCCCAGTGAACTCCCGCGACGCCCTGAGCGGCACGGCCGATCGGCACGGCTCGCCACGGCCCGGCGATCGTGTCTACGGTGGAACCGCACGCCACGACACCTGAGGAGACACCATGTCCGACCCCATCGACCGCGCCGACGAGGACATCCTCGACACCCCCATCCCCGAAGACCCCGAGTCGGTCGACCCCGGCGAGGCCGAGGACATCGACGACGACGCCACGGTGACCGACGAAGAGGACGTCGACCCCGTCTTCGACGACGACGTCGAGGTCCTCAACGACAACCTCGGCTACGAGGAGTAGGCGGCCGTGGAGTAGGCGGCAGAAACCCGCTCTACCCCCGCGAGGAGGCCCGTGCCCGCTGCGAGGCGCGGGCCTCTTCGGCCGCCTCCGCCTTCGCATCCGACTCGGCGAACGAGCCGGTGCGCGCCTGGCCCGCCTTCTGCAGGGTCTCGGGCAGGAACATGATGCCGATCAGCCCGATCACGCTGAGCACCACGAGGTAGCCGGCCACGAGCCACGGCGTGCCGCCGGAGATCGAGACGAGCCAGGTGGCCACGAGCGGGGCGGTGCCGCCCACGAGCGCGGCGGGGATCTCGCGGGAGATGGCGATGCCCGACCAGCGCATGTTCGTGGGGAACACCTCGGCCAGGAGTGCCGCCGAGACGCCGATGGTGGCGCCCTGGATGATCGCGAGGCCGAGCACGAGGCCGATCCCGATGAGGATGGTCGACTCGGTGAGATAGAGCATGAACATCGGGTAGGCGAAGACGATCGCGAAGATCGCGGCCCCGATGAGCACGGGCTTCCGGCCGATCCGGTCGGCGAGCCTGCCGAACAGCAGGGCGGCGGGGATGGTGAGGAGCTCGGCCACGATCAGGCCGATGAGTGCCGAGGTGGGCTCCACGGTGAGCGTGCCGGTCATGTACGAGATCGAGAACGTCTGCACCACGTAGACCCACGGCAGCGCGAAGACGAACAGCGCCATGCCGGGCAGCAGCACCCGCCAGTGGCTGCGCACGGCCTCGACGAGCGGGGCGCTCTTCACGACGCCCTCCTGCTCGGCGTGCTCGAACGCGGCCGTCTCCTTCACCCGCAGGCGGAAGTAGAGCGCGAAGGCCACGATCACGATGCTCGCGATGAAGGGCAGCCGCCAGCCCCAGGCGAGGAACACCTCGGGCGGCATGACGGCGGTGAGGATGGCGAAGGTGGCCGTGGCGAGCGCCATGCCCACGTAGACGGCGCCGCCCGGGAAGCCCGCCGTGAAGGCGCGGTTCTTGGTGCCGGCCGACTCGCTCGCCATGGTCATCGCCCCGGCGAACTCGGCGCCGGCGCCCGCGCCCTGGAAGATGCGCAGCACGATGAGGGCGATCGGAGCCCAGATGCCGATGGACTCCGTGGTCGGCAGCAGGCCGATCAGCGTCGTCGCGATGCCCATGGTGAGCAGCGTCACGAGGAGGGTCGCCTTCCGCCCCACCTTGTCGCCGAAGTGGGCGAAGATCAGGCCGCCGATCGGGCGGGCGCCGAAGCCCACGGCGAAGGTCGCGAACGCACCGAGCGTGCCGGCCACACCGCCGTCGCCGAAGAAGAGGGGCGCGAACACGAGCGCCGATGCGAGGCCGTAGAGCATGAAGTCGTACCACTCGATGACGGTGCCGACCGAGCTTCCGATGATGGCGTGACGACGCTGCTGGCGGGAGTCGAGTCCTGCCGCGTCGATGTCGTTGTGAACTGCCATGACACTCCTTCGTGCGTAGGGCCTTGGTGCGGGGGCGAGCCGTGGTGCGGGAAGCGGATGCGCGGTGGCGCGGCCCCAGACTAACCACGACGCCCGTCGGCCTCCCATGTGCCGATCGCACACCATTCGTTCGTTCCGGTGAATGATGTACCCATGAGCATCGACGCCACGACCGCCGTGACCACACTGCTGGAGGCCGCCCAGGGCGACTCCGGCCGCAGCACGGCGGAGCTCTACGACGCCCTCGCGGCCGTGGGCATCGTGGGCGACGACGGACGCCGGCTCGCCGACGCCGTGGGCCGCGCCCAGCGCGAGCACGTGCGGCTGCGGCGGCGCGAGCAGGAGCTCACGGCGCTCTTCTCGAGTGCGCGCGAGCTCGCGGAGGTGCGCGAGAGCGCCGCGCTGCTCGACCGGCTCGTGGAGCGCGCCCACGACATGATGGGCAGCGACCTCACCTACCTCTCCGAGTTCGACCCGGTGACCCGGGAGCTCAACGTGCGCACCACGACCGGATCGGTGAGCCCCGCCTTCCGCACGCTGCGGGTGCCGCCCGGGCGGGGACTCGCGAGCGTCGTGGTCGAGACGCGGGCACCGCTCACCGTGCTGCGCTACGACGAGTACCGCGAGGAGCGGCACGACCCCTCGATCGACGCCGCGGTCAACGCCGAGGGGATCGTCTCGATGCTCGGCGTGCCGATGCTCTCGGGCGACGACGTGCTCGGCGTGCTGTTCGTGGCCACCCGCGCCGAGTACAGCTTCGCGCCCGAGCAGATCGCGCTGCTCTCGGCCCTCGCCGACCACGCCTCGATCGTGCTGCAGACCGCCCGCACCCTGCGGAGCCTGCAGCGCTCGGAGGACGAGGCGAGGCGCGCCCTCGACCGGCTCACCGAGCACCTCGCCGAGCGCGACCGCTCGAACACCGTGCACCAGGAGCTCGTGCACGCGGTGCTCGCGGGCGGCGGCTTCGCCCCGCTCGCCGGCACCCTCTCGTCGGCCCTCCGCCGGGCCGTCGCGGTGATCGACGAGCACGGCGTCGTGATCGCGGCCGCGGGCGGCTTCCTCGACCGGGGCGCGCTCGAGCTCGACGCGGAGACCAGGGCGGCGGTGGAGGAGAGCCGGCACTCGGGGCACTGCGTGCTGCTCGGCGAGCAGGGCGCGGTGCGCGCGGTGTCGGCGCTCGTGGCCGGCACCCAGCGCTTCGGCGCCGTGCTGCTCGGCGACGGCGAGTTCGCGCTCGGCCCCGTCGACCGCCGCACCATCGAGCGCGCCGCCCAGGTGGGTGCACTCCTCGCCCTGCAGCAGCAGGCCGTCGCCGAGGCCGAGCACCGGGTGCAGAGCGAGCTCGTGGCCGAGCTGCTGGCGGCCGACCCGCAGCGGCGGGGCGACGTGGAGCGCCGTGCCAGGAGGCTCGGCGTGGTGGTCGACGAGCTCGACTCGCTCACCGCCTTCTCGGTGCCCGGGGAGCACCGGGCCGCCGCCTCGCGCGCCCTCGCCGGGCTCGTGGGGCCGCGCGGCCTCGTGGGCGAGTACAACGGGCTCGTGGTGGTGCTCGCCCCGGGTTCCGGATCGGTTCCTGACGGCGGGCCTCGCGACGCCGCCGGGGGCCCCGACCCCCAGCCGGCAGCCCCAGGCGCCGACGAGCTCCGGATGCGCGCCGCCGCGGCCGTCAGCGCTCCGGTTCTCGCCGTGCGGGCCCCGCGCTCTGCCGACCTCGTCTCAGCGTTCGAGGCCGCACGCCGCACCGCGCGCCTGCTCGCCGCGCTCGGGGTCGACGACCTCCTCGCCGACACCGACGACTACCTGCCCTACTCGGCCGTCCTCGACACCGACGAGCGGGCGCTCCGCTCCTTCATCGACGGCACCATCGGCGCTGTGCGGCGCTACGACGACGACCGGGGCACCGAGCTCCTCCGCACCCTCCGCGCCTTCGTGCGCTGCAACGCGAGCCCCACCCGCACGGCCCGGCACCTCACCTTCCACACCAACACGATCCTGCAGCGCCTCGACCGGCTCGACCGCGTGCTCGGCGACGACTGGCGGGGTGACGAGCGGCTCTTCCGACTCGGCATCGCCGTGCGCCTCGACGAGCTCCGTGATCAGCTCGTCGGCGCGGCACCGCCACGCTGACGGCGCATGGGTGATTCCTCCATGATCTCCCCGGATGCGTGAGCGATCGCTCCATAGGGCGCCGTGATCCCTGTCGATACCGTCGTAGGAGCGCGATGCGTGTGGCGCCGGCGCAGAGGCCGGCCCGCATCCGCTGAGGAGGATCATTGGCGATCAACAGCCGCATCCCTGGCCTGCGTGACTCGACTCCCCGCGAACGACGGGCCGTCGTGGCCTCGAACGCCGGGATCGACGAGTCCGTGCTCGAGGCGCTCGACCCGGAGAACGGGCTCGGCGTGGAGAAGGCCGACCACATGATCGAGAACGCCATCGGTGTGATCGGCATCCCCGTGGGGGTCGCCACCAACCTGCGCGTGAACGACCGCGACTACCTCGTGCCGATGGCCACCGAGGAGCCGAGCGTCGTGGCCGCGGCCTCGAACGCGGCCCGCATGGCGCGCGTGCACGGCGGTTTCCGCACCTCGACCACGGGCGACGTGATGATCGCCCAGATCCAGCTCGTCGACACCGTCGACCCCGACGGCGCCAGGCTCCGGCTGCTCGAGGCCCGGGACGAGCTGCTCGCCACGGCCGACGCCCAGGACCCGATGCTCGTGAGCCTCGGCGGCGGCGCGCGCGACCTCGAGGTGCGGCTCGTGCCCACCTCGACCGGGGTGCACGTGATCGCCCACCTCATCGTCGACGTGCGCGACGCCATGGGCGCCAACGCCGTCAACACGATGGCCGAGGCCCTCGCTCCTCGTCTCGCCGAACTCAGCGGCGGGCGGGCGCTCCTGCGCATCCTCAGCAACAAGGCCGACCGCCGCATCACCCGGGTGCGGGGCGTGTTCGACGCCGAGCTGCTCGGTGGGCCCGACGTTGTGGACGACATCGTGCGCGCGAGCGCCTTCGCCACCGCCGACCCGTATCGCGCTGCCACGCACAACAAGGGCATCATGAACGGCATCACCGCCGTGGTGCTCGCGACCGGCAACGACACGCGTGCGGTCGAGGCGGGCTGCCACTCGCACGCCGCCCGCGACGGCGGCTACACCGCGCTCTCGCGCTTCGAGAAGGACGCCGACGGCAACCTCGTGGGCACCCTCGAGGTGCCGCTCGCGGTGGGCCTCGTGGGCGGCGCCACCCGCGTGCACCCCGTGGCGCAGGCGGCGGTGACGCTGCTGGGCGTGGAGACGGCCGCCGAGCTCGCCGGCGTGATCGCCGCCGTGGGGCTCGCGCAGAACCTCGCCGCGTGCCGCGCGCTGGCCGCCGAAGGCATCCAGCGCGGCCACATGACCCTGCACGCCCGCACCATCGCGGCCTCGGCCGGGGCGACGGCCGACGAGGTGGGGGCGGTGGCCGCCCGCATCGTGAGCGAGAAGCGCATCCGGCTCGACCACGCCCAGGCCGTGCTGGCCGAGCTCCGCGCCGGCTCGCCGGTGGGCTGAGCGGATGACCCGCGACCAGGCGCTCTGGCTCCCCCGGCCCCAGCCCACGCCCCCCTCGACGCTCAGCGGCGCGCTCCCCACCGCCGTTCGGGTGTTCGAGGTCGGCCCCCGCGACGGCCTGCAGGCCGAGCCCGACATCCTCCCCGCCGCCACCAAGGTCGAGTTCTGCCGCCGGCTCCTCGCCGCCGGGGTATCGCAGCTCGAGGTCACGAGCTTCGTGCCGCCCGCCTGGATCCCGCAGCTCGCCGACGCCGAGGAGGTCGTGGCCTCCCTCGCCGCCTCGGGCGAGCTCGACGGGCGAGCCCGCACCGTGGCCCTCGTGCCCAACGTGCGGGGGCTCGACCGCGCTCTCGCGGCGGGCATCCGCTCGGTCTCGGTGGTCGTGAGCGCCACCGACAGCTTCGCCGCGGCCAACCTCAACACCACCGCCGAGGGCTCCCTCGAGCGCGCCGCCGAGGTCGCCGCCCGCGCGGCGGAGGAGGGCGTGCCCGTGCGCGGCTACCTCTCGATGTGCTTCGGCGACCCGTGGGAGGGGCCCGTCGCGCCCGAGCGCGTGGCCGAGCTCGCGGGCAGGCTGCACGCGGCCGGCTGCGAGACCGTGGCCCTCTCGGACACCATCGGCACCGGCACCCCGAACCACGTGCGCCAGATGATCGGGCTCACGAGGGCCGAGGGCGTGCCCGTGGACGCCATCGCGCTGCACCTGCACGACACCTACGGCCTCTCGCTCGCCAACGTGCTCGCGGCGCTCGAGCTCGGCGTCGCCGAGTTCGACGCGAGCACGGGCGGCCTCGGCCGCTGCCCCTACGCCCCGGGGGCCGCCGGTAACCTGGCTACCGAGGATCTGGTCTGGATGCTCCACGGCATGGGCATCGAGACGGGGCTCGACCTCGACGCCCTCGTCGCCACCTCGCAGTGGATGGCGACGCAGCTGGGCCGCCCCGTGCCCTCCCGCGTGGTGAAGGCGCAGACCGCCGTGCAGACCTCCCGCAACCCGTCGCAAGGAACAGCCGCATGACAACCCCCAGCCCCCTCACGCTCCTCCCCGGCCCCCTCTCCCCCACGCCGGGCGCCCTCAGCGGCGTGCTCGTGCTCGACCTCTCGCGCGTGCTCGCGGGCCCCTACGCGGCCACGATGCTCGCCGACCTCGGCGCGACCGTGGTGAAGATCGAGAACCCGGCCGATCCGGATGTCTCGCGCGGCTTCCCGCCCTACCTCACCTCGGGCGACGAGGAGTTCAGCGGCTACTACGCGCAGTACAACCGCGGCAAGCTGGGCCTCGCCCTCGACCTCAAGAGCGACGAGGGCAAGCAGGTGCTGCGCGACCTCGTGGCCAAGGCCGACGTGCTCGTGGAGAACTTCCGCCCCAGCACGATGGAGAAGCTCGGGCTCGGCTACGAGGTGCTGCACGCGATCAACCCGCGGCTGGTCTACACGGCCATCTCGGGCTACGGCCAGACCGGCTCGCGGAGCCGGCGACCCGCCTTCGACAACACCGCCCAGGCCGCGGGCGGCCTCTGGTCGATGAACGGCTACGCCGACCAGCCCCCGGTGCGGGTGGGCGTGACGATCGGCGACCTCTCGGCCACGCTCTTCGGCGTGATCGGCACGCTCGCCGCACTCCGCCACGCCGAGCAGACCGGCGAGGGCCAGCTCGTCGACGTGGCGCAGGTCGACAGCATCATCGCCATGACGGAGACCGCCGTCGTCGACTACACGGTCGACGGCACGGTGGCCTCGCCCTCGGGCAACGCCCACGCGTGGGTGCGGCCCTACGAGCTGTTCCCCTGCGCCGACGGCCAGGTCTTCTTCGGCGGCTACACCGACAAGCTGTGGCGCGCGTCGTGCGAGCTGTTCGGCACGCCGGAGGCCGCGACCGACCCCGAGATCGACACCATGCGCAAGCGATTCGACGAGGAGGTCTACGGGCGCCGCATCAAGCCGCTCGTGACCTCGTGGTTCGCCTCCCGCACCCGCGTCGAGCTCGAGGAGCTCGCGGGAGACCTGATCCCGCTCACGGCGGTGAAGACGATCGGCGACGTGGTCGAGGATCCGGGGACGGCCGAGCGCGAGATGGTGGTCGAGGCCGACTACGGCGACTTCGGCACGCTGCGCATGTTCGGGCAGCCGGTGAAGCTCAGCGCCACGCCCGCCGACCCCACCCGGGTGGCGAACCGCATGGGCGAGCACTCCGACATCGTGCTCGAGGGACTCGCCGACTACTCGCCGGAGAAGATCGCGGGGCTCCGCGAGCGCGGGGTGGTGTGATGGCCGCGAGCTCCGTGGTGCGCACCGAGGTGCTGGGGCTCGTGCCCGCGGCCGGGTACCGGGACACGTTCGCAGCGGCAGCGGCAGCGCCCGGACCGGGCAGTGAGCTGCCCGCCGGCTGGGAGGGCGTGTACTTCCCGTTCGCGGAGCCGTTCGACCGGCTGCGTGCCGACGGCTCGCCCGACGGCACGGCCGACGTCATCCCCGACTTCGGGCTGCCGCGGCGCATGTTCGCGGGCGAGGACACCGAGTTCGTGGCGCCGCTGCGCTTCGGCGAGGAGGTCACGCAGACCACCGTGCTCGGCGAGGTGGCCGAGAAGAACGGCCGGAGCGGCCGGCTGGTGTTCGCCGACGCGGTGCGGGAGTACCGGGTGGGCGGCGAGCTGCGCATCCGGAGCGTGTGGCACGACGTGTTCCTGGAGGCGGCACCGGCAGCGCCGGCAGCGCAGGCCCAGGCGACACAGCCGGCAGCAGAGACAGCGCAGCCGGCGCCCGTCGAGGTCGGCGCAGACTGGTGGCGGCACGAGCGCGTGCTCGACTCGCGCCACCTCTTCCGGTACTCCGCGCTCACCTTCAACACGCACCGCGTGCACTACGACCGGGCCTGGGCCCGCGAGGTGGAGGGGCTCGACGACCTGCTCGTGCACGGCCCGCTCACCCGGATGCTGCTGCTCGACGCGGCGTCGGCCGCGCATCCGGAGCGCCGCGCGACCGCGTTCGGCTTCCGCTCCAAGGCGCCGCTCTTCGTCGACCGCCCGATCACCATCACGGGCCACGATCTGCCCGACGGCAGCACGGAGGTGCTCGCGCTCGCCCCGGACGGCACGCTGGCCGCCCGGGGCGTCGTGAGCTGGTAGCCGCGCTCTAGTGCGTGGGCGATCCGCCCGTGACCGCCACGGTCTCGCCCGAGACGTAGCTCGACTCCTGCGAGGCGAGGAACACGAACGGGGGCGCGAGCTCCACCGGCTGCCCGGCGCGGCCGAGCGGCGTGTCCTCGCCGAACGACTCGATCTTCTCGTTCGGCACCGACGAGGGCTGCAGCGGCGTCCAGATCGGGCCGGGGGCCACACCGTTGACCCGGATGCCGCGCTCGGCGAGCTGCTGGGCCATCGCCCGGGTCCAGTTGGCGATGCCCGCCTTCGAGACCGCGTACTCCGCGAGCGACGGCGAGGGCACGTAGCCCTGGATGCTCGAGCAGGTCACGATCGAGGCGCCGGGCTTCAGGTGCGGCGAGGCCGCCTTGGTGAGCCAGAACAGCGGGTAGATGTTGGTCTTCAGCACCCGGTCGAGCTGCTCGGTCTCGAAGTCGTCGATGCTGTCGACCGTCGGCATGACGCCCGCGATGATGGCGAGGATGTCGATGCCGCCGAAGACCGAGACGGTCTCGGCGATCACGTGCTTGTTCTGGGCCTCGTCCTGGAGGTCGCCGGGGAGGAGCAGAGCGGTCTGCCCGGCCGCGTCGATGAGTGCGGCCACCTCCTCGGCCTGGGCCTGCTCCTCGGGGAGGTAGCTGAGCGCGACGTCGGCGCCCTCGCGGGCGTAGGCGATGGCGACGGCGCGGCCGATGCCGGAGTCGGCTCCGGTGACGAGGGCCTTGCGGCCGGCCAGGCGGCCGCTGCCGACGTAGCTCGTCTCGCCGTGGTCGGGGGCGGGCTCCATCGTGCGCACATCACCGGGCGCCTCCTGCTGCTGGGGAGGGAACGGGGGGCGGGGGTACTGCGTGGTCGGATCCTGCGGGGTGTACATGTTCGTAGCCATGCGCTCGACCGTACGACGGCGCCCGCCCGCCCGCGCGGGGCTTGCCGGGGATGCTCAGGGGGCGTAGTCAGGAGAGAGTGACCCGACCCGACATCGCGCCGTCGCGCGCGTATATTCCCCTGCGCGACTACGCCGCGATCGGCGACGGGCGCACCGTCGCCCTGATCGCCTCCGACGGCCAGGTCGACTGGATGCCCGTGCCGGCACTGCACACCCCTCCGGTGTTCGCCGGCCTGGTCGACGCGGAGGGGGGCGGCCGGATCGAGCTGCGCCCGCAGGAGGACGGCTTCGAGACCTCGCGCGAGTACGTGGCGTCGAGCAACGTGCTCCGCACGACCTTCCGCACCTCGACCGGCACGGTGACCGTGACCGACGCCCTCGTGACGGGGGTCGCCGGACGACTGCCCTGGCTCGAGCTCGCCCGCCGCATCGACGGGGTCGAGGGCGAGGTGCCGATGCGCTGGGCCGTCGTGCCCGGGAGCATCTTCGGTGACGGAACCGAGCCCGTGTCCCGCGTCGACACCGTGCACGGCCCGATCCTCCGCGCCGGCCACATCGACCTCGTGCTCGTGGGCTTCGAGCACGGCAGGCTCGATCCGCACGAGCCCTCCGACGGGTTCCCGGACGGCCCGCTGTCGTTCTTCGGGGCCTTCACGACCGCGCCCGGATCGCGCCACCTCTTCGCGCTCTGCGGCACCGACGACGAGCCCATCCACGTGCCGGATCCGTACAACGTGGACCGGGGCATCGACCGCACGGTCGCGAGCTGGGAGAGCTGGTTCGAGGAGTTCGGCTACGAGGGCCCGTGGTCCGACGCCGTGGTGCGGAGCGCGCTCGCCCTCAAGCTCCTCATCTTCAGCCCCACGGGCGCCATCGCCGCTGCCGCCACGACGGGCCTGCCGGAAAACCTGCGGGGCGGCAAGAACTACGACTACCGCTTCGCCTGGGTGCGCGACCTCGCCTACACGGTGGGCTCCCTCATCCGGTTCGGACTGCGCGAGGAGACCCACGCGGCGGTGTCGTGGGTGCTGAAGACGCTCAAGGACTTCGACGGCGACCTGCACATCTTCTTCGAGCTCGACGGCACGGTGCCCACAGGCCCGCGGAAGGGCGAGGTGCACGAGGTGCCGGCCGAGGGCTGGATGGGCATCGGCCCGGTGGTCGAGGGCAACGACGCCTCGGGCCAGCTGCAGCTCGGGGTGTTCGCCGACGTGGTGGGCATCATGCGGCGCTACGTCGAGGCCGGCAACATCCTCGACGAGCGCACGAGCGAGCTGCTCGTGGCCTTCACCGACGCCGCCTGCCGCAACTGGCAGAAGAAGGACTCCGGCATGTGGGAGCTGCCCGAGGAGCACCACTACACCTCGAGCAAGATCGGCTGCTGGCAGGCCATCACCGACGCCCTGCACCTCGCCTCGATTGGCGAGATCAAGCCCACCGACGACGACCTCGAGCACTGGCGCCGCAACCGCGCCCTGATCGAGGAGTGGCTGGCCGAGGAGGCCTGGTCACCCGAACGCGGCGCGTACACGATGCATCCGGAGACCGATGCCCTCGACGCGTCGATCCTGCTGCACGCGGCGCGCGACTTCGGGCCCCGGGACCGGCTCGAGCAGACCGTCGCGCGGATCGACGAGGAGCTCTCGGCGGGCCCCCTGCTCTACCGCTACTCCGGGGTGTCGGCGGAGGAGGGCACGTTCGTGGCCTGCGCCTTCTGGCTGGTCGAGGCCTTCGCCCGGCACGGCCGCGTCGACGAGGCACGGAGGCGGATGGACGAGCTCGTCGGGCTGGCGAACGACGTGGGCCTCTATGCCGAGATGATCTCGGCCGAGGACCACTCGTTCCTCGGGAACCTACCGCAGGGGCTCAGCCACCTGGCGCTCATCGACGCCGCGGTGGCGCTCCGCGACGTGCTCGACGGGAAGGAGCCCGAGGAGCGGTAGCCCCCGGCGGTCCACGTCCGGGCTCCTCGCCCGTCGGCAACAGCCGCTACGGCCGGGCTTCGTGCCCCGGGTCGCCCTGGGTGCGGCGCTCCTCCTTCATCTCCGCCTCGAAGATGTGCCGGCGACCGTCGGCGAGTGCCTCGCGGGCCGACTCGTCGGCGGCGCGGAAGGCGGCGTAGTAGCCCGCGTCGTACTCCTCCACGATCTGGAAGGTCCAGCGCCCCTCGAGCACGTTGCGGCCCACGAGCGTGCGGTCGATCTGGTCGGCGAGCGCACCGTGGCCGGCAGCGCGGAGCCCCTCGACCGCCTCGCCGAGCGCGAGGTCGGCCGTGCCGGTGAGCCGGTGGAAGCCGTAGAGCATCCCGCGGGCCTGCTCCACCACCTCGAGCGCCTCGGAGAGCTTGCCGAGGGCGGCGACGGTCTCGTCGCTCACCCCCGGTGGGCGACGCCCGCGGGGCTCGACCACGGGCGATCCGGATGCGATGGGGGACGCGGATGCAGGGCTGTCTCGGTCGTCGATCGGTTCATCGGTCATACGATCGAGCCTGCTCCTGATCGACGTCGTCCGGCACCCCCTTGCCGTCTTCCTCGCCCTCCTCCGTGTGCTGCGTGGCGTTCGCGGCGCGGATGGCGGCGCGGCCCGACGGCAGCAGGATGGCCACCACCATCACGAGCACCGTCGCGACCCCGCCGATGATGAGCAGCAGCTGCACGCTGATGACGTCGGCCAGGGGCCCGAACACCGTCATGCCGATGGGGGTCGCGAGCGCCATCACGATGCCGACGTAGCTGAAGACACGACCGTGCTTGTCCGGATCGACGGTCTCCTGCACCAGGGTCATGAACGGCGCCGAGAACAGCGGCACGCCGAGGCCGAACACGAACATGAAGGCGTAGAACACCCACAGGTTCGGGCTGAGGCCGAGCCCCACGTTCGCCACCGCGAAGCCGAAGGTGGAGCCGATGATGAGGCCGATCCGGCTGCGCTTGGCCAGCACGGTCGACACGAGCACGCCGCCGAGCAGCATGCCGACGCTGAAGGCGACCTCGAGGACCGTGACCATCCAGACCTCGCTGCCGAACGTCCGCGCCACCATGAGTGGGGTGATGAACGAGGGAGCCACGGTGAGCAGGAAGATGATGGCGAAGACGACGAGCAGCCAGCGCACGATCCGGTGCGTCCAGATGTAGCGCATGCCCTCCACGAGGTCTTCGCGGTAGCTCGAGGTCTTCTCGGCGATCGTGGCGAGGGTGGGCACCGCCACGAAGGCGAGGAAGACGATGCCGATGACCGCCGTGACGACGTCGATGAAGAACACGGGCACGATGCCGAAGAGCCCGAACACGGCGCCGGCGGCCGCGGGCGCGAGCAGCGCCATGGCGGACTGGATGGTCTGGAACAGCCCGTTGACCCGCATGAGCTGCTCCTCGGGCACGATCTGCGGGATCATCGCCTGCACCGCCGGCGTCTGCACCCCTGCCCCGATGGAGCGGGCCGCGACGGCGAGCAGGATGATCCACAGATCGGTCACTCCGTTGAGCATGAGGAGGGCGAGCACGAGCGTGACGGCGGCGATGGTGCCGTCGGCCAGCATGACGAGCACCCGCCGGTTCATGCGGTCGGCGAGCACGCCGCCGAAGATCGACACGACCCCCTGCGGCAGGAACGCCGCGAGGGCGTAGAGCGCGATGGCGAGGCCCGATCTGGTCTCGAAGGTGACGTACCACATGACCGCGTACTGCACGATCATGGAGCCGAACAGCGAGATGGTCTGCCCACTGAGGAACAGCGCCACGTTGCGCTTCCAGTGCTCCTGGACGGTCTGGTCTGCGGTCATGTGAACAGCGTACACATGACCCCCGACACCGGTCGAGAGGGATTCAGGCGGGCAGGTGCACGACTCTCGACCGCGCACGCACCGACGGCAGTCGGCGACCGTGCAGGAGGAGCTCGGCCACCGCCATGGCGCGGCGCTTCAGCCCCCACAGACTCACCCGCACGAGCGACTCCCGCACGATCGGTCCGCTCATCTTGGAGACGCCCGCCGTGCGCTCCACGAAGGTGATCGGCACCTCCGTGACCCGCAGCTCGGCCTGCAGCGCCCGCCAGACGAGGTCGAGCTGGAAGCAGTAGCCCTGCGACTGCACGCCCGTCAGGCCGATGCGGTCGAGCGCGGTGGTGCGGTAGGCGCGGTAGCCGCCCGTGGCATCCTTCACCGCGATGCCCAGGGCGAGCCGCGCATAGAGGTTGCCGCCGCGACTCAGCAGCTCACGCCGCTTCGGCCAGTTGCGCACCTCGCCGCCCGGCACCCAGCGGGAGCCGAGAACGACGTCACTGCCGTCCAGCACACCGAGCATGCCCGGAAGAGCCTCGGGCTGGTGCGACCCGTCGGCGTCCATCTCGACGATGACGTCGTACCCGTGCTCGCGCGCCCAGGCGAAGCCCGCGAGATAGGCCACCCCGAGCCCTTCCTTGCCCGCTCGATGCATCACGTGCACCTCCGGGTGCTCGCCGGCCAGACGGTCGGCGATGTCGCCGGTGCCGTCGGGCGAGGAGTCGTCGACCACGAGGAGGTCGGCGACTCCCGTGGCGAGCACACGGCGGGCGATGGGTTCGAGGTTGTCCTTCTCGTTGTAGGTCGGCATGACGACCAGCGTTGAGACCATGGCGGCACCTTTCGTCGAGGTGATCGGAGGGATGGAACGGATGGCTGGAGCGGATGGCTGGAGCGAATCAGCCGATCTTGGTGGCGAAGAGCACCACGTTGTCGGTGTAGTGGCCGGTGGAGTCGTCGAACGCGCCACCGCACGTCACGAGTCGCAACTGCGAATCGGGAGTGGGGCCGTAGACCTGCTCCGTAGGGAAGTCGTTCTTGGGGACCTGCAGCCGCCCGTCGACCGCGAAGGTCACGCTCGAGCCGTCGGAGAGGTCGACGATCACCTCCGCACCCTCGGGCAGTCCGGCGAGGTCGTAGAACACGGCGGGTCCCACGGCGGAGTCGACATGGCCCGCGATGACCGCCGGGCCCGTCTGGCCGGGCACGACGCCGTCGCGATACCAGCCTGCGCTCGCGAAGTCGACGGGCGGCTGGATCCAGCCGGTGCTGTCGCGGGAGAGCGACTCGAGGCCGGACTCGACCCCGATCGAGGGGACGCGCACCCGCACGGGCAGCGCGTCGGAGACGGCTGCGGAGGACGAGCTGAGATCAGGATCCTGCATGCGCCCCGCCGCGGCCGCTGAGGCATCCGGAGCGGTGCTCGCGTCGCCTGCTGCAGAGCCCGCTCTGGCGTCCTCACCACCGAGAGGCGCGCAGCCGCCGAGGCTGTCGCTCGTGAGCAGCTGCGCGGTGAGCGCCGACCACGCGGCTCCGTAGTAGGTGCCGGTCTCGAGGTCGAGGCGGTCGGCCGTCTCGAGGTCCCCGTAGGCCCTGCCCACCTCGCCGCTCGCGGCGTACGACGCCGCACGAGCCGCGTAGCCGAGCGGATGCTCGTCGCGGGTCACCGCGGTGCCGCCGAGATCGAGCTGGGCGGCCACCCGGGGCTCGCGATCGAGGGCCGGCAGCAGCTGAGCGGCGAGCGCCGTGTCGTCGGGATCACACGACTCCGCATAGCGGATGGGGAGGCGGGCCGCGTCGTAGCCGTACTCCACCCCGCCGGTGGTCGATGCGGCATCCACGGTGGCGGCGGCGCTCGGGCCGGCCAGGGCATCGACCGTGCCGTCGGCGTGCACCTGGCTCCAGTTGGAGGGGAGCTCGCTCTTCGCGAGCACCGCAGTGGTGGCGGCACGCGAGCCCTCGGCGAGCTCCGCCCAGCGGGGGTCGCCCGAGCTCCGGCCGAGGATGTCGAAGGCGACCGGCGAGGCGTAGGAGGAGTTGTAGGCGTACGGCTCCGTCTCGGCGGCCCAGAGACCGGGGAGGAGGAGCCGGCCGAGGGCCGTCTCGACGGTGAGCTCGTCGAGGATCACGGCGCCGAGCTCGTCGCCCTGCTCGGTGAGCTCCGGGCGGTCGAAGCGCTCGCCCGCCACCACGAGCGCACGGGCGGCGTCGAGATCGGCGTCGGAGGCGGGCTCGTCGTCGACGATCGCGCCGTCGGCCCACTGCCAGGCGAGGAGGCCGTCGGGGCGCACGAGCTCATCCTGGGTCCACTGCCAGATGGCGTCGAAGCGCTCTTCGTCGCCTACGGCTGCGGCCAGCAGCAGGCCGTAGGCCTGGCCTTCGCTGACGGTGTCGTCGCCCTGGTCGCGGCGCACCACGCGGCCGTCGTCGTCGACCCACTCGGCGAGGAAGGCCTCGGAGAGCTCGTCTGCGCTGCGATTGGCGCCGCCGGGCCCCGAGGTGGCAGCCGTGTCGTCGCCCGCGCCGCCACCCCGTGCGCCGGCCGAGCAGCCGGCCACGAGCGCCGCCACGGCTCCCA
>NZ_JAHFUY010000116.1 GCF_023264895.1 Herbiconiux sp. | reverse complement strand
CGCCGCGCGCGTCCCCGCAGCGTCGTGACCGCCCGCGACGACGAGGCCCTCGAGCGGCTGCGATCGCTGCTCGCCCTCCCCACGATGTCACGCCTCGACGTCGCCGAGGTCGACGACGCCGTCTTCGAGTCGTTCCGCGACAGGGTCGCCGAGCTCTACCCCGCCCTGCACGCCTCCCTCGAGCGCGAGGTCGTGGCCGGCGGGACGCTGCTCTACCGCTGGGCCGGCCGCGAGCCCGGCCCGGCAGCCGTGCTGATGGCGCACTACGACGTCGTGGCCGCGGATGACGAGGGCTGGACGCATCCGCCCTTCGCGGGAGTGATCACGGGCGCAGGCCCAGACCGCGTGCTCTGGGGCCGCGGGACGCTCGACGACAAGGGCTCGGTCGTCGCGATCCTCGAGGCGGTCGAGCGCCGAGTGGCCGAGGGCCACCAGCCGCGACACGACGTGCACCTGCTCTTCGGCCACGACGAGGAGACCCACGGCACGGGAGCAGCGGCGGCGGCCGCCCTGCTCGTGGGCCGCGGCATCGAGATCGGCCTCGTGCTCGACGAGGGCGGCGCGGTGGTGGAGAAGCTCTTCCCCACGGTCGACGACCCCGTGGCCGTGGTCGGCGTGAGCGAGAAGGGCACCACCAACTTCACCCTCACCGTGGAGCAGCACGGCGGTCACGCCTCGACTCCCCCGCCGCTCACCGCGACGGCCCGGCTGGCTCGGGCCATCACGCGGCTCACGGCACGGCCGGTCCGGGCCCGGATGAACGACGTGACCGTGCAGATGGTGCAGACGCTCGGGGCGCACGGACGCGGCCCCCTGCGATTCGTCTTCACCCGCGCCCGATTCTTCCGCCCGCTCCTCACCGTGGTGTTCGCCCGGATGAGCGACGAGACGGCCGCGATCGTCCGCACGACCATGGCGGTCACCCAGCTCTCCGGCTCGCTCGCGGCGAACGCCCTGGCCGAGCGCGCGCGGGCGGTCGTGAACGTGCGGATCGCGATCGGCTCGACCGTCGACTCCACCCGGCGCCACATCGAGCGCGCGATCGGCGACCCGCTCGTGCGGGTCGAGGTCGAGGACGCCAACGAGCCCGCGCGCGTCTCGAGGAGCGAGGGGCCCGTCTGGGACCTGCTTTCCGACGCCATCACCGCCGCCTACCCCACGGCGATCGTCACCCCCTACGTGCAGACGGGGGCCACCGACTCGCGCCGGTTCTCCCCGCACAGCCGCACGGTCTACCGCTTCAGTCCGTTCGAGATGTCGGCCGAGGAGCGCGCGACGCTGCACGCCCGGAACGAGCGGATGCACGTGGCGACGTGGTTCACCGGCATCCGCTTCTTCGAGGGGCTGCTGGGCCGGCTCTGACCCGCCTCTCTAGGCGTTGCCGAGCTCGCTGAGGTCGGGCAGCCGGATCGGCCGGCTCGCCGGCGGCAGGTCCTGCACCCGCTCGATGGCGGGGCGGAGCTCGGAGAGCCAGGCCTCGTAGCCGGCGTCGTTGAGGTGCAGGCGATCCTCGGTGTAGGCCGGGTTCAGTTCGCCGTCGGGCTCGGCCATGACGGGCCAGAGATCGAGGTAGTGCGCGCGCACGGTGGCGGCGAACTGCCACACGTGGCGGTTGATCTCCTTCACGAACTCGGCGTACTCGCGCCCACGCGGCAGCACCGACTGCAGCAGGATGCGCGCATCCGGCAGCTCGTTGCGGAGCGTCACGAGAATGGTCTCGATGTTCCGCACCACGTGCTCCACCGCGCGGCGGTTCGCCACGTCGTTCGTGCCGATCAGCAGCACGACGGTGTCGGGCTGCTCGGCCGCCACCTCGTCGAGCCGCTCGATCAGCCCCTCGGTCGTGTCGCCCCCGACACCGAGGTTCACGGCCTCGAGTTCGGGGAACCATTCCTGCCAGCGGCCTCCCTCGGTGAGGCTGTCGCCCACGAAGACGGTCTTGGAAACTGCGCTCATCAGAACCTCCGGTTGCGTGCGGGCCAGTCTACGCGGCCTCTCCGTCGGCCGCCGCCAGGGCGGTCTCGGTGATGCGATTGGCCATGCCGTTGAAGATCACCCCGTGGAAGGGCAAGATGGCGAACCAGTACAGCCGGCCGCCGAGCCCGCGCGGGAAGAAGATGGCGCGCTGCTCGTAGACCGAACCGCCCTCGCCGTCGTCGGCCTCGCGCGCCCGCATCTCGAGCCAGGCCCGCCCCGGCACCTTCATCTCGGCGCGGAGCCGCAGGAACTCGCCGCGGTCGATCTGCTCGACGCGCCAGAAGTCGAGCGCGTCGCCGGTGTTCAGCCGCGAGGCGTTGCGGCGGCCTCGGCGGAGCCCCACGCCGCCCACGATCTTGTCCATCCAGCCGCGCACGGCCCAGGCGAGAGGGAAGGAGTACCAGCCGTTCTCGCCGCCGATGCCCTCGATCACGGTCCAGAGATCGGCGCGGGTCGCCTTCGTGCGGCGCTCCTTCTCGTCGAGGTAGACCGTGTGCCCGGCCCAGTCGGGGTCGCTCGGCAGCGGGTCGCTCACGGCGCCGTCGACGAGCGAGTCCTGCCAGCTCGTCTCGACCTCGCCCGCCTTCATGCGCTGGAGCGCGAGGCGCACGGCCCGACGGTAGGGCGTCAGCCCGCCCTCGGGATCCGGGATGTAGCGCCGGATGTCGTGCTCGTGCGTGATGCAGTCGAACTGCAGCGACGCGATGATGGGCATCGCCAGAGCACGCGGGATGGGCGTCACGAGGTTGACCCACTGCGACGCGAGCCAGGGGGTGAGCACGGGGAGCGCGGCGATCGCCCGTTGCTTCAGGCCGGCCTCGAGGGCGTAGCCGTTCATCATCTGGCCGTAGCGCAGCACGTCGGGGCCGCCGATGTCGAAGGTGCGGTTGAGCTCGGCCGGCAGGTCGGCGGAGTGCACGAGGTAGTAGAGCACGTCGCGCACGGCGATCGGCTGGATGCGGTTGCGCACCCACTTGGGCGCGGGCATGTAGGGAAGCACGTCGGTGAGGTGGCGGATCATCTCGAAGGAGGTCGATCCCGATCCGATCACGACGCCCGCCTGGAGGGCCGCCGTGGGCACGCCGGAGGCCATCAGGATGCGCCCGACCTCCACCCGCGAGCGCAGGTGCGGGGACAGGTCGTCGACCGGCTCCCCCGATCCCGGGTGGGCCTCCGGGTGCAGGCCGCCCAGGTAGACGACGCGCTTCACGCCGGCGGCGGCGATGGCCTCCGCCACGTTCTCCGCCGATTCGCGCTCCACGGCCTCGAAGTCGTGCTTCGCGCCTCCCATGGAGTGCACGAGGTAGTAGAAGACGTCGACTCCCTCGCACGCGGCCGCGAGCGACTCCGGATCGCCGAGGTCGCCCTCGACCACGTCGACGTCACCGGCCCAGGGCACGTCGTCGAGCTTCAGCGGGGTGCGCACGAGCACCCGCACGCGGAACCCGGCCTCCAGCAGTCGCGGAACGAGCCGACCCCCGATGTATCCCGTAGCCCCCGTGACCAGTGCCAGCCGTGCGTCATCCGTCATTCCCCTCACGCTACGCCGGGCGGACACGGGCCGCTCAGCGCATCGGCGGATGCACAGCCGGGTGCTCCGCCGGCACTCTCAGCGGAGCGGCCGACGATCCTCGAGCATGCGGGGCCGCGCCACCACGACGCCCGCGACGCCCACGACCACGGCGGTCCCGGCGAGGAACAGGATCGGCCCCGTCCACGACCCGGTGAGCTCGTGCAGCACGCCCACGACGAGCGGGCCCGTCGCTGCGAGGGCGTAACCGACGCTCTGCACGAACGAGCTCAGCGCCACGGCGCCCTCGTGGCTCCGGGTGCGCAGGTTGATGAGCACGAGCGCGAGCGGGAACAGCAGGGCGCCGAGCCCGGCCAGGATCACCCAGAGCCAGACGATGCCGGGGGCCGGAGCGAGCAGCAGGCCCGCGTAGCCGGCCACGTAGCAGAGCACCCCGACGGCGACCAGCACGCCCACGTTCTTCAGCCGCACGGCGAGCACGGGCACGACGAGGGCGGCGGGGAGGCCCGTCACCGAGTAGAGCGACAGCAGCAGGCCCGCCTGCCCGTCGGTCACGCCGCTCACGTCGACGAGCACGGCCGGCAGCCACGCGAACATCGCGTAGGAGTTCACCCCCGTGAGCCCGAACACGATCATGAGCGACCACGCCAGCGGCGAACGCCACACCCCGCGGAGCGCCACCGGCTGCGGCTCGTCGGCCGTGACCTCCCGGCGCCTCGACCGCACCGCGAGCACGACGAGGGGCGCGAGGGCGAAGACCGCGAGCACCGACCACATCCCCACCGAGATGCGCCAGCCCGCGCTGTCGGCCACCTGCACGGCCACGAGGGGCGGGATGGTCGCGCCGATCGCCATGGTGGTGGCGTAGACCGAGGTGACGAGCCCGATGCGGTCGGGGAAGTAGGCCTTCACGAGCGGAGGCAGCAGCACGTTCGCCGCGCCCATCCCGGCGAAGGTGATGGCGCTGGCCACGGCGAGCACGGCGTAGGAGTCGCCGGCGGCCCGCAGGACGTGTCCGCCGATCATCACGGCGAGGGCGGCGATCATCACGGGCTCGAGGCCGAAGCGCCGGTGCAGTGCGGGCGTGAACGGCCCCACGGCGGCGAAGCAGAGCGGCGGCAGCATCCCGAGTAGCCCGATGCCCACCGACCCGAGCGCGATGTCGACGGCGATCTCGTCGAAGATCGGCGAGAGCGCCGCGACCGCCGTGCGGAGGTTCAGCGCCACCAGCACGATCGCCACGAGCGCGAGCGCGCGGCCTCGCCAGAGCGGAGCGGGCGCAGCGGGGCGAGGGCCCGAGCCGCTCAACGGGGGCTCAGCACGGGCGCTCAGCGCCCGGCGAGGATGTCGCGCACCCCGGCGACGTCGTCGTCCATCTGCGCGATCAGCGGCTCGATCCCGGAGAACCGCACCTGGCCTCGGATGCGCGCCACGAACGAGATGTCGACGATGTGGCCGTAGAGGTCGAGCTCCTCGTCGAGCACGTAGGCCTCGACCTGCTTGGGCGGAACGCCCGTGAAGGTCGGGTTGCTGCCCACCGAGATGGCGGCCGGGTAGCGCTTCTCGCCGTCGGTCAGCCATCCGGCGTAGACACCGTCGGCGGGGATGAGCCCCTCCGACTCGGGCGAGAGGTTGGCGGTGGGGTAGCCGAGCTCGCGGCCACGGGCGGCGCCGTGCACGACCTCGCCGCGCACCGAGGGCGTGCGGCCGAGCATCTCGCCGGCGCGCTCGACGTCGCCGTCGGCGAGCAGCTCGCGGATCCACGACGACGACACCTTGCGGGCCTCGCCCGGGCGCACCTCGGGAATGAGGTCGACCTCGAAGCCGAGCTCGGCACCGAGCGAACGCAGCATCTCGATGTCGCCCTCGCCCTTGGCCCCGAACCGGAAGTCCTCGCCCACCATGACCACGCGCGTGCCGCAGACGTCGCGGAGCACCCGGGTGGCGAACTCGCGCGGTGTCATCGACGCGAGCGCCTCGTCGAAGGTCAGGAAGAGCGTGACGTCGATGCCGGTGTCGGCGAGCAGCTCGAGCCGCTGGGCGTTCGACACGAGCGCGTGCGGGCGAGCGGCGGGGTCGAGCTGGGCGAGCGGATGCCGGTCGAACGTGATGACGACCGAGCGGAGATCCTTCTCCCCCGCCACCCGCAGCAGCTCGCCGATGACGGCGCGATGCCCGGCGTGCACGCCGTCGAACTTGCCGATCGTGACGGCAGAGGGGCCGAGGTCGCCCTGCACCTCGGAGAGGTCGAAGTAGGTTCTCATCGCGACCGCCGCAGCCACAGCATGCCGAGCACGGGGAGCACGAGCGGCACGAACAGGTAGCCCATGCCGTACCACGACCACACGGAGGCCTCGGCGAACAGCTCGGGCAGGAAGAGGCTGAGGGTTCCCACCGTCAGCACTCCGATGAGCTCGAAGGTGATGGCGATCCACGCGACCCGGTACCACACCGGCCCGGGCGCGATGAGGGCGATGGTGGCGACGATGTAGACGACGGCGGCGACCGCCGAGAGCGAGTAGGCGAAGGGTGCCTCGTCGAACTTCGCGATGAACTCGTAGACCGAACGGCCGGTGGCGGCGAGGGCGAGGATGACGTAGACGATGATGAGCACCCGGCCCACACCACGGGCGCGGGTCTTCGGAGCGGGAGCAAGGGTGTCGTGGGCCATGGCGTTACGAGTTTATGGCACCGCGGAGGCCACGCGGCCCAGGCCCCGCACTCAGGCGCCCTGCACGAACCAGATGGCGTTCATCCGGTAGACCATCACGGCCACGGCGAGGCACAGGGCGCCCAGGATGACGGTGCTCCAGCGGCTGCGCTCGATCAGCGCCCAGAAGCCGCCGGCGATCGGCAGCAGCACCGCCGACACGAGGTAGATGTAGAACTCGAGCACGTCGCCCGTCGCGTTGTTGCCGAAGGCGGGGGAAGCGATTGCCATCACGAGCTGCACGATCAGCAGCAGCTCCACGAGCGCGGCGATGCCCATCACGAGGTCGTTCGGCTTCTTGCCCGCGAGGCCCAGGATGACCGCGAGCAGCCCGCCGACGGTCGCTATGGCGACCTGGACGATGGTGAACCACTCGATCACGGCTGGGCCTCCTGGTACTCGTCGGGCGGGAAGTTCACGACGCTCTTGCCGGTGCTGCCGCGTCTCTCGACCAGGCCGAGCAGCCGGCCGGCCGGGGTCACGGCGGCGAGCAGCACCCCGTCCGCCTCCGCGGCCGGCACGCGGCCCTCTGGCAGCGCGATCCGCTGGCCGTGCCCGAGCGCGGTGGCCTCGGCGGCGTCGACGTCGAGGCGCGGGAAGAGCCGGGAGGCCACGTCGGCCGCGTCGAGGAGCTCGAGCGCCTCGCCCCGCTCACCGCGCTCGAGGAGGTCGTCGAGGGTGCGGGCGTCTGGCACGGCGAACGGGCCGATGCGGGTGCGCCGGAGGGCCGTGAGGTGGCCGCCCACGCCGAGCAGGTCGCCCACGTCGCGGGCGATGGCCCGGATGTAGGTGCCCGAGGAGCACACCACGCGCACGTCGACGTCGAGGAACGCTCCGTCGTCGGTCTCGCCGCGGCGGGCCTCGCCGAGCAGCTCGACCTCGGAGATCGTGACGGTGCGGCCCTCGAGCACCACGTCCTCCCCCGCCCGCACGCGGGCGTAGGCGCGCTTGCCGTCGACCTTGATGGCGCTCACCGAGCTCGGCACCTGCACGATCGTGCCGTGCTGCGTCTCGAACGCACGAGCCACGGCATCCGGTGTCAGCCCGTCGAGCGACCCGGCCGGAGCCGCCTGCACGAGCTCGCCCTCGGCGTCGTCGGTCGTGGTGGCGGCACCGAGACGCACGGTGGCGAGGTACTCCTTGTCGAGCCCCACCACGTAGGTGAGCAGGCGGGTCGAGCTGTTCACGCCGAGCACGAGCAGGCCCGTGGCCATGGGGTCGAGGGTGCCCGCGTGCCCCACCTTGCGGGTGCAGGCGAGCCGGCGGGTGCGCGCCACGACGTCGTGACTCGTGTGCCCCGCGGGCTTGTCGACGAGCAGGATGCCGCTGGCGGTGGAGGACGGGGATTTCACGCCTGCGACACTAACAGTCGCCGGCTCAGCACGAGTCGGCGAACACGCGGCGCGGATGCGCGGGGTCGGCCAGGTCGATGATGGCCTGGGCACCGAAGCGGGGTCCGGCCTCGGCCTGGTAGAGCCGGTCGGCCTCGCGCACCTCCTCGCCCTGCGCGAACCAGAGGCTCTCGACGTAGGCGGTGTAGTTGAACTGGCCCTTGAGGCCCGGCCGCTGCAGGAACGGCCCGTCGAGCACGAGCACGGCGTCGGCGGGGGCCGTGAGCCACCGCGACTCCGCCGGCACGTCGCGAGCGGCATCGAAGCCCTGCGTCTGGAAGCCCGCGCTGCCGCCGAAGCGGAACGGCTCGATCAGCACGCGCTTCACGGTGTCGGTGTCATAGCGGTCGAAGTAGTACCCGGCACCCGAGTCGGCCCCCCGGAGCTCCCGGGCGGCGCGCGGCCGCAGGAACCCCTCGAGCGACGCCCGCACGGCGTGCGCTCCTGCGCGCTCGAACGAGCCGGCGAGCTCGTCGGCGAAGGCCGCGGTGGAGTCGAGGCCGTCGACGGCCACGATCACCCGGCCCAGGCGGTAGTTGTGCCGGATCTCGGCGCTCAGCGCGTCGGTGAACTCGCTCGCGGGCGTGGCGGGGGTGACCATGCTCCGAGTCTAAGCACGAGAGCGGCGCGGCCTGTCGCCCCTAGGCTGAGAGGATGCCCGCCACCGCCTTCGCCGCCGCGGTCGTGGACTGGTTCGCCCTGCACGCGCGGGATCTCCCCTGGCGACGCCCCGGCTTCCCGCCGTGGGGCACCCTCGTGAGCGAGTTCATGCTGCAGCAGACGCCCGTGGTGCGGGTCATCCCGCGCCTGGATGAGTGGCTCACGCGCTGGCCGGAGCCCGCCGCCCTCGCGGCGGAGGCGCCCGGCGAGGCCGTCCGTGCCTGGCAGTCGCTCGGCTACCCGCGGCGGGCTCTGCGCCTGCACGCCTGCGCGGTCGCCATCACCGAAGAGCACGACGGCATCGTGCCCCGCGACGTGCCGACCCTGCTCGGTCTTCCCGGCATCGGCGACTACACGGCGCGCGCCATCGCGGTGTTCGCCTACGGCGACCGGCACCCGGTGGTCGACACGAACATCCGCCGCGTCATCGCCCGGGCCGTCGAGGGGCTCCCGGATGCCGCAGCGCCCAACGCCAAGCGCGACCTGCCGGCCATGACCGCGCTG
Source organism: Herbiconiux sp. (assembly GCF_023264895.1). GTDB lineage: Bacteria > Actinomycetota > Actinomycetes > Actinomycetales > Microbacteriaceae > Herbiconiux. The sequence goes on along the minus strand of NZ_JAHFUY010000116.1, from coordinate 3,254 downwards.
CTGCCGGACGACGACGGCGACGCCGCGCGCTTCAACGCGGGCATGATGGAACTCGGCGCCCTGATCTGCACCGCCCGGTCGCCGAAGTGCGACCTCTGCCCGCTCGCCGCGCAGTGCGCCTGGCGGGCCGCCGGCTACCCCGAGCTCGAGGTGGCGAGGCGGCCGGTGCAGAAGGCCTACGAGGGCTCGGACCGGCAGGCCCGCGGAGCCGTGCTGCGGGTCTTGCGCGCCACGGAGCATCCGGTGCCCGGGAGTCGGCTCGGCGAGGCCGTGACCGATCCCGCGCGCTACGGACGCGCCGTGGCGGGGCTCCTCGCCGACGGCCTCATCGTGGCCGTCGGCGACGACGTCTTCGCGCTGCCCTAGGCCTTGTCGGCCGCGGAGTCGTCCTCGTCGGCCTCGTCGGCCTCGTCGGCCTCGTCCTGAGCCTCGTCGCCGATCACACGAGGCTTCACATAGGGATCCTCGTCACCGGCGTACTGCGCCGACTTCGCGAGCCCCTCGACCGCGGCGTCGCGACTGCGGGCCTCGGCCAGCAGGTCTTCGAGCACCTTCGCGTTCTCGGGCAGAGCATCCGCGATGAACTCGAGCGACGGCGTGAGGCGTGCCGTGATGTTGCGGCCCACCTCGCTCCGCAGCATGCCGGTCGCCGACTTGAGGGCGGCGGCCGAGTCGGCACGCTCCTTCTCGTCGCCGTACACGGTGTAGAAGATCGAGGCGTGCTGCAGATCCCCGGTCACCCGCACGTCCGTGATCGTCACGAACCCGAGACGAGGATCCCGGATCCCCTTCTCCAGCCGCTTGGCCACGATCACCTTGATACGATCCGCCATCTTGGCGGCCCGAGCCGGATCAGCCATCCCTTTTCCCTACTTCCCTACTAAGCCATGAGTCCAACAGGAGGGAGCCCGCCGTGGTCCGGTGTTCTCCTCACGCGCCTTTGGGCGAAGCCCAATCCTAAGCGTGAGGGGAACACCGGACCACGGCGGGCTCCCGGCCACGGGTTAGACCCGCGGCTTCTCCTTCATCTCAATGGTCTCGATCTCGTCACCGATCTGGATGTCGTTGAACTTGCCGAGACCGATACCGGCCTCGAAGTCCGTGCGCACCTCGGTGACGTCGTCCTTGAAGCGACGCAGCGACTCGATGGCCAGGTTGTCCCCGACCACGACACCCTCGCGGATGACGCGCGCCTTGGCGTTTCGCGTGATCGTTCCCGACCGCACGATGACACCGGCGATGTTGCCGAACTTCGACGAGCGGAAGATCTCGCGGATCTCGGCCACACCCGACTGCACCTCTTCGAACTCGGGCTTGAGCATGCCCTTGAGCGAGGACTCGATGTCGTCGAGAGCGTTGTAGATGACCGAGTAGAAGCGGATGTCCACGCCTTCTCGGGCAGCACGCTCGCGCGCCTTCGTGTCGGGTCGCACGTTGAACCCGATGATGATCGCGTTGTCGACCGTCGCCAGGTTGACGTCGGACTCCGTGACGGCACCCACACCGCGGTGGATGATGCGCAGCTGCACGCTGTCGTCGACCTCGATCTTGAGCAGCGACTCCTCGAGTGCCTCGACGGCACCGGAGACGTCACCCTTGATGATGAGGTTGAGCGCTTCGACCTTGCCCTCTTCGAGTGCACGGGTGAAGTCCTCGAGCGAGATGCGCTTGCGGGCCTTGGCCAGCGAGGCGTTGCGCTCAGCGGCTTCACGCTTCTCGGCGATCTGACGCGCGGTGCGGTCCTCCTCGGTGACGAGGAAGGTGTCGCCGGCGCGGGGCACGGACGAGAGTCCCTGCACCTGGACCGGACGGGACGGGGTCGCCTCCGTGACGGTCTCGCCGTTCTCGTCGACCATGGCACGAACACGCCCGTAGGCGGTTCCGGCCACGATCGCGTCGCCCACGCGGAGCGTTCCCGACTGGATGAGTACGGTCGCGACGGCGCCGCGGCCCTTGTCGAGCTTGGCCTCGATGGCCACACCGCGAGCATCCTTGTTGGGGTTCGCCCGCAGGTCGAGCCCGGCGTCGGCGGTGAGGAGCACTGCGTCGAGCAGGTCCTGGATGCCGATGTCGTTGCGCGCCGACACGTCGACGAACATGACGTCTCCGCCGTACTCCTCGGCCACGAGGTTGTACTCGGTGAGCTGCTGGCGCACCTTGGCCGGGTTGGCGTCGGGCTTGTCGATCTTGTTGACCGCGACCACGATCGGCACGTTGGCCGCCTGGGCGTGGTTCAGCGCCTCGATCGTCTGCGGCATGATGCCGTCATCGGCGGCGACCACGAGGATCGCGATGTCGGTCACCTGCGCACCACGAGCACGCATGGCGGTGAACGCCTCGTGACCCGGGGTGTCGATGAAGGTGATCGGCCGCTCGCGGCCCTCGTGCTCGGTGACGACCTGGTAGGCACCGATGTGCTGCGTGATGCCACCGGCCTCGCCGGCGACCACGTTCGCGTTCCGGATCGCGTCGAGAAGACGCGTCTTTCCGTGGTCGACGTGACCCATGACGGTGACGACGGGGGGCCGGATCTCGAGCTCCTCGTCGGTCTCGTCCTCCAGCTCCTGGTCGAGGTCGATGTCGAAGCCCTCGAGCAGCTCGCGGTCCTCCTCCTCGGGGGAGACGACCATGATCTTGTAGCCGAGCTCTTCGCCGAGCACCTGGAAGGTGGCCTCGTCGAGCGACTCCGTGGCCGTCGCCATCTCACCGAGGTGGAACAGCACGGTCACGAGGTTTCCGGGGCTCGCGTCGATCTTGTCGGCGAAGTCGGTGATCGACGCGCCACGACGCAGGCGGATGACGGTGTTGCCGTCGCCGCGGGGAACGCTCACGCCACCCAGCGACGGGGCCTCGCGCAGCTCGAATTCAGCCCTCTTCGTGCGCTTGGACTTGCGGGCCTTGCTCTTGCCGCCACCGCGACCGAACGCTCCGGCGGTTCCACCACCGGGACCACGGCCACGACCGCCGGCACCCGGACGCGGCGCGAAGCCACCGGGGGCGCCACCGGCGCGGAAGCCGGGGCTGCCGGGAGCGGGGCGTGCGCCGCCACCCTGGGCAGCGCCCGGACGGAAGCCTGCACCGGTGCCCGGGCGCTGGAAGCCACCGGGGCCACCGGGGCGGGGAGCACCCGGACGGGGGGCGCCGGGGCGCGGAGCACCCGGACGGGGGGCGCCGGGGCGGGGAGCACCGGGGCGGGGGATGCCGTTGCCGGCTCCTGCGCCCTGCATGCCCTGCTGGCTCGCGAAGGGGTTGTT
>NZ_JAHFUY010000115.1 GCF_023264895.1 Herbiconiux sp. | reverse complement strand
GTTCGTGAAGAGGTTGTCGTTGACCACCGTGGTGTACTCGTCCGGGCCGGTCACGCCGTGGATGTGGAACGACGACGTCTCCGGATCCGTCGAACCGCCGCGCCCCCGCCAGAAGCCGAGGTCCGCCCACATCCGCGCCGTCTCGACGAGGATGTCGATCGCCCCGCGGGCGAGGAAGTCGACGTCGCCCGTGGCCGCCACGTACTGCGAGAGCGCATGGGAGATGTCGGCGTCGATGTGGTACTGGGCCGTGCCCGCCGCGTAGTACGCCGACGACTCCAGGCCGTTGATGGTGCGCCACGGGAACAGCGCGCCGCGCTGGTTCAGCTCCACCGCACGCTCACGGGCGGCGGGCAGCATGCCCTGCCGGAACCGCAGCGCGTTCCTCGCCACCTGCGGCGACGTGTAGGTGAGGAAGGGCAGCACGTAGATCTCGGTGTCCCAGAAGTAGTGCCCGCCGTAGCCGGAGCCCGAGACGCCCTTCGCGGCGATGCCCCCGCCGTCGGTGCGCGCGGTCGACTGCGCGAGCTGGAAGAGATCCCAGCGCACCGCCTGCTGCACATCCGGGTGCCCCTCGATCTGCACATCCGAACGGCGCCAAAAGTCGTCGAGCCACTCGGTCTGCCGCGCGAAGACCTCCTCGATCGGCTCCTCCCGGATGCGGTCGAGCGTGCGGTTGCAGCGGTCGGCCAGCTCGGTCGTGGGCACCGTCGACGACGTGTGGTAGGCGATCGTCTTGACCAGGCGCGTGCGCTGCCCGGCCTTGGCGCGGATCCGGTAGACCTGCTTGGCGATGTCGTCGTCGATCTGCGACGTCTCGTCCCACTCGTTGCTGGTCTCGAGGTGGTGCTCGGCACCGACAGCGAGGGTCATGCCCGAGTTGGCGGTGCGGTAGCCCAGGATGTAGCGGCCCTCGCGCACGGTCTTCACCCGCGGGAGCAGCACGCGGTCGGCGAAGCCCGAGGCCTTCCGCGGGTCGGGGATGGAGCCGTTCGAGCCCGTGCCGGGGGCCGGCGTGTACTCGTCGACGCGGTCCTGGCGGTTGAGGATCTGGCTCGAGATGAGCAGCGACGCATCCGAGTCGAGCATCGTGACCTCGTAGTCGATCACGGCGAGGTGGCGGTCGGTGAACGAGACCAGCCGGCACGAGCGGATGAGCACGCGCTTGCCCGAGGGGGTGCGCCACTCCACGACCCGCTCGAGCACGCCGGTGCGGAAGTCGAGGCGGCGGGAGTACTCGATCACATCGGCGTCGGCCACCACGAAGGGCTCGTCGTCGACGTAGAGGCGGATGACGCGGGCGTCGGGCGCGTTGACGATCGTCTGGCCCACCCGCGCGAAGCCGTAGGCCTCCTCCGCGTGGCGGATCTGCCAGGTGTCGTGGAAGCCGTTGATGAAGGTGCCCTCGGCGTAGGCCTTGTGACCCTCCTCGAAGTTGCCGCGCATCCCCAGATAGCCGTTGCCGACGGAGAACAGGGTCTCGGTGCGACCCTGGGTGGCGGTGTGGAACTCGGCCTCGGTGAGCGCCCATTCGTCGACGGGGAACTGCGAACGGTCGAGCGGATCGGAGGTGATGGGGTTCATCGCGGGCTTTCTCGGGAGGGCAGCGAGAGGGTCGGTGACCGCGGCGCGGTCGATCGATGGTAACGGAGCCGGAGGCTACCGGAGTGCGGGGAGCAGCTCGGCGAGATCGTCGACCACGATGTCGGCGCCGGAATCGAGCAGCAGCTGCGGCCCGACCCCCCGGTCGACGCCCACCACGAGCCCGAAACCGCCGTCGCGCCCGGCCTGCACGCCCGAGTGCGCGTCCTCGAGCACGACGCACTCCTCCGCCGTGAAGCCGAGCAGCTCGGCGGCACGCAGGTAGGTGTCGGGCGCCGGCTTGCCCGCGATGCCCTCGCGCGCGGCCACGACGCCGTCGACGACGACCGCGAAGCGATCCCGGATGCCGGCGGCCCTGAGCACCGGATCCGCGTTCCGCGAGCTCGAGACCACGGCGACCCCGTAGCCCGCATCGAGCGCCGCGGTCAGGAAGTCGAGGGAGCCCGGGTAGGGCGCCATCCCGTTCTCGGCGAGCTCGGCGGCGAAGGCGTCGTTCTTGCGGTTGCCGAGCGCCCACACGGTGCCGTCGCCGGCGGCGTCATCCGGAGTGCCCTCGGGCAGCGACAGCCCGCGCGAGGCCAGGAGCGAGCGCACCCCGTCGACGCGCGGCTTGCCGTCGATGTGGAGGTAGTAGTCGTCGTCGCTGTACGGCGCCGCGCCGTGCGCCTCGAGGAGCGGGGTGAACAGGCGTGACCAGGCCCGCATGTGCACGTCGACCGTGGGGGTGAGCACGCCGTCGAGGTCGAACAGCAGGGCGCGGGCGGTCGCGAGGCGGCGGGCATCGCGGGTGATCATGTCGGTCATGCTTCCACGTTAAGGGGTGGGCGTGAACGGCGTGTTATCGGCGCGTTTCGCGTGGTGACCGCGTGGTGGTGACGCGGCCCGGTCATCCGCTCGCTCATCGGCCGGTTCAGCCGATGCCGATGGCACCGATGACGACGCCCACGACGAGCATCGCGAGGGCCACGACGACCGCGCGCCAGAGCACTTTCTTGTGGTGGTCGCCGAGGTTGACCCCCGCGAGCGAGACCAGCAGCAGGATGGCGGGCACGAGCGGGCTCTGCATGTGCACGACCTGGCCGGTGATGGAGGCGCGCGCCATGTCGACGGGGTCGATGCCGAAGGCGGAGGCGCTCTCGGCGAGCACCGGGAGGATGCCGAAGTAGAAGGCGTCGTTGGAGAGGAAGAAGGTCATCGGGATGCTGAGGAGTCCGGTGATGACCGCCGAGAACGCGCCGAGCTCGGCCGGGATCGAGCCCGCCACCCAGGCCGCCATGGCGTCGACCATGCCCGTGCCCTCGAGCACGCCGATCAGCACGCCGGCTGCGAGCACCATCGAGACGACGCCGACGATCGACGGCGCGTGCGCCACGATCCGCTCGGCCTGCTGCGAGACGCGGGGGAAGTTCACGATGATGGCGATGGCGCTTCCGGCCATGAAGACGTAGGCGAGCGGCAGCACGTCGGCCACGAGCAGCACCATCACGGCGACCGTGAGCACGAGGTTGAACCAGAACAGCTTCGGGCGGAGCGTGGGGCGCTGGGGGTCGAGCATGGTGTCGGCCATCGCGGTGTCGGCGGGGTTCACGATCGCCTTGAGCGACGTGGTCGAGATGCGGCGCACCTGCGTGCCGGCGGCGGCGCGGCTGCCGGCGCCGCGGGGGTCCTTGCCGGAGGTGCCAGAGGTGCCGGAGGTGCCGGATCCGGTGCCGCGCGTGCTGCGGGAACCGCGGGTGCCGCCGGTCGCCGCATCCGCCTCGTCCGGGAGGTCGATGGTGCCGAGGCGCTTGCGCTCCATCAGGCCGAGGTGCCAGGCGAAGACGAAGATGATGGCGAGGCCCACGAGCATCGAGGGGATCATCGGCACGAACACGTCGCTCGGCGAGAGGTCGAGCGCGGCGGCGGCGCGGGCCGTGGGGCCGCCCCAGGGGAGGATGTTCATGGTGCCGTTGGCGAGGCCCGCGATGCAGGTGAGCACCACCGGGCTGAGCCCGAGACGCAGGTAGATCGGCAGCAGGGCGCTCGTGACCACGATGAACGTGGTGGATCCGTCGCCGTCGAGCGAGATCACCGCGGCGAGGAGCGCCGTGCCCACGACGACCTTCACGGGGTCGTGGCCGACGATCCTCAGGATGATGCGCACGAGCGGATCGAACAGCCCCACGTCGATCATCAGGCCGAAGTAGATGATGGCGAACATCAGCAGGGCGGCCGTGGGGGCCAGGCCGCCGATGGCCTCCATCGCCATGTCGCCGATGCCGAGACCGGCTCCCGCGAACAGGCCGAAGATGGTGGGGACGATGATGAGCGCGAGGACCGGGGTCATCCGCTTGGTCATGATCAGCACCATGAAGGTGGCGACCATTCCGAATCCGAGTAGGACGAGCACGAGAGACTCCTTCGTCTGTTCCGTCTGCGCCGGCTGTGCGCGGCTGGTCCCGTCACACTAAAGAGGCGCCGGGCGGGGGCGCGCGGTAGTGCGCATTGGGCGCGAATCGAGCATTGAGCGCGTTCTGCTCGTTCTGCTCAGCAGGCTCCGGATGTGCGGGGCTAGCATGCGGGGATGGCGACGAGGCGGAGTGCGACGGGGCACGGTGCGGGGGAGCGCGGCGCTCGGGTGCACGGTGCTCGCTTCACCACGCAGGTGAACCGGTCGATCGTGCTCGCGATGATCGCGGTCTCGCTCATCACGACCGCGCTCTTCGCGGTGACGGCGTTCAACCGGCTCGTGCAGCAGACCCAGGAGTCGGCGCTGCGGGTGGCGCAGAGCGTGGCGTCGACACCGGATGTGAGGGCGGCGGCCGAGGAGGAGTCGAGGCGGGCGGTCGCGTCGACGGATGCGCAGCTCGTGGCGGGCGACCTCGACGACTACGCGCGCTCGGTCGAGGCGCGCACGGGGGCGCTCTTCGTGGTGATCACCGATGACACGGGGCGGCGCCTGGCGCATCCGAACCCCGCGGAGATCGGCGATCCGGTGTCGACGAGCCCGGATGCCGCTCTCCGCGGCGAGGAGGTCGTGAGCTGGGAGCGCGGGACGCTCGGCGACTCCGCGCGGGCGAAGGTGCCGATCTTCGGGGTGGTCTCGCCGGAGACGATCGTGGGGGAGGTCTCGGTGGGGCTGCCGCCGGCCGAGGTGTGGTCGACCGTGCTGTCGGATGCGGTTCCCGTGGCGCTCACGACCGCCCTCGCGCTCGGGGTGGGGGCGCTGCTGGCCACCTTCATCGCACGCCGGCTGCGGAGGAAGACGCTGGGCCTCGAGCCCGAGGAGCTGCTCGCGCTCGTGCACGACCAGCAGGCGGTGCTGCAGGGCGTCGACGACGGGGTCCTCGGGCTCTCGACCTCGGACGTCGTGACCGTCTGCAACGACCGCGCCGCCCTCCTGCTCGGCCTCCGCTCGCCGGTCGGCCTCCCGCTCGCCGAGGCGGTGCCGCACCCGGAGGTGCTGGCGCGCATCCGCGCGGCCCGGATGCCCGACGAGCCCCGCGTGCGGGACGCATCCCCGGTGCCCGGCGCGTCCCGGGTGCCTGACGCATCCCGCGCGGCTGACGCATCCCGCGCGTCCTCCACCTCCGCCCCCACCCCCGCCGCCTCCGCCGCCACCCCCTCCGCCCCCGCCGCCGAGTCGCGCCCAAGTGCTCTCAGAACGGGCGAGAACGGCGGAATGGGGACACTTCGGCGCGACTCAGCGGGGGCGGGGGCGGGGGCGGGCGGGCCGCTCGTCGTGGGGGCGCGGATGCTGTTCGTCGACGTGCACGAGGTGCGGCGCGAGGGGCGCCTGCTCGGGCGGGTGGTGATCGTGCGGGACGTGACCGACGTCGAGGACCTCACGCGGCGGCTGACCGCCGTCGGCACCCTCGCGAGCGCGCTCCGGGAGCAGCGGCACGAGTTCGCCAACCGCATCCACGTGGTGACGGGGCTCGTGCGCGCCGGCGACACCGAGGAGGCGCTCGAGTACCTCGCCGAGGTGGGGGACCACGGGCCGGTGCGCTTCCCGCTCGAGGGGGCCGGGCGCATTCGGGAGCCGTACCTGCAGGCGTTCCTCGGGGCGAAGGCGATCGAGGCGGAGCGCCGCGGCGTGCTGCTGCGGGTGGGGCCGGATGCCGACGTGGTCGGGTCGCTGAGGCATCCGGAGGACGTGACGACCGTGCTCGGCAACCTCGTCGACAATGGCATCGCGGCGGCGGCCGCTTCGCTTCGCACTCCGCGCTGGGTGGAGGTGGAGGCGCTCCGGCACGGCGACGAGCTGCACCTCTCGGTGATGGACTCGGGCGACGGGGCCGTGCGCGATCCGCTCGCCGACGCGGATGCGTCCGGGACTGCCACATCGGACGACGGGGACGCGCCGGACGGAACGGCGGATGCGCCGAGCGCGGTCGGCGAGAGGGCTGCGCGGGATGCGCCGGTGGCCTCGGGCGCGCCGAGGACGCCGGAAGCGGCGGATGCGCCGAGCGCGGTTGACGAAAGTGCTGCGCTGGATGCGCCGGTGGTCCCGGGCGCGTCGGACGCGGCGGATGCCGGTGGCGGGTTGGGCCGAGCGAGTGCGCGCGGTGCCGCCGACGTCGGCGGGGCCGCCGGCGAGGCGGCGCACGGGCACGGGATCGGGCTCCGGCTGTCGGCGGAGGTGGCGCGGCGGAACGGTGGGGAGCTGTGGCTCGCGATGGCGGGAGGGGGCGACGTGCGCACGACGTCGGGCCTGCCGCACGGCGCGGTGTTCTGCGCGCGGCTCGAGGAGCAGTTCGAGAGGGAGGACGGGTCGTGAGCGCTGCGAGGTTCCGGGTGGTGGTGGTCGACGACGACTTCCGGGTGGCGCGGCTGCACACCCGCATCGTCGAGGGTGTCGACGGATTCGTCGTGGCGGGCGCCGCGGGCACGGTGGCCGAGGCGCGGGAGCTCGTGGAGTCGGTGCAGCCCGATCTCGTGCTCGCCGACATCTACCTCCCCGACGGATCGGGGCTCGACCTCGTGCGCGCGATCGACGTCGATGCGATCGTGCTCTCGGCCGCCGTGACCGCCTCTGCCGTGCGGCGGGCGTTCCAGCGCGGGGCGTTCGCCTACCTCGTGAAGCCGTTCGCCGACGAGGAGCTCGCCGAGCAGCTCCGCGCCTACACCCGCTACCGCAACCTGCTCGACGCGCAGCCGGAGCTCGATCAGTCCACCGTCGACCGCGCGCGCCGGGTGCTGCACGGCGCGGGTGGTGCGGGGGGCGGCGCTCCGGGGGCCCGCCGTTCGCCCACGGAAACGGCTGTGCTCGAGGCGCTCGCCGCATCCGGGACCGCCCTGTCGGCGCCGGCCATCGCCGAGCGGATCGGCATCTCGCGTGCGACGGCCCAGCGCTACCTCTCGTCGCTCGCGCACGAGGGCCAGCTCGCGATCGAACTCCAGTACGGCGCCACGGGCCGCCCCGAGCACCGCTACCGCACGGCGGGCCCGAGGTAGCCGCGCGCCCCCGCCCCGCCCGCTCGCTCGCCTGGCCCGCTCGCGCCCTGCGCCTGCCCCCCCACTCATTTCCGCGACTTGACAGTAAGTGCGCCCAAAACCTTCGACTTGGCACATCTTGTGTCAAGTCGGGAAGCCATGCCCCCGACCCGCCGCTCACGTATCCGCGACTTGACAGAAGATGGGCCGAAAAATGCCCACTTGGCACATCTTGTGTCAAGTCGGCGGAGGGGGCGACTACTCGTCGCCAGGAGGCTCGCGCGACTTGACAGTAGGTGCGCCGAAAAGCGCCGACTTGGCACATCTTGTGTCAAGTGGGGGGGAGGGGAGGGGCGGGGCCGCCCGAAGTAGGGTGGGAGGGAGCCGAGGAGGGCGTTCATGCACGGTGAGTACAAGGTTCCGGGCGGCAAGCTCGTGGTGGTCGACCTCGAGGAGGACGAGGGGCGGATCAGCGGGTTCCGGCTGGCCGGCGACTTCTTCCTCGAGCCCGACGACGCGCTGCCGCTCATCGACGCGGCCGTCGAGGGGCTGCCGGTCGACAGCGACGCCGCCACCATCACCGCCGCCGTCAAGGGCGCCCTGCCCGAAGGCGCCGTGCTGCTCGGCTTCTCCGCCGAAGCCGTGGCCGTCGCCGTGCGTCGCGCCGTCGCGAAGGCCACGACGTTCGACGCCTACGAGTGGCAGCTCATCCACACCGGCGCCGAGAGCCCGCAGATGCAGCTCGCCCTCGACGAGGTGCTCGCCATTGAGGTGGGCGAGGGCCGCCGCAAGCCCACCCTGCGCATCTGGGAGTGGAACGAGCCCGCCGTCGTGATCGGCAGCTTCCAGTCGGTGAAGAACGAGGTCGACCCGGCCAACGCCGAGAAGTACGGCTTCGAGATCGTGCGCCGCATCTCGGGCGGCGGGGCGATGTTCATGGACGCCAACTCCGTCGTCACCTACTCCATCTACGCCCCCGCGGCGCTCGTGCAGGGCATGTCGTTCGCCGACTCCTACGCGTTCCTCGACGAGTGGGTCATCACGGCGCTGAAGTCCCTCGGCATCGAGGCGTTCTACCAGCCGCTCAACGACATCTCGTCGGCGAAGGGCAAGATCGGCGGTGCCGCGCAGAAGCGGCTCGGCAACGGCGCGGTGCTCCACCACGCCACGCTCAGCTACGACATGGACGGCGAGAAGATGGTGCAGGTGCTCCGCATCGGCCGCGAGAAGATGAGCGACAAGGGCACGAAGTCGGCGGCCAAGCGCGTCGATCCGCTCCGCAGCCAGACGGGCCTGCCCCGCGCCGAGATCATCGACCGCCTCATCTCGACCTTCACGGGCCTCTACGGCGCGGCCCCCTCCGAGATCACGCCCGAGGAGCGCGCGGCCGCCGAGGAGCTGGTGCGCACGAAGTTCGCGACCCCCGAGTGGATCGGCCGCGTGCCGTGAGCGCCGCCGGCACGGCCCGCGAGACCGCCCTCGCCGAGAACCCCTTCACGGTCGCATCCCTCGAGGCCGCGGAGCCCTTCGATGTCTCCTCGTTCACCAACGCGGACGCCTTCGAGCTCGGCGTGATCGCGTCGATGCTCATCCGCGAGCGCGGGCTCGACCTCGCCGTGGAGATCGTGCTGGGCGACGACACCGTCTTCCGCTCCAAGTTCGGCGCCACCGACACGGGCAACGACCCCTGGCTCGCGGGCAAGGCGGCGGTCGTGCGCCACTTCTCGCAGCCCTCCCTCCTCGTGCGCCGCCGCTTCGAGGAGGCCGGCACCCCCTTCGAGACCCTCACGGATCCCGCCCTCGACCACGCCACCATGAAGGCCCACGGCGGCTCCATCCCCCTCTTCGTGCAGGGCGCCCTCGCCGGAACCATCACCACCTCAGGCGAACCCGACACGGTCGACCACGAGACCTCCGCCGACGCCCTGGCCGCCTACGCGAGAGCCCACACCCGCTCCTGACGCTGCCGGGTAGCGCCAACTGCTCGAAAACCGTGGGTTTCGGACGGTTGGCGCTACCCCGCACTGGTGGAGCGGAAGTGGGGTCAGGTCAGGCGCCCAGTTCGCGCTTCAGCTCCGCCCATACAGTCGGATCCACCGCATAAGGCGCATTGAACGACAACCGCTGGATGACCCCCGCGTACCGAGCCCGCAGCCCCTCCGCCACCTCCGCCGGCGACCCGATCGTAGCGATGGCCTCGAGCATCTCATCGGGCACGAGATCGGCCATCGCCTCCCACTCCCCGCGCAGAGACCCCGCGTGCAGCGGCTCGTACAGCTCCCCCCACCCGTTCGTCTCGAGCACCCCCCGGTACGACGGCGTCGATCCGTAGAACGCGATCTGCTTGCGCACGGCACGCACGGCGGAGTCGACCTCGGCCTGGCCGTCGCCGATCGCGATGAAGGCGGGCAGGCTGAGCTCCACGGGGTCGGTGCGACCGCTCGTCGCGCGCCCCTTCGCGAGGGCGGGCAGGGTGACCTCGTCGAGGTAGCGGCGCGTGGTGAGCGGATGCACGAGGAGCCCTTCGGCCACTTCGCCCACGACCTCGGTCATGAGCTCGCCCACGCCCGCGACCACGATCGGCGGGGCTCCGTGCGGGTTCGCGCCCGGGCTGAACATCGGGGGGAGGAGGGTGTGCGAGTAGAACTCGCCCTCGAACTTCAGGCGCTCGCCCGTGGCGAAGGCGTGCTGGATGGCGCGGACCGCCTGCACGTACTCGCGCATGCGGCGAGCCGGATGCGACCAGGGCATGTCGAAGCGGCGCTCGATGTGCGCCTTCACCTGCGAGCCGAGCCCGAGCACGAACCGGCCGCCGGAGATGAGCTGGATGTCGTTGGCGAGCATCGCGGTGTTCATCGGATTGCGGGCGAAGGCCACGGCGATCGCGCTCGTGAGGCGCACGCGCGAGGTGGCGCGGGCCGAGAGGGCGAGGCTCACGAACGGATCGTGCTTGAGCTCGATGGCGAGCACGCCGTCGTAGCCGTCGGCCTCGGCGCGGACCGCCTCGGCCTCGGCCTCGAGGGGGTTCGCCGCGACGTCCCCCCCCGCGTCCAGGAGGAACGGGGCAGGGCTGGCGGTGGTGGGGGTGAGCGCTTCGTCGGGCATGGCTCCATCCCACCACACCGCGGCCGAGCCTGCGGATCGGGTGTGGCGAGGATGCAGACGAGGCACGCCGGGTGCGCACGAACACGGCGCGAACTCCTGCCCAACCGGCGGTGAAGTCGGCCGGGCGGGCCGGAGCGCTCGGCTAGTCTCGCGGGGTCCCACCCGGTCCTGCCCGAAAGCCGTGATGCCCTCCACCGCCACCCGACCCTCGCGCGGAGTGGCGGCGACTCCCGGCCGCATTCAGGCGACCCGGATGGGGCAGCCATCCGCCGCCGTCCGCTGGCGTCGGGGCGCCCTGATCGGCCTCGGGCTGCTCGGCCTCGTGGTCGCCGTGCGCGCCGCCACCGGTGGCTCCGGCGCCTGGGACCTCCCGGCCCGGCTGCAGGACTTCCTCACCCTCTCGATCAGCGTGATCGTCGAGTCGCTGCCGTTCGTCGTGCTCGGCATCGTGCTCTCGATCGTGGTGCAGCACTGGCTCCCGCCGCAGCTCATCACGCGGGTGCTGCCGCGGAACGGCGTGCTGCGGCGGGTCTGCATCTCCTTCATCGGGATGCTGCTGCCCGTCTGCGAGTGCGGCAACGTGCCGCTCGCCCGCGGTCTCGTGCTGCGCGGCTTCACCCCGGCCGAGTCGATCGTGTTCCTGCTCGCGGCGCCCATCCTGAATCCGATCACGATCGTCACCACCTACCAGGCGTTCGGCTGGGAGAACGGGATCCTCGTGGGCCGCATCGTCGGCGGCTTCCTCGTGGCGAACCTGATGGGGTGGCTGTTCAGCCGGCATCCGGCACCGGAGCGCATTCTCACCGACCGGTTCGCCGCCGCCTGCCGGGTTCCCGAGCAGACCGGTGGCGGGCGGGCCGGACGCTTCGGCGGCAGCGTCGACATGTTCGTGCGCGAGACCTCGACCATGCTGCCGGCGCTCGTGCTGGGCGCGGGCATCGCGGGGCTCGTGCAGGTGGCGGTGCCGCGCGAGGTGCTCGTGGAGCTGGGGTCGAACCCGCTGCTGTCGATCCTCGTGATGATGGCCCTCGCCTTCGTGATCTCGATCTGCTCCAACGTCGACGCGTTCTTCGCCCTCTCGCTCGGGTCGACGTTCATGCCGGGGGCGATCGTGGCGTTCCTCGTCTTCGGTCCGATGATCGACCTCAAGATGATCGCGCTCATGCGCACCACGTACCGGCGCACCGCCATCCTGCAGATCTCGCTCGTGGCGGCGATGGCGACCGTCGTGGTCGCGCTGGTGGTGAACCAGCTTGCGTGAGCGGATCGGGCTCTGGCAGGGGCTCGTGCTCGCCGGGGTGCTCGTGGGGGCGACGCTGTGGCTCGGGGCGACCGGGCGGCTCGCGCTCTACATCCACCCGCGCTACGTGGAGTTCACGATGATCATGGCGGCCGTGGCGGCGGCCTTCGTGGTGGCGGGCGTCGCATTCGCGTGGGGCCGAGGGCGCGGTGGCGGCGCCCACATGCACGACCACGCACACCCTCACGATCACGGGCACGCCCATGACCACGCTCACGCCCACGACTCCGACGACGTCGACGGCGATGCACATGGCGACGCACACGGCGGTGCGGATGCGCGCCGGCGCCGACGCGGGCGCCTCGCCGCAGCGGGTGCCGTGGCGGGGTCGGTGGCCGTGGCGGTCGCGACCGTGCTCGCCCTCGTGATCGTGCCCCCGGCCACGCTCTCGAGCGCCACCGCCGCCGACCGCGACATGAACGCGGGGGCTCCCGTGCTCGCCGACGACGAGCTGATCTCGGTGGGCGGCGACTTCTCCTCCTTCACCGTGAAGGACTGGGCCTCGGTGCTCGGCCAGATCTCGTCGCCCGAGTTCTTCGAGGGCGCGACGGTCGACGCGGTCGGGTTCGTCACCCCCGATGCCGCCGACCCCGAGAACGTCTTCTACGTGGCGCGCTTCGTCGTGACCTGCTGCGCCGTCGACGCGCAGCCCG
>NZ_JAHFUY010000114.1 GCF_023264895.1 Herbiconiux sp. | reverse complement strand
AACGGCTGGGTCATCCTCGTGGCGGCCACCACCGAGAACCCCTCCTTCTCCGTCATCTCGCCGCTGCTCTCGCGGTCGCTCCTGCTCACGTTGGAGCAGCTGACCGACGACGACCTCGGCGTGCTGATCGACCGGGCGGTGACGGATGCGCGGGGCCTCAACGACAGGGTCGCCCTCGATCCCGAGGCGCGCGCCGCGATCATCCGGATGGCGTCGGGCGACGCCCGCCGCGCCCTCACCGCCCTCGAGGCCTCGGCCGCCACGGCCCTGGCCGGCGTCGCCGAGGACGACGACGACGAGGTGCCGCTCATCACGGGCGCCGTGCTCGAGCAGTCGGTCGACCGGGCACTCCTCCGCTACGACCGCAACGGCGACGAGCACTACGACGTCATCAGCGCCTTCATCAAGTCGGTGCGGGGCTCCGACGTCGACGCCTCACTGCACTACCTGGCCCGCATGTTCGAGGCGGGGGAGGATCCGCGGTTCATCGCCCGCCGGGTCATCATCCTGGCGTCCGAGGACATCGGCATCGCCGACCCCCAGGCGCTGCCGATCGCCGTGGCCGCCGCCGAGGCCGTGCAGATGATCGGCATGCCCGAAGGGCGGATCCCGCTCGCCGAGGCGGTCGTGTACCTCGCCACGGCCCCCAAGTCGAACGCCTCCTACATGGGCATCAACGCCGCGATCGCGGACGTGAAGGCCGGCAACTTCGGCCGGGTCCCCAAGCACCTGCGGGATGCCCACTACGCGGGCGCCAAGCGCCTCGGCCACGGCCACGGCTACAAGTACCCGCACGACAGCGACGTCGGTGTGGTGAAGCAGCAGTACCTTCCGGACGAGCTGGTGGGCAAGACCTACTACGACCCCACCGACCACGGGCACGAGCGCGAGGTCTCGGCGCGCCTGCAGAAACTCCGCGACATCACGCGGGGAAAGCCGAGTTGACCCGTGTTGCTGTGCTAATCTTGCAGACGCCTAATCAGCGTCATTTCGGAGCGGCTGCCGATCGATGCTCGATGACGGGATCGCGTCCTTTAGCCGGAGCGCCCGGCACACACCCTCTTACTTGGACCTCCGTGAGGTCGCGCGCACTCCTGTGCGCATTCATCTTGTAAGAACTTCTACGAAAGGACGTAAGTGGCTACCAAGTCGCGTACGCGCAGCAAGACCCGCCTCTCCCGGGCGCTCGGCATCCCGCTCACCCCGAAGGCGGCCAAGTACCTCGAGAAGCGCCCCTACGCTCCCGGTGAGCACGGCCGCACCAAGCGCAAGCAGGACAGCGACTACGCCGTCCGTCTGCGCGAGAAGCAGCGTCTGCGCGCCCAGTACGGCATCCGCGAGAAGCAGCTGAAGATCGCGTTCGAGGAGGCCCGCAAGGCCAAGGGCCTGACCGGTGAGAACCTGGTCGAGCTCCTCGAGATGCGTCTCGACGCCCTCGTGCTGCGCTCGGGCTTCGCCCGCACCACCGCCCAGGCCCGTCAGATGGTCGTGCACCGTCACATCCTGGTCGACGGCCAGCTGGTCGACCGCCCCTCCTTCCGCGTGAAGCCGGGCCAGACCATCCACGTCAAGACCCGCTCCGAGGGCACCGAGCCCTTCCAGGTCGCCGCTGCCGGTGGTCACATCGACCTCCTGCCGAAGACCCCGGGCTACCTCTCGGTCGAGCTCGACAAGCTCCAGGCGCGCCTCGAGCGCCGCCCGAAGCGCGCCGAGGTCCCCGTGACCTGCGAAGTGCAGCTCGTCGTGGAGTACTACGCCGCCCGCTAACAGCGGACACGGCATACTGGAGAGCGGGTCACCCACGGGTGGCCCGCTTTTCTCTGTCTAACGAAGGGCACTCACAATGACTGGTGGAGACATCGCCGGCCTCATCGCAGCGGGCGTGTTCGCCGTGCTCGTCGGACTCCTCGCCATTCCCCTGGTCAAGCTCGGGGGAGTCTTCGACCAGACCCGCGACTCGATCAAGGACGTCAGCGACGGCATCACGCCGATCCTCTCCGAGTCGACCGTCACGGTGCAGGAGGCCAACCGCCAGCTCGCCCGCGTCGACTCGATCACGAAGAACGTCGAGGAGGTCACGGGCAACGTCTCGTCGCTCGTGGCGCTGTTCGCCGCCTCCGTCGGCGGGCCCCTGATCAAGCTCGCCGGCTTCAGCGCCGCCGTGCGCACCGCGCTCGTGGGCATCCGCCGCCGGGACTAAACTGGTCGGAGCTTTCGCACCGACTCGCACGAGGAGAACGACATGAAGAAGATCCTGTGGCTCATCGCCGGAATCGGCATCGGGTTCCTGGCCGCCCACCAGTTCAACCAGACGAAGAGCGGCAAGCAGTTCTTCAAGGACCTCGACAAGCGCACCAAGGAGTTCGGCGACTCGCTCGTCGACGGCTACCGTGAGCGCGAGGCCGAACTCCGTTCCGCCATCGCCGACGCCAAGTAGTCCGCGAGGTGCAGACCGCTGACATCCGCTCCCGCTGGCTGACCTTCTTCGGCGATCGGGGGCACACCGTCGTGCCCTCGGCCTCGCTCGTCTCCGACGACCCGTCGCTGCTGTTCACCGTGGCGGGGATGGTCCCGTTCATCCCGTACCTCTCCGGTCTCGTGCCGGCGCCGTACCCGCGCGCCACGAGCGTGCAGAAGTGCATCCGAACCCTCGACATCGAGGAGGTCGGCAAGACCACCCGGCACGGCACGTTCTTCCAGATGAACGGCAACTTCTCGTTCGGCGACTACTTCAAGGAGGGCGCGATCGGCTACGCCTGGGAGCTGCTCACCTCGAGCGAGGCCGACGGCGGCCTCGGCTTCGCGGAGCGCGACCTCTGGGTGACCGTCTACGAGGACGACGACGAGGCGATCGACATCTGGAAGCGGGTGGCCGGGGTTCCGGATTCCCGCATCCAGCGCTTCGGCAAGGAGGACAACTACTGGTCGACCGGCCAGCCCGGCCCCGCCGGTCCCTGCTCCGAGATCTACTTCGACCGCGGCCCCGCCTACGGCGTGGAGGGCGGCCCGGCGGCCGACGAGAGCCGCTACATCGAGATCTGGAACCTCGTGTTCATGCAGTACCTGCGTGGCGAGGGAACCTCCAAGACCGAGTTCGAGATCCTGGGCGAGCTGCCCCGCAAGAACATCGACACCGGCATGGGCCTCGAGCGGGTGGCGTTCCTCAAGCAGGGCGTCGAGAACCTCTACGAGATCGACCAGGTGCGCCCGGTGCTCGACCGCGCCGCCGAGATCTCCGGCCGGCGCTACGGCGCCGACCACGACGACGACGTGCGGATGCGCGTGGTCGCCGACCACGTGCGATCCGCTCTCATGCTCATGAGCGACGGTGTGACGCCCTCCAACGAGGGCCGCGGCTACATCCTGCGCCGACTCCTCCGCCGCACGGTGCGCTCTATGCGCCTGCTCGGCGTCGACACCGCCACGATGCCCGAGCTGCTCACGGCCTCGCGCGACGCCATGAAGGCCGCCTACCCCGAGGTGGAGGCCGATTACGCCCGCATCTCCCGCGGCGCCTACGCCGAGGAGGAGTCGTTCCTGCGCACCCTCACGGGCGGCACCCAGATCCTCGACCTCGCCGTGGCGACGCTGAAGACCGACACCGCCGCCCAGGATGCTGCCGGTGCGGTTGCTGCTGTGGCTGAGCTCCCGGGTGACACCGCGTTCCTCCTGCACGACACCTACGGCTTCCCCATCGACCTCACGCTCGAGATCGCCGAGGAGTCGGGCATCACCGTCGACCGCGTGGCCTTCGAGTCGCTCATGGCCGAGCAGAAGCAGCGCGCCAAGGCCGATGCCAAGGCCAAGAAGCTCGGCATCACCGACCTCACCGTCTACAGCCAGTTCCGCGCCCTCGGCGAGACCGTGTTCCGTGGCTACGACGAGCTCGAGGCCGAGGGCTCCGTGCTCGGCCTCATCCTCGACGGCGTCTCGGTCACGAGCGCCGTGGCGGGGGAGCAGGTCGAGGTCATCCTCGCCGAGACCGCGCTCTACGCGGAGTCCGGCGGCCAGGAGGCCGACGCCGGCACGATCGTGGGCGAGGGCTTCGAGCTCACCGTGCTCGACGTGCAGAAGCCCGTCAAGGGGCTCGTGAGCCACCGGGCCGAGGTCACGAGCGGCCAGATCGCCGTGGGCGACACCGCTCGCAGCGTCGTGGACCGCGACTGGCGCCGCGGTGCCACCCAGGCGCACTCCGCCACCCACCTCATCCACGCGGCCCTCCGCGAGACCCTCGGCTCCGAGGCGCACCAGGCCGGCTCCTACAACAAGGCCGGCTACATGCGGCTCGACTTCTCGTGGAACCAGCCGCTCTCGTTCGAGACCCGCACCGAGATCGAGGAGAAGGCGAACATCGCCATCCGCTCCGACCTCGAGGTCGTCACGCGCGAGCTGCCGATCGACGAGGCGCGCTCGATGGGCGCCATGGCGCTCTTCGGGGAGAAGTACGGCGACGTCGTGCGCATGGTCGACATCGGCGGCCCGTGGTCGCGCGAGCTCTGCGCAGGCACCCACGTCTCCTCGAGCTCCCAGATCGGCATGATCAACCTGCAGGGCGAGTCGTCGATCGGCTCGACCAACCGCCGCGTGGAGGCCCTCGTGGGCCTCGAGGCGTTCCGCGAGTTCGCCGCCGAGCGCGCCCTCGTGGCGCAGCTCACCGCGTCGCTCAAGGCGCCGCGCGACGAGCTCGCAGGCCGGATCGCCGACCTCAGCGCCAATCTCAAGGCCGCCGAGAAGAAGATCGCGGCCTTCGAGGCCGGTGTCCTCGCCACCCGCATCCCGGATCTGGCCGCCACGGCCCAGCCTGCGGGATCGGTGACGCTCGTGGCCGAGAACGTCGGCACTCTGCGCTCGGCCGACGAGCTGCGTCAACTCGTGACGGGTGTGCGCGAGGCGCTCACCGCATCCGGAACCGGAGCGGCCGTGGTGGCACTGGCCGCCGTGGCCGGAGACAAGCCCGTGGTCATCGTGGCCACCACCGAGGCCGCTCGCGCCTCGGGCGCCAAGGCCGGTGCCCTCGCCAAGCTCGCCGCGAGCGTGCTCGGCGGCGGCGGAGGCGGCAAGGACGACCTCGCCCAGGGCGGCGGCACCGACACCCAGGCGATCGGCGCGGCCCTCGAGGCCGTCTCGCGCGCGGTCGCCGGGTAGCGGATGCGGTCAGGAGTGCGGATCGGCGTCGATGTGGGCAAGGCCCGCATCGGCGTGGCGCGCACCGACCTGCACGGCATGCTCGCGACCCCGGTCGAGACCGTGCCGCGTGCCGACGACGGCTCCGACCTCCGCCGCATCCGGGAGATCGCGGCCGAGCTCGACGCCTTCGAGTACGTGGTGGGGCTGCCGCTCTCGATGAGCGGCGGCGAGACCGCCTCGACCCAGGATGCCCGGGACTTCGCTGTGCTTCTGGCAGACGACGGCATCCCTGTGCGCATGATCGACGAGCGGCTCAGCACCGTCTCCGCCCAGGCCGCTCTGCACCGGAGCGGCCGGAACACCCGAACATCCCGCCCCGTGATCGATCAGGTCGCCGCGGTTATACTCGTGCAGCACGCTCTGGACAGTGAGCGTTCCTCGGGAAACCCGCCCGGCATCCTGATCGCCCCGAGCCAAGGAAAAGGCCGTGACTGACCGACAGCCACCAGAAGACCACCCGTTCGCCGAGTTCTTCCGAGAGCCCGAGAGGCCGCAGAACGCGCCCCGCTCACGACGTGACGCCCGCATGTCCGAGGCCACTCGGGCGCCTCAAGCCGGGTCCGGAGGCCGGCGCGGTGGCCGCGTCACCGGTGGCGGTGCAGGCGGCGGGCGCGAGAAGAAGCCGCGTCGTTGGATCGGCGGACTCATCTTCACCCTGGTGGCCGTCGGCCTCCTCGTGGGCGGCGGTGTCTTCGTCTGGAACACCTTCGGGTCGCAGATCCAGACCGCGCTCGCGGGCAATGAGGTGCAGGACTACGAGGGCACCGGCACCGGCGAGGTGATGTTCGTCATAAACTCCGGCGACGTCGGCGAGGTCATCGGCGACAACCTGGCCACGGCCGGCATTGTGAAGAGTTCGTCGGCCTTCTATGAGGAGGTGATTTCCACGACTCCCGAGCCTGTTTTCAACCCCGGCACGTTCCGCCTCGCCGAGCAGATGAGCGCCCGGTCCGCGCTCGACGCACTGCTCGACCCCGCCAACAAGGTGGACACCACGGTCACCATTCCCGAGGGTTCGAGCGCCGCCGGCATCTACCAGGAGCTCGCCGACGTCACGGGGCTGCCGATCGAGGAGTTCCAGGCCGTGGGCGCGAACTACGCCGCCCTCGGCGTGCCGGCCGAGGCGCCGAGCATCGAGGGCTTCCTCTTCCCGGCCACCTACACCTTCGAGCCGAGCGACACCCCCGAGTCGATGATCACGACGATGGTCAACCGCACCTTCCAGTCGCTCGACGCGGCCGGAGTACCGGCCGAGGACCGTCTGCGCGTGCTCTCGTTCGCCGCCCTCATCCAGAAGGAGGCGGGCAGCGTGGAGGACATGGCGAAGGTGGCCCGCGTGTTCCAGAACCGGCTCGACGCCGGCTGGAACATGGAGTCGGATGCGACGATCGCCTACGGCGCCGGCCACAGCCGCGTCGAGACCACGCAGGCCGAGCGCGAGGATCCGGCGAACATCTACAACACCTACCTCTACCCGGGCCTGCCGGCCGGCCCGATCGCCAACCCCGGCGACGACGCCATCAACGCGGCGCTCAACCCGGCCGACGGCCCGTGGTTCTTCTTCGTGACGGTCGACCTCGACACGGGCGAGACGGTGTTCTCCGAGACGGTCGACCAGCACGCGGCGGCCGTCGAGCGGCTGCAGGCGTGGTGGGCGGCGCACCCCGAGATCGAGTAGGCACCGGATGACGCACCTCGACTCCGCACGCCGCCTCGCGGTGCTCGGGTCGCCAATCGGGCACTCCCGTTCGCCGCTGCTGCACCGCACCGCCTACGCCGTGCTCGGGCTGCCGTGGGAGTACGAGGCCGTCGAGATGCCCGCCGACTCGCTCGAGGAGTTCGTGGGCGGCCTCGACGCGGCGTGGCGCGGGCTGTCGCTCACGATGCCGCTCAAGGAGACCGTGCTGCCGCTCCTCGACGACGTGGATGCCGTGGCGCGCGCCACGGGTGCCGTGAACACGGTGCTGGTGGAGCACGACGGCGGCGCGCGCAGGCTGACAGGCTTCAACACGGACGTGCACGGCATCACCGAGGCTCTCCGCCGCAGCGGCATCTCGCTCGCGACGCACGCGGTGATCGTCGGCGGGGGAGCGACGGCCCGTTCGGCTGTCGTCGCCGCGGCGCAGCTCGGCGCCGAGCACGTCGACATCGCGCTGCGCACTCCGTCGAAAGCGGCCGACGTCGTGGAATCGGCGCGCGCCGCCGGTCTCACCTCGACCGTCCTCGCCCTCGACGACCCCGCTGTGCTCGCGCTCGCCCCCGACGTCACCATCAGCACCCTGCCCGGCGGCGTAGGAGCCCACTCCCACTTCGAGGGCGCGGCGGCCGCACGCTCCTCCACCCTCCTCGACGTGGCCTACCACCCTTGGCCGAGCGAGCTCGCGACCCTCTGGGAGGCCGCAGGCAGCCCCACCATCCCGGGCCTCGCCATGCTCGTCCACCAGGCGGTGGCCCAGGTCCGCATCTTCGTGCACGGCGACCCCCTCATCCCCCTCCCCGCCGAAGAACCCCTCACCGCTGAGCTCCTGGCCACCGTAGGCCTCGCCTGACGGAGAGGCTTCCTCGTCTGTGGGAAGATCTTTAATATGCTCCGTTGGCTCACCGCCGGCGAGTCCCACGGTCAAGAACTCATCGCGATCGTCGAAGGACTCCCCTCCGGCATCCCCGTCTCCCTCGATGACCTGCGCACCGATCTGGCGCGCCGCAAGCTCGGCTACGGCCGGGGAGCGCGGATGAAGTTCGAGCAGGACGAGCTGGCCATGTCCGGCGGCGTCGTGCACGGCCGCACCCTCGGCAGCCCCGTCGCGGTGCGCATCGGCAACACCGAGTGGCCGAAGTGGACCGACGTGATGGCGGTCGAGGCTCCCGCCGAGGAGCTCCCAGGCAAGGGACGCAGCGCGCCCCTCACCCGTCCGCGCCCAGGTCACGCCGACCTCGTGGGCATGCAGAAGTACGACTTCGACGAGGCGCGCCCGATTCTCGAGCGCGCGAGCGCCCGCGAGACCGCCGCCCGCGTGGCGCTCGGCGCCGTGGCCCGCGCGTTCCTCGGCGAGCTCGGCATCACGCTCGTCAGCCACACCCTCGCCATCGGCCCCGTGCGGGTGCCCGACGGCAGCCCGCTGCCCCTGCCCACCGACGTCGATGCCCTCGACGCCGATCCGGTGCGCTGCTGGGACGCCGCCACGAGCGCGCTCATGGTGGCCGAGATCGACGACGCCCGCAAGGAGGGTGACACCCTCGGCGGTGTCGTCGAGGTGCTCGCCTACGGCCTGCCGCCGGGGCTCGGCTCGCACGTGCACTGGGACCGCCGGCTCGACTCGCAGCTGGCCGCCGCCCTCATGGGCATCCAGGCCATCAAGGGCGTCGAGGTCGGCGACGGCTTCGAGACCACCCGCCGGCGCGGCTCCGAGGCGCACGACGAGCTCTACCGCGAAGGCGGCGAGATCACCCGTTCCACCGACCGTGCGGGCGGCACCGAGGGCGGCATGTCGACCGGCACCGTGCTGCGCGTGCGCGCCGGCATGAAGCCCATCGCGACCGTGCCCCACGCCCTGCACACGATCGACGTCGCGACCGGCGAGGAGGCGGCGGCGCACCACCAGCGCTCCGACGTCTGCGCCGTGCCCGCCTCAGGCGTCGTCGCCGAGGCGATGACCGCGCTCGTGCTCGCGAACGCCGTGCTGGAGAAGTTCGGCGGCGACTCCGTCGGCGAGACAAGGCGCAACC
Organism: Herbiconiux sp.; assembly: GCF_023264895.1. Classification (GTDB taxonomy): domain Bacteria; phylum Actinomycetota; class Actinomycetes; order Actinomycetales; family Microbacteriaceae; genus Herbiconiux. The sequence goes on along the minus strand of NZ_JAHFUY010000114.1, from coordinate 3,247 downwards.
TCGAGTCGTACCTCGCCGCCATCCCCGAGGCGCTCCGCACCGGCATCGTCCGCGCATGACGGTCGTGCTGATCGGCCCGCCGGCCGCCGGCAAGACCCGCATCGGCAAGCGCGTCGCGAGACTGCTCGGCGTGCCGTTCGTCGACACCGACAAGCTCATCGTGGCCGCCCACGGCCCCATCCCCGACATTTTCGCGTCGAAGGGAGAGCCGCACTTCCGCTCGCTCGAGCGGGCCGAGGTCGTGCGGGCTCTCGGCGCGGACGCCGTCGTCTCGTTCGGCGGAGGAGCGGTGCTCGATCCGGAGACCCAGCGCGACATCGCGGCCGTCCCGGTCGTGCTGCTCACGGTGCAGCCGCACGCCGTCGAGTCGCGGCTCGGCAACGGCAAGCGCCCGCTCGTACCCGACCTCGCCTCGTGGATCGCGCTCTACGAGAAGCGCCGCGACCTCTACGAACGCCTCGCCGACCACGTGGTCGACACCTCCGACCGGCCCACCGACCAGGTGGCCGCCGATCTCGCCGGCTGGGTCCGCAGCCGCACCGCCAGCCAGGAGAACGCACGATGACCGACACCGCCAGCCCCGACACCGCCGGCCTCGGCACCACCGTCATCCCCGTCACCGGGGTCGACTCCTACGACGTGCTCGTCGGCCGTGGCATCCTCGACCGCGTGGCCGACGGCCTCGGCCCGGCGGTGCAGAAGGTGCTCATCGTGCACCCGCCCACCCTCGGTGCCCGCGCCGCGGCCCTCCGCGAGTCGCTGCTCGGCCGCTACGAGGTGCTGCTCGCCGAGATCCCGGATGCCGAGGCCGGCAAACGGGTGGAGGTCGCCGCTTTCTGCTGGCAGGTGATGGGCCAGGCCGACTTCACCCGCACGGATGCCGTGATCGGCTTCGGCGGCGGCGCCGTCACCGACGTGGCCGGCTTCGTGGCGGCCACCTGGCTCCGCGGCGTGACGCTCGTGCAGGCGCCGACGACCCTGCTCGGCATGGTCGACGCGGCCGTGGGCGGCAAGACCGGCATCAATACGAACGAGGGCAAGAACCTCGTGGGAGCGTTCTACGCACCGAGCCTCGTGGTGGCCGACCTCGACCAGCTCGAGGGGCTCGCCCGCAACGAGATCCTGGCCGGCTTCGGCGAGGTCGTGAAGTGCGGGTTCATCGCGGAGCCGGAGATCCTCGACATCATCGAGGCCGACCTCGACGCCGCGACCGACCCGTCGACCCCCGAGTTCCGCCGGCTCGTCGAGCTGTCGATCGCGGTCAAGGCCCGCGTGGTCTCGAGCGACTTCAAGGAGGCGGGCCTTCGCGAGATCCTCAACTACGGGCACACGCTCGGCCACGCCATCGAGCACGCCGAGCGCTACCAGTGGCGGCACGGGGCCGCCGTGGCCGTGGGCATGATGTTCGCCGCCGAGCTCGGCCGGCTGACCGGCTCGCTGTCGGACGAGGTGGTCGACCGGCACCGTCGCATCCTGACCTCGCTCACCCTGCCGACCGAGTACCCGGCCGGCCGCTGGCCGACCCTGCTCGCCACCATGCAGCGCGACAAGAAGGCCCGCGGCAGCATGCTGCGCTTCATCGTGCTCGACGACCTCGCGCGGCCCACCGTGCTGCAGGGCCCCGACAGCTCGATGCTGTTCACCGCGTACCAAGAGATCGCATCCTGAGGAGCAGCCGATGGCATCCGTACTGGTTCTGAACGGCCCCAACCTGGGGCGCCTCGGCAGCCGTGAGCCCGACGTCTACGGCTCGCAGGATCTCGGTGCCCTCGAGGCCGAGCTCACGGCCGAGGCCGCCGGCCGCGTCTCGATCGACCTGCGTCAGACCAACGACGAGGCCGAGCTCATCTCGTGGCTCTACGAGGCCGTCGACACGGCGACCCCGGTCATCCTGAACCCGGCCGCGTTCACGCACTACTCCTACGGGCTGCGGGATGCCGCGGCGCTCGTGACGAAGGCGGGCCTGCCCCTCATCGAGGTGCACATCTCGAACCCGCACGCCCGGGAGACCTTCCGGCACACGAGCGTGATCTCGGGGGTGGCCACGGGGGTCATCGCGGGCTTCGGGTTCGGCTCCTACCGCCTCGCCCTCGTCGCTCTCCTCACGCCCGGAGGCTGAGCCGCTACACTCTTCGAGGACCGAAACGCCGGTCTGACGACTTCTTCTTCGAAACGGATCACTTCTTTCATGGCTTCAACGAACGACATCAAGAACGGCACCGTGCTGAGCATCGACGGTCAGCTCTGGAACGTCATCGAGTTCCAGCACGTCAAGCCGGGCAAGGGCGGCGCGTTCGTGCGCACCAAGATCAAGAACGTGCGCACCGGCAAGCTCGTCGACCGCACCTTCAACGCCGGAGCGAAGATCGAGACGGCCAACGTCGACCGCCGCGACTTCCAGTACCTGTACAAGGACGGCGAGGACTACGTGTTCATGGACACGACGGACTACGACCAGATCACCATCCCCGGCGCCATCGTGGGCGACGCCGCGAACTTCCTGCTCGAGCAGCAGATGGCCACCATCGCGCTCACGGACGACGAGCCGCTCTACGTCGAGCTCCCCGCCTCGGTCACGCTCGAGATCACCTACACCGAGCCCGGCCTCCAGGGCGACCGCTCGACCGGCGGCACCAAGCCCGCCACCGTCGAGACCGGCTATGAGATCCAGGTTCCGCTGTTCCTGGAGATCGGCACCAAGGTCAAGGTCGACACCCGCACGGGCGACTACCTCGGCCGCGTCAACTAGGCGCCCGCGTTGAGCGCACGCACGAAGGCCCGCAAGCGGGCCCTCGACATCCTCTTCGCCGCCGACGTGCGGCAGATCCCCATCGCCGAGTCGCTCGCCGCCGAGGCGGGCCGCGCGGCGGGCGAGCCCGACCGCGAGACGTCGTGGCTCTACGCCCGCGACATCGTGGACGGCGTGGTCGAGAACTTCGCCGAGATCGACGAGACGATCGAGATCTACGCCCAGGGGTGGACGATCGCGCGCATGCCGACCGTCGACCGGGCGCTGCTCCGGATCGGCGTGTGGGAGATCCTCTACAACGACGAGGTGCCCTCGGGGGTCGCGATCGACGAGGCGGTCGAGCTCGCGAAGACGCTCTCGACCGATGACTCGGCCGCCTTCGTGAACGGCGTGCTGGCGAAGGTGGCCCAGCAGAGCTGAGCGGGAGTCGCGGCGTCACCGCGGGCATCCACTTGACAGTAGATGCGGCAATGGGCGCCGACTTGACACATCTTGTGT
>NZ_JAHFUY010000113.1 GCF_023264895.1 Herbiconiux sp. | reverse complement strand
CTTCGCCGGCGCGGTGCGCACCGTCCGCTGCTTCGAGGACAACGGGCTGGTGAAGCAGGTGCTCGCCACGCCGGGGGAGGGGGCGGTGCTCGTGGTCGATGGCGGCGGTTCGCTGCGCACCGCGCTCATGGGTGACCTGATCGCGGCCGCCGCCGTGGCGAACGGCTGGGCGGGTGTCGTGATCTTCGGAGCCGTCCGCGACCGGCGGGCTCTCCGCGGCATCCCCCTCGGCATCAAGGCGCTCGGCAGCAATCCCCGCAAGAGCTCGAAGGCGGGCGAGGGCGAGGTGGATGTCGTGCTGACCGTCGACGGCGTCACCTTCGCTCCCGGCGCCACCCTCGTCAGCGACGACGACGGCATCCTCGTCGAGCGGCGACAGCACGCGACTTGACAGTAGGTGCGCTCAAGAGCGCCGACTTGGCACAACTTGGGTCAAGTCGGCGAGCGCGAGGGCGAGCACGGCGGCGGCGATGAGGTGCTGGCGAGTTCTGGGCATTGATCAAGCGTCTCGCTCTCAGGCGGGGCAGCGCTCCGAGGGCATGGTCTTCACGCTGACGTTCTCGATCGGCAGCGTGTTCTCGTGCGCGATCTGGATCCTGCTCACCCGGTCGTCGATCAAGGCGAAGACGATCCAGCCGCCCGTGCCGTCGGTGATCCCGTAGTAGGGGAAGTCGTCGCTCTGGTAGGTCCCGGTCAGTTCGATGTCCGGATACGCCGTGAGCAGTTCGTCCTCGGTCGAGCCGATGCCGATGCCCTCAGCGGTCGTCGGAGTGATCGCGCGATCATCCGCACCCTCCGCTCCACCGTTGCCGAAGGTGATGGCGGCGGTGACCGGTCCGTCGGGCGCGCTCACGAAGCGGAGCGCGAAGCCGCTCGGTGCCTGGAGGTCGAGGTAGCCGGTGACGCAGAGCGGGTCGGTGATGTCGTCGAAGGCCGGCAGCAGCTGCCGCTGTTCCTCGAGCGAGGAGCCGAGTTCGACGGGACCGACTCCGTCGAAGCCGATGATCCAGGTGCTGGGGTCGGTGGCGTCCACCTGGGGTGGTGCCGGCGGCAGTGTCGGTGTCGGCGGCGGAGTGGTGGCCGGCGCGGGTGTCGGGGTCGATGTCGGTGGTGGCGGAGACGTGGTCGCGGTCGAGGTCGGAGTGTTCGCGACGGGTGGAGCCGGAACGGAGTTCGGCAGGCCCGTGACGATGATCGCTGTGGCCGTCGCCGCGACGCCTGTGAGCAGCGCGATGCTTCCCAGGATCGTCGCCCAGTGGCGCGGCGACCGCGACCTCCGGGGGCTGGTGCGAGCATGCTGCAGGATCGTCCGGCGCATCGAGGCGGACAGCTGCGGGTCCAGATCCTGTCCGGTCATCGAGCACCTCCGGTGTGTGCGGTTCCCTTGTCGAGTGAGGCCAGCACGTCGCGTGCCAGGCGCTGTCTCGCCCGGGAGAGGCGGGACTTCACCGTTCCAGGTGGGACGGAGAGCACCGTCGCGGCGTCGGCTGTGGAGAGCTGCTGCACGAGGCAGAGCGTGATGATGTCCTGGTCCCGCTTCGACAAGCGGGCGAAGCCGTCGCGCACGCGGGCCGTCATCGCGTGAGTGTCGAGTCGAGCAGCGACTTCGTCCGCGGGGTCCGTGCCGTGCTCGGACTCTCGCATCTGTTCGAGAAGACTCCGGTACCGGCGACGAGAACGGTCGAGATTCCGGGCGAGGTGGTTGGCCGTGACGAGGAGCCAGCCGATGACGGATCCGTCGACCACGCGGACGGATTCGCGTCGTCTCCAGGCCTCGAGGAAGGTTGCCGCGGTGACGTCTTCGGCGTCATGGATCGTGGGTGACATCCGTTGCGCCTGACGGAAGACGCGGTTGCGGTGCAGGTCGAAGATGACGCCGAAGGACTCGGGATCGCCCGCACGGGCGGAGTCCCATCTGGCGGCTTCGTCGTCGGGCGCGGTGGTGGTCACGTTAAGAGAATGTCGCCACTCGTCGATCGGTTCCATTCACGGGGATCGCGTTGTGGTCTTAAGGGGCGCTGGCGCGGCCCTGGGGAGCTCGTCCACTTGGCAGAAGTTGCGCGCAAAACCCGCGACTTGGCACAACTTGGGTCAAGTCGACTTGAATGAGCGCACCTACTGTCAAGTCGCCGCACGCTTCGCGACCGAGGGCGGTGTTTCCTGGTGGTGTCTGTCAGGAGGCGGGCTCGGAACTCACGTGCGCGCTGGTCGTTCCCCCTCAGTCCGTCGAACGGCGGAAGACGACCTCGGATGCCACGACCGCACGGGTCGTCAGCAGGGCGGAGCGCTCGGGATCGGCCGCGGCGGCGATCGCGATGTCGGCGAGCTGCTGCACGGGCTGACGCACCGAGGTGAGATCCAGCACCTGAGCCACGAGGGTGTCGTCGAATCCCGAGACGGCGATCCGCTGCGCGGCCGGGCCGGCGCGCACGTGCTCCAGCACCCCGACCGCGATGAGATCGTTGGCGCAGACCACCCCGTCGATCTCGGGCCAGCGGGAGAGGAGCGACTCGGCGGCGGCCCGACCCGATTGCGGCGACGTGCCCCCCGTGACCGAGCGGAGCGGCTCTCCGGCGAACCGCTCCGACATCACCTGAGCGAACGCGACCTCGCGTTCCCGCGACGTCGCGATGCGAGGATCCTGCCCGATGAACGCCGGATGCCGGCACCCGGCCGCGATCATCCTCTCCACGAGCGCCTTCACCGGCGCCTCCTGGTCGACGCGCACGAACGGGATCCCCTCGTCGATCACGCGATCGATCTGCAGCACCGGCACGGTCGACGCCGCTGAGCTGAGCCCTTCACGACTCGCCTCGAGGTCGACGGGGGAGATGAGCAGGGCGTCGACACGACGGTCGAGGAGGGTGTTCATCGCCGCGGCCTCGGCCTCGGGGTCGTTGCCGGTGTCGGCGATGAGGATGCTGAGTCCGCGAGATCGTGCAGCGTGCTCGAGGGCCTGCACGAGTGCGGGGAAGAACGGATTGGTGAGATCGGGCACGACGAGACCGAAGGTGCCTGTGCGCTGGGTGCGGAGCGACCGACCCACGGTGTCGGCCCGGTAGCCCAGCTTCGATGCGGAGTCCTGCGCTCTTCTGACGAGCTCGGGCAGCACCGCGCGGGAGCCCGTGAGGGCACGGGAGACCGTGGAGATCGACAGCCCGGCGTCCGCTGCGACCTCGCGGATGGTGACACGGTGCGGGGCCTGGTCCATGGCACCTCCTTGCGCTCAGTATGCCCTGCGCGTAGGTTCGGACGCGAAGCCGGAAAACGTTTGCCGAGCAAACCCCCAGACAACCCGGGAATCACCCCGAGGAACAGGAGCATCATCATGTCCGCAGAGACCCGCAGCTTGTCCGGCACCGTCGTTGCCATCACGGGGGCGAGCTCCGGCATCGGCCGCGAGGTCGCCCGTCAGCTCGTGGCCGAAGGTGCACGGGTGGCCCTGACCGCCCGTCGCGAGGAGCGCCTCGTCGAGCTCGAGACCGAGCTCGGCAGCGATTCCGTGGTGTGGGTGGCCGGCGACATCGCCGACCCCGCCACGAGCAACGCCCTCGTGCAGGCGGCCACGGAGACGTTCGGCTCGCTCGACTCGCTGGTCGCGTCTGCGGGCATCGGCGCCTACGGCGGAGTGCTCGACGGCAGCGACGACGACATGCGGCAGATGATCGACACCAACTTCACGGGGACGGTGTGGAGCGTGCGCGCCGCTGTCCCCGCCATGCTCGAGGCCGGAGGTGACATCGTGATCGTGAGCTCGGTCGCGGGCATCCGCGGTGGTGCCGACGAGGCCGTCTACGCGGGCACGAAGGGCGCCCAGGTGATCTTCGCGGGCGCGATCGATCGCGAACTGCGGGAGTCCGGCATCCGGGTCACGACCGTGTGCCCGGCGGCCGTGAGCACCGAGTTCGCCATCGGGCGCGGTCGCACCGAGGGAGACGCTTGGCTCGACGACGTGCTGATGCCGGCCGACGTGGCGCTGTCGATCGTGCAGGCGCTGCAGCAGCCGCGCCGCGTGCGCACCTCGCAGATCGCGATGTGGAGTGCGGCCCAGGGCAGCTGACCGGAATCGGCGATCGATCTCGGAGTCGGCGTGACGAAGCGCCGGCTCCGAGGTCGTGCATGGCGGCATCGGCGGGCGCCGAGAGCGAAGCGGCCCGTCTAGGCTCGCAGGGTGAGCGCAGACGAGACCCTCGAACCCGGTGTGTACGAGCACTTCAAGGGCAACCGGTACGAGGTGGTCGGGGTCGCCCGCGACAGCGAGACCGAGGAGCCCGTGGTCGTGTACCGGCCGCTGTACGGCGAGCGGGGGCTGTGGGTGCGGCCGCTCGCGATGTTCGTGGAGCACGTGGAGCGCGACGGCTACAGCGGGCCCCGGTTCGTGCGCGTCAGCGGGTGAGGGCTACGACGACCAGGTAGGCGGTGGCGCTCGCCAGGAGCGTGCCGGCTACGAGCTGGAGGTAGGGGTTGGCCGCCAGACGGCGCCAGCCCGGCTCGAGCTCGGGGCGGAAGAAGCGACCACGACCGCCCCGCGGTGCCTCGGCCGGAGCGCTCGGCTGCGCGGAGCGGTAGCGCGGGTGGGTGTGGGCGTGGGGATCGGATGCCGGCGGCGAGATGGGGTCGACCGGGGGCCGGACGGGCTCGGGTTGCCGGGTGGGCTCGGGCTTCCGGACGGGCAGGCGTTCGGGCGGAGGAAGCCGAGACGCCGGGGGAGCGGACGGGCGGTGAGGGGGTTCCCGGTGGACGCGCGCCGCCCGCGGCCGACGGGCCGTGAGGTCGATGTCCCAGAGGAACTCGTCGAACTGCTCATCGGCGGAGGCACCCGCCGGAGCGGCAGCAGCAGCGGCGTTCGAGTCGTCTGTGTGTCCGCGTGCCATGAGTGCCCTGCCGTCGCCGTTCGGTGATGTCCTTCGAGCCTAGGCAGGGGCATCCGCTCGGCCCATGGGGAGAACTCCCCATGCGACGCCGGAACCGCCGTCAGAGCTCGGCGGCGTAGGCGGTGAGCGAACGGCGGTAGCGGGGGAGGTGCGCAGCCAGCGCCGTGAGCGTGAGCGCCGCGGCCTCGCGCTCGCGACCGGCGTGCACGAGGGCCAGCGCGAGGAATCCGGTGACCGCGTCGTCGAGCTCGTCGGAGGTCGCCGCGCGCTCGGCGGTCAGGAGCTCGATGCTCTCGTCGACGTGGCCGAGAGCACGCAGCGAGCTCGCCAGCTGGATGGTGGCCTGGCGCCGCTGCGACGCGTCGAGGGCGGTGGCGCGCTCGCCGGAACCGGCGACGTCGGTCGTGCGCGAGAGAGCCTCACGATAGAGGGGAACGGCCCTGTCGGTTCCGCCCGTCGAGTCGTAGGCACCCGCCAGCTCGAACGCACCGACCGCCGAACCCTCGGGGAGCTCGGCCACGAGCCGCCGCATGGCCTCCACGAAGGCCTCGGGTTCGAACTCGTCGAAGCGCTCCCACAGTGCGTCGGCGCGGGCCTGCCAGTCGTCCATGCCTCCATCCTGCCTCAGCGGATGCTGGACAACCGGCTGCCAGCGGCGTGGCACCACCCGATGTCGGTGGTGCCGCGCACAATGGGCGCATGAACATCTTTGACACGTGTGAACGATGCGACGGGTCGGGCGCCGACCCTCGCCAGTCCTTCTTCGACGACGTCGTCGACCTCTGCGGCGACTGCTCCGGAGACGGCGTGCTGCCCTCCGACCGCCGCCACGACGAGAAGCGCGACCAGCGCCACGACGAGCTCGCCGGCAGCCGCGCTGCCTAGACCTCCTTTCATGCGAACGCACGGTTCGAACGTGCTGTCCACATGAAACGAACTGGTAACGAATTCTGAAGGTGGATGCGCCGCATCCGCTTCTCGGAGGACGATTCTGGGAGGAAGGTGTACCGATGGGCCGACAGAACTATCGCCGGGCGAGCCCCGTGCCTGTTCCCGTGGGGCTCTCGGAGCCCGACTCCGATCCGTATGCCGCCTACCTCGACTGGATCGCCCGCGGCCGCCCCTCGATGAGCGGCGGCGGCGCCGTTCGCCCCGAGGCCTCGACCGTCCTGCTCACCGAGCACGTGCAGGTGCAGGAGCTCGCCGGCGGCTCGGAGTTCGGCGGCCCCATCGCCGCCTCGAAGCCGAGCGCCTGGCAGCGACTCGTCGGGGCCTTTCGCCGCTCCTGAACAGGCGGGCACGCGCCCGCACGGCTTAAACCACGAGACCCGCCGCGCCCAGCCCAGAAGGCGGGTGCGACGGATCCCGTCGACGAGTTCTGCGCTGCGGCGCTAGTCCGCCTGCGCCAGCGAGAACCGCACCGAGCCGCCCTCGTCGACCTGCGCGTCGAGCACCTTGTCGTCGAGCGCCGAGGCGGCGGTGGGCTCGAGGTACACCCGGGCGCCCGCGCTCTCGATCACCTGATCGGTGGGCTCGGGCCGCGGAGCGACCGCCACCTCGAAGTTGTTGCCCGCCTCTGCGGCGGAGATGCGCAGACCCGCCTCGGTCGCATCGGGCGCGGCTCCGAGGGTTCGGTCGGCGAGATTGGTGACGACGACTGCGGCGTTTTCGGTGAGGGTGAGCATGAGCTCTCCTTCCGGCTAGCGATCAGAAGTCATCCACCTTCGTCGCTGCCGCCCGAGGTCACAACCCCGGGTGCGGGAGCTTTGCGACAACTCCCAGAGAGTCGTCGCCGATCACGCGCCACACCGTGCGGGTGAGCGCCGGATGCTCGAGCGCGATCTGGCGGAGCACCCGGTAGTTGCGTGCGGCGTTCGGCCGCTGACCACCGTTCTCGTTGATGGTGTCGGCCCGCAGCAGGTAGACCACGAGCTCGTCGACGGTCGGCAGCTCCTCCATGAAGTCCCACGGATCCTCACCCGCGAGCAGCCGCTCGTGCACGATCGTGTCGAGCTCGTCGGCCGCTTCGGCGCGCAGCACCTCGAGGCTCGCGCGCCCGCGGGGGAGATGCTCGTGGTTCACGCAACGAGCCTAAACGCGAGGGCCCCGAGGTGCGACTCGAGCGTTGCTCAGCGGAGCGCGGGCTGTCGGTTCAGTGCAGCCAGGGCGTGGCTCAGCGGAACGCGGGCACCCCCGTCACAGCATCGCCGATCACGAGCAGGTGCACCTCGTCGGTGCCCTCGTAGGTGCGCACGCTCTCGAGGTTCGCCGCGTGCCGCATGGGCGAGAACTCGGTGGTGATGCCGTTGCCGCCGAGGATCGTGCGCGCCGTCTGGGCGATCCGGATGGCCTCGCGGCAGTTGTTGAGCTTGCCGAGCGAGATCTGGTGGGGCTTCAGCGACCCCTGCTCCTTGAGTCGCCCGAGCCGGAGCGCCAGCAGCTGCCCCTTGGTGAGCTCGAGCGCCATCTCGGCGAGCTTCTGCTGCGTGAGCTGAAAGCTCGCGAGCGACCGCGAGAACACCGTGCGGTCGCGGGCGTAGTCGAGGGCCGTGAGGTAGGAGTCGCGAGCGGCTCCGAGCACTCCCCACGAGATGCCGTAGCGGGCCTCGTTGAGGCACTCGAACGGACCGCGGAGCCCGCGCGCGCCCGGCAGCAGCGCGTCGGCCGGCACCCGCACCTCGTCGAGCTCGATGTCGCACTGGATCGACGCGCGCATCGACAGCTTCGCCGGAATCGCGGTCGCGGTGAAGCCCGGGGTCGAGGTCGGCACGATGAAACCGCGGATGCCCTCGTCGGTCGCCGCCCAGATGATCGCGACGTCGGCGATCGAGGCGAGCCCGATCCACCGCTTCGAGCCCGAGATCACCCAGTCGTCGCCGTCGCGGCGCGCGAACGTGCTCATCGAACCCGGATCGGAGCCGGCGGCCGGCTCGGTCAGCCCGAAGCATCCGATGGTCTCGCCCGTGGCCATGCCGGGGAGCCACTGCTGCTTCTGCTCCTCGCTGCCGTGCTTGTTGATCGCACTCATGGCGAGCGAGCCCTGCACGCTCATGAAGGTGCGGAGGCCCGAGTCGCCCGCCTCCATCTCGAGCGCCGCGAGACCGTACTCCACGGCGCCCCGCCCCGCGCATCCGTAGCCCTGGATGTGCATGCCGAGAAGGCCGAGCCGACCCATCTCGGGCACGAGCTCGCGCGGGAAGACCGCCTCGTCGAACCAGCGGGAGATGTTCGGCCGCACCTCGGCGTCGACGAAGGCACGCACGCTGTCGCGGGTGGCGATCTCCTCCGGGGTGAGCAGGGCGTCGAGCTCGAGCAGGTCGGCGACATCGATGCCGGCGGCGACCGCGGGGCCGGGGGTGGGGGTGCTGGGGGTGGAAGTGGTGCTCATGGGGTGGTCTCCGTTTCGGGCGCGGATGCGGGGCGGGGCAGGTGCAGGCGGCCGTCGATGCGCAGGGGGATGCTCCAGGGATTCTCGCGGCTGACGAACGCCGGGATCAATCCCGCTCTCGCATTCTGCACCGTGACGGGCCGGAGGAAGCGGTCGAGCGCACCGGCGCCGACGCTCGTGGCCTCGGGGCGGGAGGTCGCGGGCCAGGGTCCGCCGTGCTGCTGGGCCCAGGTGCCGATAACACCGGTGGGCCAGGCGTCGACCGCCACACGGCCGACCCGGGGGATGAGGGTCCGGACCGCGGAGGCGGCTGCGGTGTCGGGCTCGTCGGGCTCGCCGGGCTCGCCGGGCTCCGGATCGGCCGACGTGAACACCGAGGCGGCGAGCGAGGGCTGCAGGCGGGCGAGCGCGGCGAGGGCCTCGTCGACGCTCTCGTATTCGGCGACCACGGCGACGGGGCCGAAGCACTCCTCGAGGAGCGGCGAGCCCTCGGTGAGGTCGCCGATCTGCGCGGTCACGAGCGCCGGAGCGACGGAGAAGCCGGCCAGCGGATCGGCGACGGGGGCGCTTGAGCCGGCGGCCGCGTGCAGCCCGGCGACGGTCTCGCCGAACCGCGCGGCGATCGCCGCCGTGAGCAGCGGCGCCGGCGCGACACCGTCGAGCGCCGACCGGATGGCGTCGGGGTAGCCCTGGCCGGCGGGCGCGAGCAGCAGGCCCGGCTTCGTGCAGAACTGTCCGGCCCCGAGCGTGTAGGAGCCCACGAACCCCGCCGCGATCTCGTCGCGTCGGGCCTCGGCCGCCGGGCTCACGAACACCGGATTGACGGTCCCCATCTCGGCGAACACCGGCACTCCGCGGCGCGCTGCTCGCTCCACGAGCGCCAGGCCGCCGGCCTGGCTGCCGGTGAAGCAGACGACGGCGATGCGGGGGTCGTCGACGATCTGGAGCCCGGCGTCGAAGCCCACGACGAGGGCGTAGGCGCCCTCCGGAGCTCCGGCCGCCCTCAGCGCCGTGCCGACGACCTCGGCGAGGGCGGCACTCAGTCTCGGGTGCGCCAGATGCGCCTTCACGACCACGGGGCATCCGGCCGCCAGAGCGGAGGCGACGTCGTGCCCGAAGACGCCGAAGCCGAAGGGGAAGTTGCTCGCCCCGAACACCGCGACCGGCCCGAGCGGCACGTTCCAGCGCGCGAGCGAACCGGCGGGCGCGTCGTCGAGGCGCACGTCGAGGTAGGAGCCCTCGACCGCGACGCCGGCGTAGAAGCGGGCCTGGGTGGCTGCGCGCTCGAGCTCGCCGGGGAGGCGCGGGAGCCCCAGCCGGGTCTCCTCCTCGGCGATCTGCACGAGCTCGTCGGCGTGCTCGAGCACGGCGGCCGAGGCGGCGTCGATCCAGGCCGAGCGCTCGGCGGGCGAGGAGGCGGCGAGCACGGGCGCGGCCAGCGCCGCCGCCTCGAGCAGGGCGTCGACGCGAGCGGGCGGCGTGTGCGCGACCGATCCGCGGATCTCGCCGGTGGCCGGGTCGTAGCTCGGATCGGCGGCGGGCGACGCACTGGGCGACGCAGTCGACGCGGCGGGCCGCTCGTCCTCGCGCTCGGCGAGGCTCACGCGTGCGCCCCCAGGAACCGCTGCTGCGCTTCGGCGACGGCGGCGGTGAGCACGGCGAGGCCGTCGTCGAGCAGCGCATCCTCGATCACGAGGGGAGGGAGCAGTCGAACCACGTTGCCGTGCGTGCCGCAGACGAGCACGAGCACGCCCTGGGCGAGGCAGTCGGCCGCCACGGCCTTGGCGAGCTCGGGCAGGGGCTCGAGCGTCCAGGGCTGAGCGAACTCCACAGCCATCATGGCGCCGCGCCCGCGCACCTCCGCCACCACCGACGCCGGCCCCGTGTGGGGTTCGAGCGCCGCCCGCACCGTCTGCTCGATGGCGACGGCGCGGCCGAGCAGGTCCTCCTCCTCGAAGGCCTGGAAGACGCCGAGGGCGGCGGCGCACGCGAGCGGGTTTCCGGCGTAGGTGCCGCCGAGCCCGCCCACCGAGGGCGCATCCATGATCTCGGCCCGGCCCGTGACCGCGCTGAGCGGGAGCCCGCCGGCCAGTGCCTTGGCGCTGATGACGAGGTCGGGCACGACGCCCTCGTGCTCGATCGCGAACATCCGGCCGGTGCGGCCCATGCCCGCCTGGATCTCGTCGGCGACGAAGACGATGCCGTGCCGCGTGGCGAGCTCGCGGAGCCCGGCGAGGAACCCCGGCGCGGGCACGAGGAACCCGCCCTCTCCCTGGATGGGCTCGATCACGAGGGCGGCGAACGTGTCGGCCCCGTGCTCGGCGAGCAGTCGTTCGACCTCCGCGAGCGCCTCCTCGGCCACCCGCTCCGGATCGCCCGGCCAGCGCAGGGCGACGGCGTTCGGGGCGCGCACGACGTGCTCGGGGAAGGGTCCGAAGCCGTTCTTGTAGGGAGCGGGCTTGGCGGTCATCGCCATCGTGAGGAGCGAGCGGCCGTGGTAGGCCTCGTCGAACACGAGCACGTTGGGGCGCCCGGTGGCGGCGCGCGCGATCTTCACGGCGTTCTCCACCGCCTCGGCACCGGTCGAGAAGAGTGCGGTGCGCTTGTCGAAGTCGCCGGGGGTGTTCTCGTTGAGCCAGCGGCAGACCTTCACGAAGCCGTCGTACTCGGTGACCATGAAGCAGGTGTGGGTGAAGCGCGCGAGCTGGGCGGCGACCTCCTGCTGCACGAGCGGGTTGGCCGCGCCCACGCTCGTCACGGCGATGCCCGAGGCGAGGTCGAGGATGCGGTTGCCGTCGACGTCCTCGAGCACGGCACCATCGGCGCGCTCCACGAACACGGGCAGCGCGATGCCGAAGCCGCTCGAGACGTGCTCGCGGCGCTCGGCGTGCAGGCGCTGGGAGACGGGGCCGGGGAGCTCGGTGCGGAGCAGTCGGCTCTGCGGCAGTCGACTCTGGGGCAGTCGGCTCTGCGACAGGCTCGGGGCGATGAGGGTCTCGGATGCGGAGGACATGCCGAAACCATAAGCTCATCACCCCGACATCGCGGCTGTGCAATTCGCTCAGGCGCACCGCCGTGGTGGATGATTCATCCATGACTACTGTGGACCTCTCCGAGACCGGCCCCCGCGGGATCACCCTCGAGGAGCTCGCACACCTGTTCTCCACCGAGCTGCGCCTCGCCGAGCCCGGCCGGATCGGCCGGCCCCTCGTGCGCGGCGTGCACGTCTCCGAGCTCGACGACCCCACCCCCTACCTCGAGGGCGGAGAACTGCTGCTCACCACGGGCATCCCGCTCGCGCGCACCGCCGATCCGGTGCCCTACGTCGACCGCCTGGTGGGCCGGGGCGTCGTGGCCCTGGGGCTCGGGCTCGGTGCCGGCACCGACGCCGTCGAACCGGGCCTCGCCGAGGCCTGCCGGGCGGCCGGGCTGCCGCTGTTCGTGGTGCCGCCGGGGGTGCCGTTCCAGCGCATCTCGCGCGGCTACTGGGAGGTGGTGAGCCGGCTCGAGCTCGCCGACCTGTCGTCGCGACTGCGGGTGCAGACGGCGCTCGCGCAGGCCGCGGCCGACGACGACCCCGGGCTGCTGCTCGACCGGCTCGCGCGCGGGGTGGGCGGCTGGGCGGCGTACGTCTCGTTCGACGGCGAGGTCGCCCTCGTGCGCCCGGCCACGGCTGCGGCGGAGCTCGCCGGGATCGTGGCGGGCCTCGGCCGGCTGAGGTCGCTCGGTCCGCACACGGGCGCGACCTTCCCGCAGGGCGGTGACGTGGTGATCGGGCACGCGGTGATGGACGGCCGCCGTTCGGCGGGGTTCCTCGCGGTGGGAGCCGCCGACGACGAGCAGCGGCCCGATCGGCACGTGCTGCTCACCGCGGCGGCGCTGCTCGGGGTCTGCGAGGGCGCCCGCGAGCGGCGGCGGGATGCGGACGACCGGGTGGGTGCGGTCGTGACGGGCCTCGTGCTGGCCGGC
>NZ_JAHFUY010000031.1 GCF_023264895.1 Herbiconiux sp. | reverse complement strand
GAGGGCCGGGGCGGCGGCCCCCGCCGCGCCGCCACTGTCCCGCCGCGCGCGCTCGCGCCGTGCCGCCGCCGCGACTTGACAGTAGGTGCGCGTAAGAGCGCCGACTTGACACAAGATGTGCCAAGTCGGCGGCTATTCGCGCACCTACTGTCAAGTCGCGGGGCCTCGGGGCGACGCCGCGGGCCGCGCGGCGGGCCCGCTCAGCCGACGGCGATCTCGAGCTTGGCGGTGATCTCGTCGAGGTCGAAGTAGTTCTCGATCACCACGACGTCGGCGTTCGTGGCCCCGATGCGCGAGACGAGCTCGGGCGAAGTGAGGATGACCTGGGCGTCGGCCGCCGCAGCCGCCACGCTCGCCACGTCGGAGGCGCTGACCTCGGCGTCGATGTCGAGCCGGCCGAGCGCGCGCAGGGCGTTCACCCGGAGGATCTCGGAGGTGCCGATGCCGGCACCGCAGATGGCAACGATCTTCACGAGTTCAGGATAGGTCAGAACGCGCGGCGGCGTCGGAGCCGTCGGCACCCGTCCCGCCATCGTGCGCCTCCGCCTCGCCTGCGAGCAGCCGCCGCACGTCGTCGGCATCACGAGCGGAGGCGAGCGCCGGCACCACGGACTCGTCGTTGAAGACGTTGGCGAGTGCGGCGACCGCGGCGACGTGGGAGTCGGCTTCCGTGGCCGCGAGCCCGATCACGACCGACACCGGGTCGTTGTGCGCGTGCCCGAAGTGCACCGGAGTGGCCAGAGTCACGACGGCGAGCCCCGAGGCGTGCACGTCGGGCCCCGGGCGCGCGTGGGCCATGGCGAGTCCGGGGGCGATCACGATGTACGGGCCGTACTCCTCGACCAGCGCGATCATCCGCTCGGAGTAGGAGGCGTCGGTGCATCCGGATGCCTCGAGCGCAGCGCCCACCGAGCGCACGGCGTCTCGCCAGTCATCGGCCTCGATGCCGAGGGCGATCGCGGTGTCGGGGAGCGGCTCGGAGAACGTGTACGTCATCGTCTGAGCAGTATGCCAGTCCGCTCGGCCGGCAACCGGTGAGTTCGCCGCACGTGCCCCTTCCGTCACTCCCAGGCCGCACCGTACGGTGGACGCATCGAAGATGCCGGCCACCGGTGCCCGGTCGCGCCGGTGCGGCCTCCCGGAAGGAGATTCCATGACGCTCGACTGGAAGATCGAACTCGTCGCCATCCCGGTGACCGACGTCGATCGCGCGAAGGACTTCTACACGCGCATCGGCTTCCACGCCGACCACGACCACGTGGTGTCGGACGACCTCCGCTTCGTGCAGCTCACGCCGCCCGGCTCCGCGTGCTCCATCGTGCTCGGCACCGGCATCACCGAGATGGCGCCCGGATCGCAGAAGGGCGTGCAGATCGTGGTTCCGGATGCCGACGAGGCTCGTGAGCATCTGCTCGCGCAGGGCGTGGCGACCGGGGAGGTCGACGAGCAGCAGTGGGGCCGCTTCGTGTACTTCAGCGACCCCGACGGCAACGAGTGGGCGCTGCAGGAACTGCCGGACTACGCCGCGGGCGCTCAGGGATGAACAGCCCGGGTCAGGCCCTGACCCGCGCAGCTCAGCCCGACCCGCGCGGCTCAGGCCTCGTCGAAGCCGTCCGAGATGGCGTCGGCGAGGTCTTCGCGATCTTCGAGCGGCAGGAACGTGGCAGCCGCGGCATTGAGCTGGAACACCTCGATGTCGGCGAGGTCGTAGCCGAACGCGTCGGTGAGGAGCGCCAGCTCCCGGCTGATGGTGGTGTTGCTCATCAGGCGGTTGTCGGGGTTGACGGTGACCTGGAAGCCGAGCTGGTAGAGCAGGTCGAAGGGGTGGTCGACGAGCTCGTCGCCCCACGCCGCGATGGCGCCGGTCTGCAGGTTCGACGAGGGCGAGAGCTCGAGGGCGATCTCGCGGTCCTTGACCCACTGGGCGAGGCGGCCGAGCGAGACATAGGTGTTGTCGTCGTCCTGGCGCTCGATTTCGATGTCCTCCGCGAGGCGCACGCCGTGGCCGAGGCGCAGCGCCCGGCCGTCGAAGAGCGCACCTCGGATGCTGTCGAGGCCATCGGCCTCGCCGGCGTGCACGGTGGTGGGGAAGAAGTTCTGGGCGAGGTAGTCGAACGCCGCGCGCTGGTTGGCGGCGGGGAACCCGGCCTCGGCACCCGCGATGTCGAAGCCCACGACGCCGCGGTCGCGGTGGCGCACGGCGAGCTCGGCGATCTCGAGACCGCGGTCGGCGTGACGCATGGCGGTGATGAGCTGGCCGACGCGGATGTTGCGGCCGGCGCCTCGGGCGTCGTCGCTGCCGAGCTCGATCCCCTCCTGCACGGCCTCGACGACCTCGTCGAGGGTGAGGCCCTTGGTGAGGTGCTGCTCGGGGGCCCAGCGCACCTCGCCGTAGATGACTCCGTCGGCCACGAGGTCGTTCACGAACTCCCGAGCCACGCGGATGAGCCCCTCGCGGGTCTGCATGACGCCGATCGTGACATCGAAGGTGGCGAGGTAGGTGGGCAGCGAGCCCGAGTCGGCGCTGTCCTCGAACCACTCGCCGAGCTCGATGTCGTCGGTCGACGGGATCTCGAGACCGATCTCGTCGGCGAGCTCGATGATGGTCGCCGGACGCAGGCCACCGTCGAGGTGGTCGTGCAGCGAGATCTTGGGGAGCGAGTTGAAGCTGATGTCGGTGCCGGGGACGAGGTATTCCTCAGGTGCTGCAGTCATGGCACCAGCCTAGGGTGTGGGGAGCCGGCGAGCGCGAGCGATTCGGCGATCTCCTCGGCCGCTCGTCGGGCCCTCTCGATGACCGTCGAAGGAGCCTTCGCGCTGAGGCTCGTGGCGACGTAGGGCACCGTGAGTGCGGCCACCGCGGTGCGGTCGGGCCGGAGGATGGGCACGACGACGTCGGTGATGGAGGGCTGACGCGAGTCGGGCAGCTCCAGGAACGCCTCGACGAGCATCCTCTCGAACACCCACTGATCGAGGACGCCGGCGGATGCCTCTGCCGCACAGGTCGTGTCCGCTGCACCGGTCGTGTCGGTCGCACCGGTCGTGTCGGCCGCACCACTCGCCCGGAACGCCCCGAGCACGAGCCCCGTGGCGGTGGCGAGGGGGAACAGCGCCCCCACCCGCACGCGGAAGCCGAAGTCGCTCGGGCTCTCGACCTGCGCGATCACCCGCACCATCTCGGCGTCGATCACGGCGAGGTTGCACGACTGCTGCAGCTCGTCGGCGAGCCGGCGCATGACCGGCAGCCCGGCGGCGCTCAGCGCACGCACGGGCTCGTGCCGGTGGGCGAGCTCGAACATGCGCATCGAGAGCGTGTAGAGACCCGACTGACGCTCGCGGAAGACGTACCCGCGCCGTTCGAGGGTGGCCAGCATCCGGAAGATCTGCCCGGGCGACCGCCCGATCGCCTGCGCGATCTCGAGCTGGCCGAGGCCGCCCTCGGTCTCGGCCAGCAGCTCGAGGATGTCGAGCCCCTTGTCGAGGGCCGGCGCCGAGTACTCCGGCGTCGCCTTCGCCTCCGACGGTCCCGCCGGCTCCTCCGACATGGTCATTCCGAAGCGTGCATCGCCGCGAGCATGCGCCGCGCGATCGTGCGATCGATGTCGTCGGGCACGGGCTGCGCACCCGGCGTGAGCGCCGCGGCGTCGAGGGCGACGCGCTCGAGCGAGAGGGTCTGCAGCAGGAATCCCAGATCCATCGACTCGAGCGAGTTGCCCTTGGGCTCCTTGCCCGCGAGATTGAACATCCGCCCACCCGCCAGCAGCACGACGTGACGACCGCTCGGAAGGTCGATCCGCTCGACGGCCTCGATGATCTCGCGCGAGGCGGTGGCCGCCGCCCGGAGGCCCTCGACGTCGATCTCCCACGGGAAGTGGCCGCAGTTCGCGAGCACCGCACCGTCGTGCATGAGCTCGATGGCCTCGAGACCGAGCACCCCGGGGTGACCGGTGGCCGTGATGAACACGTCTCCCCACGGCGCGAGGTCGGTGGCGGTCGACACCCGGAAGCCGTCGAGAGCGGCCTCGAAGGCCTTCAGCTCGTCGATCTCGACCACGGCGACCTTGCCGCCGAGCGCCCGCAGGTAGTGCGCCACTCCACGACCGCACCAGCCGTAGCCGAACACGACGAACCTGCGCCCGGGCACCATGAGATTCGTGATGCGCATGAAGCTCTCGACGACCGACTGCCCCACCGCGTGCTTGTTCTCACCGATCGCCTTGAGCAGGCTGTCGTTGATGACGATCATCGGGAAGGGGACCGCACCCGCGAGCTCGCTCCGCAGGCGGTCGCCGCCGGAGGTGGTCTCCTCCGTGCCGCCGATCACCGAGGCCGTGACACCCCGGCTCACGACTCCGGCCGCGAGGTCTCCCCCGTTGTCGAGCAGCATGTCGGGCTCCGCGTCGAGCACGCGCGCGACGTTGGCGTGGTGCTGCTCGAGCGTGTCGTCCCGGCGGCCGAAGAGCGTGAGCGGAGGGGCGCCGTTCGCTGAGGCGTAGGCGTTGAGGTAGGCGACCACGTCGTCCTGCGTGGAGCCGTGGTTGCCGGTGCCGACGATCTCCGCGCCCCCGGCCGACAGGGTCTCGAGGAGCACCGCGGTCTTCGGCTCGATGTGCAGCGACATGCCGATGCGGTGGCCGTCGAACGGGCGGGTGCGCGACAGCTCCTCCCGCGCGGCGGCGAGCAGGGGCATGCGGGAGCGGATCCACTCGACGCGCGCGGCGCCGGTGGCTTCGAGGCTGGCTTCGAGGCTGGTGTCGGTCATGCAGGGAGTATTGCACAGATCCGAACACATATGAAGGTCGTTTTCATATATGCTCGAGGAATCGACGTGCAGGACAGTGCACCAGGCATAAGGAGGCCCCGTGGCCCAGAAGATCATCCTCGATTGCGATCCCGGGCACGACGACGCGATCGCCATCCTGCTGGCGCACGGCAGCCCCGAGATCGACCTGCTCGCCGTGACGACCGTCGCGGGCAACCAGACGCTCGAGAAGGTCACCCGGAACGCCCTCGCCGTGGCGGAGATCGCCGGCATCACGGGCGTGCCGTTCGCGGCCGGCTGCGCGCGTCCGCTCGTGCGGCCCGTGGAGGTGGCGCCCGACATCCACGGTGAGTCGGGGATGGACGGCCCGGTGCTGCCCGAGCCCACCCTCGAGCTCGACTCCCGCCACGCCGTCGACCTCATCATCGAGACCGTCATGGCGCACGAGCCGGGCACCGTCACGCTCGTTCCCACCGGCGCACTCACGAACATCGCGATCGCGGCCCGCAAGGAGCCCCGGATCGTGCCGCGCATCAAGGAGGTCGTGCTCATGGGCGGCGGCTACCACGGGGGCAACTGGAGCGCCACAAGCGAGTTCAACATCATCATCGACCCCGAGGCCGCGCACATCGTATTCAACGAGAGCTGGCCGCTGACGATGGTCGGGATCGACCTCACCCACCAGGCCCTCGCGACCCCCGAGGTCGTCGAGACCTTCCGGTCGATGGACACGGCGCCCGGCCGCTTCGTGGTCGACCTGCTCGAGTTCTTCGGCACCACCTATCTCGAGGCCCAGGGCTTCGAGCACCCGCCCGTGCACGACCCGTGCGCCGTGGCCTTCGTGATCGACCCGAGCGTCATGACGGTGCGAAGGACCCCGCTCGACATCGAGCTCACCGGCACGCTCACGCTCGGCATGACGGTGGCCGACTTCCGCTCCCCCGCACCCGCCGACTGCACCACGCAGGTGGCGGTCGACCTCGACCACGCCAAGTTCTGGGCCCTGGTGGCCGACGCCGTCACCCGCATCGGCGACCCGCAGCGCACCGCGTAGCGCCGACCCGGCGTGACACCCCCCGGCAGCGACAACCGCCGCACGGGGTACCGGGGTAGCGACGACCGCTCGAAAACCGCGCGTTTCGAGCAGGTAGCGCTACCCCAGCCCGCGAAGAAGCACCGGGGACCGGGCGAGGGGGTGGCCCGACGCACGGCCTGCCCACGACGGGCTCGGGTGGGTGCCGGCACCCGTCAGCCGCGCACGGCCGGCTCAGGACGGGCGCGAGTGCCCGCAGGCGTCAGCCGCGCACGTCGTGGAGGTGGTGCACCGGGTCGTGGATGATGTACCGCGCAAGCGTGTCCACCGTGAAGACCGAGCCGTCACTGCGGCGCCCGGGCCGGCCCCAGGCATCCGCCGGCACCGCCTCGAGCTGCAGCGCGAGCACCTCGGCGGCAGCCACCAGGTCGCGGGTCACCTCCGCCGGATCCTGCGACCCGTAGCGCTCCTGCTCCGCCGTCGCATCCTGATCCCAGTCGGCGAACTCCGGGTCCTCCTCGTCGAGCAGCAGGGCGAACCGCACGCTCGCGATGCGGAACACGTCGCGCACGTGCGCGCCGTACTCGAGCGCCGACCACGTCGACGGGTCCGGACGCACGGCCACGTCGGGCCGCGCCAGCACCGCGGGCCACCCCTCCGCGTTGGAGCGCAGCAGCCCGGGCACCGACGCCGCCGCCGTGGCAGAGGAGTCGAAGCCGCATTCGGGGCACTCGCGCTCGAGCACCCAGGTCCAGTTCTTGGTGTCGGGAACGATCGTCATGCTCCGAGCGTAGGCATCCGGATGCCCACCCCTCCACACGAGGACGGCCAGAGCCCACGCACTTCCTGCCAGCCAAGAATGCCAGCAGCTACGAGATGCGCTCCGCCACCAGCGGCCCGAAGCCCTCGTACTCCCCGGCGTCGCCGATCTCCCACGCGCCCTCGAGCGACGCGAGCGCCCGCTCGAACCGCGACGGCTCGTCGGCCGACAGGGTGAACAGCGCCTGCCCCTCGGTCACCGTGTCGCCCGGCTTCGCGTGCAGGTCGATGCCCGCGGCGTGCTGAACGGCATCCTGGGCACGGGCACGCCCGGCGCCCAACCGCCACGCGGCGATCCCGAACGGCAGCGCCTCCTGGCGCAGCAGCACTCCGGAGCGCGGCGCGTACACGGTCGTGGTCTCGCGAGCGACCGGCAGCGGCGCCGTCGGGTCGCCGCCCTGGGCGCGGATGACCGCGTTCCAGGAGTCCATGGCGCGCCCGTCGGCGAGAGCGGCCACCACGTCGGCGTCGGGCTGGCCGGCGAGCCGGAGCATCTCCGAGGCGAGCGCGAGCGTCAGCTCTACCACGTCGGCGGGCCCGCCGCCGGCGAGCACCTCGACCGACTCGCGCACCTCGTTGGCGTTACCGATGGCAAGGCCCAGCGGCACGTTCATGTTCGTCAGAAGCGCCGTGGTGCGGACGCCGGCGTCGTTGCCGAGGTCGACCATGGTCTTCGCGAGCTCGCGCGAGAGCGCGATGTCCTGCATGAACGCGCCCGAGCCGAACTTCACGTCGAGCACGAGGGAGTCGGTGCCCTCGGCGATCTTCTTCGACATGATCGACGACGCGATGAGCGGGATGGCCTCGACGGTCCCCGTGATGTCACGGAGCGCGTAGAGCTTCTTGTCGGCTGGCGCGAGGCCGGATCCTGCCGCACAGATGACCCCACCGACCGAGTCGAGCTGCGCGAGCATCTCCTCGTTCGAGAGCGAGGCGCGCCAGCCGGGGATCGACTCGAGCTTGTCGAGCGTGCCGCCGGTGTGCCCGAGCCAGCGACCCGAGAGCTGCGGCACGGCCACCCCGCACGACGCGACGAGCGGCATGAGCGGAAGGGTGATCTTGTCGCCCACCCCACCTGTCGAGTGCTTGTCGACCGTCGGCTTGCCGAGCGAGGAGAAGTCCATCCGCTCGCCCGAGGCGATCATCGCGAGCGTCAGATCGCGGATCTCGTCGCGCGACATCCCGTTGAGCAGGATGGCCATCGCGAGCGCGGCCATCTGCTCGTCGCCCACGAACCCGCGGGTGTACGCATCGATCAGCCAGTCGATCTCCGGGGTCGACAGCGTCCCCTTGTCGCGCTTCGTGCGGATCAGATCCACGACATCGAACTTCTCTGCAGCCATGGCAGTCCTCCAGGTCTCTGCCGAGACGTCACTTCTCACACGACCTCGCGCAGGGAGGCGTGGAAAGTGACGGATCGGCGCTATTCGGCGTTGTGGTAGGCGGCGAGGGTGCGGGGCCCGAAGGCGTCCGGGATGACCTCGTCGATCGTCTTGATGCCCGACACCGTCTCGAGCAGCATGCCTTCGGCCGAGTGCTCGAAGAGCAGCTGCCGGCAGCGGCCGCAGGGCATGAGGGCGCCGCCGTTGCCGTCGACGCACGTGAAGGCCACGAGCTTGCCGCCACCGGTCATGTGCAGCGTCGAGACGAGCGTGCACTCGGCGCACAGGGTGAGCCCGTAGGAGGCGTTCTCCACGTTGCAGCCCGAGATGACGCGCCCGTCGTCGACGATGGCGGCGACCCCCACCGGGAACTTCGAGTACGGCACGTAGGCCTTCTCCATGGCCGACAGGGCGACGGCACGCAGCGCATCCCAGTCGTAGTCGGAAGAAGAGACAGAAGCAGAAGCAGTCACGATCACGACCCCACGTAAGGCTTGCCGGCCGCGGCCGGGCCCCGCACGCGCCCCACGAGCCCCGCCACGGCGAAGATCGTGACCACGTACGGCAGCATGAGCATGAATTCCGACGGCACGGGCGACCCGATGATGCCGAGCACGTTCTGCAGGTTCGACGCGAAGCCGAACAGCAGAGCGGCGAGCGTGGCCCTGATCGGATCCCAGCGCCCGAAGATCACCGCCGCGAGGGCGATGAAGCCCGCGCCCGCCGTCATCTCCTTGTTGAACGCTCCCACCGAGCCGAGGGTGAAGTACGCGCCACCGAGGCCGGCGATCGCACCGGCGAGCGACACGTTCCAGAACCGGGTGGAGTTGACCTTGATGCCCACGGTGTCCGCAGCCTGCGGATGCTCGCCCACGGCCCGCACGCGCAGGCCCCACTTGGTGCGGAACAGGCCCCAGAAGACCAGCGCCACGGCGATGTACATGAGGTACACCACGATGGTCTGGCGGAACAGCGTGGGCCCGATGACCGGGATCTCGGACAGCAGCGGGATGGGGATGCGGTCGAAGCGCGGCGGCGAGTTGAGCAGCCCCGGGTCTTCGGTGAGCACCTGCGAGTAGAGGAACGACGTGAGTCCGGTGACGAGCACGTTGAGCACGACGCCGACGATGACCTGGTCGACGAGGTACTTGATGGAGAACGCGGCGAGCACGAACGACACGATCGCTCCGGCGACGACGGCGCCGATCAGGCCGACGAACGGGTTGCCCGTCACCGAGGCCACGACCGCCGACACGAAGGCGCCGGCCAGCAGCTGCCCCTCGATCGCGACGTTCACGACGCCCACGCGCTCCGAGATGACACCGCCGAGAGCTCCGAAGATCAGCGGAACGCTGAGCGAGACCGTGCCGATCAGGAGCCCGGGCACCGGGATCGTCTGTCCGGCCGCAGCCCAGGTGAGGAATCCCACGAGGAACAGCACGGCGAAGACGGCGATGACCCACAGCCGCACCTTGCGGTCCTTCGAGACGAGCCACGCCGAGAAGACGGTGAGCGCCACGAGCAGGATCGCGAGCACGATGCCCGTGCCGCGCGTGGGCAGCACGACCTCGGGCAGCTGGATCAGGTCGGAGTCGGTCGAGAGCCGGAACGTCGACGATCCGTCGCGTCCGAACACCACGAACAGCAGGATCGCGATGACGGTGAAGACGGCGAAGACGATCGGCGCCTTCCAGCTCTTGATGACGACCGTCGTGAGGCCGGACGTCGAGTCCGGGTGGTTGTGCTCGGTGGGCGGCACCCCCGCGTTGGAGGCCAGATTGTTGGTCGAGACGTTCTCGCTCACTTGGCGATCACCGCCTTCTGGGTCGGTGCGGCCGACGCCTTGGGCGCCTTGGGCTTCTTGGGTTTCGACGGATCCGGCAGCCGGAACACGGTGCGGATGAGCGGCGGGGCGGCGATGAACAGCACGATGAGCGACTGCACGACGAGCACGATGTCAATCGGGATGCCCTGCGAGGCCTGCATCGCGAAGCCGCCGGCCTTGAACGCTCCGAACAGGATGCCGGCCACGAAGATGCCCCACGGCTTGGAGCGGCCGAGGAGCGCCACGGTGATGGCGTCGAAGCCGATGCCCGCGTCGAGCCCCGAGCTGAAGCCGGACGACAGCGGGCCGAGCACCTGCGAGATGCCCGCGAGACCCACGAGCGCACCCGAGATGAGCATGGCGTAGACGTACATGTTCTTGACGTCGATGCCGGCCACCCGGGCGGCGTTCGGGTTCAGGCCCACGGCACGGAACTTGAAGCCGAGCGAGGAGCGGCTGAGCAGCCACCACACGAACACCGTGGCCGCGATCACGAGGATGAAGCCGAAGTTGAGGTTGAACTGCGGCCCGAGGAGATCGGGGAACACCGCCGTGTCCATGATCGGGGGCGACTTCGGGTTGTTCGATCCGGGCGCCTGGAGGACGGGTGTGCGCAGGAGGTAGGAGACCAGGTAGAACGCCACGTAGTTGAGCATGATCGTGACGATCACCTCGTGGGCTCCCGTGCGAGCTTTCAGGAGACCGGCGAGGCCACCCCAGATGCCGCCGCCGATGAGACCGGCGAGCACGGCGAGCACCATGTGCAGGCCCCACGGCAGGTCGAGCGTGAAGCCCACCCAGCCGGCGCACGCGGCGGCGATGAGCATCTGACCGCGGCCGCCGATGTTGAACATGCCGACGCGGAACGCGAGGCCCACGCCGAGGCCGGCCGCGATGAGCGGGGTGGCGAAGGCGAGGGTCTCGGTGAACGGCTTGATCTGCGACGCGAACTCGGGCCGGTTGGGGTTGAACACCGAGCCCTGGAAGAGGGCGACGTAGGCGCCGGAGACGGCCTTCCAGATCTCGGCGAGCGTGTCAGCCGGGCGGGCGAAGAAGTAGCCCGCCGCCGCCTGCACGTTCTCGTCGGTGAGGGCGATCAGGATGCCGCCCGCGATCATCGCGAGCACGACGGCGAGGATCGAGATCATGACGCTGCCGCCGGTGATCTCGGTCAGCGCCTTGCGCCACCGCGACGGCGGCTCGGCCACCGGAGCGGGCTTGGTCAGGGTGGTGTCGCTCACGCGGCGGTTCCTTCCACGTCGATACCGGCGGGGACTTCGCCCGCCATCATGAGGCCCAGCACGTCGCGCGAGGTGGTGCCCGGAACGATGCCCACGATGGATCCGCGGTACATCACGGCGATGCGATCGGCGAGCGCGACGACCTCGTCGAGCTCGGTGGAGACGACCACCACGGGGATGCCCTCGTCGCGCGTGGCCACGATGCGCTTGTGCACGAACTCGATCGATCCCACGTCGATGCCGCGGGTGGGCTGCGCCGCCACGAACAGCCGGAGCTCCCGCGACAGCTCGCGCGCGAGCACGACCTTCTGCTGGTTTCCGCCGGAGAGACGGCCGACAGCGGTCTGGATGCCCTGGGAGCGCACGTCGAACTCCTTCGACTTGTCCTCGGCGAAGCCGTTGAGGAACGACAGCTGCAGGTTGCCGCCCTTGACGAAGGGCTTGCCCTCCGAGCGGTCGAGCATGAGGTTCTCGGCGATCGTGAACTCGCCGACCAGGCCGTCCTCCTTGCGGTCCTCGGGCACGAACCCGACACCGGAGTCGAGCACCTTGCGCACCGACATGCCCACGAGCGAGCGGCCGTCGAGCGAGACGGTGCCGGAGACGCGCGCCTGCAGGCCCATGAGCGCCTCGGTGAGCTCGGTCTGGCCGTTGCCCTGCACGCCGGCGATGGCGAGGATCTCGCCCGCCCGCACCTCGAACGACACATCGTTGACCACGACCTGGCCGCGCGGGTCGATGACCGAGAGGTTCGAGACCTGGAGGGCGGCCTTGCCGGGCTGGGCGGGCGCCTTCTGCACGGTCAGCTCGACCGCGCGGCCAACCATCAGCGAGGCGAGCTCCGCGTTGGTCGCGGTGGGCGAGGCCTCGCCCACGACCTTGCCGAGGCGGATGACCGTGATGCGGTCGGCGACCTCGCGCACCTCGCGCAGCTTGTGGGTGATGAAGACGATGGAGGTTCCGGCTTCCTTGAGCAGGCGCATGATCGCCATCAGCTCGTCGGTCTCCTGCGGCGTGAGCACGGCGGTGGGCTCGTCGAACACGAGCACCTTCGCGTCGCGCGAGAGGGCCTTGATGATCTCGACCCGCTGCTGCACGCCCACGGGGAGATCGTCGACCAGCGCATCCGGATCGACGTCGAAGCCGAACCTGTCGCTGATCTCGCGCACCTTCGCGCGAGCGGCGTTGAGGTCGAGGCGGCCGCCGAACTTCGTCTGCTCGTGACCGAGCATCACGTTCTCGGCGACGGTGAAGACGGGGATGAGCATGAAGTGCTGGTGCACCATGCCGATGCCGGCGTTCATGGCGTCACCGGGGCCAGCGAAGTGCTGGACGACGTCGTCGAGCACGATCTCGCCTTCGTCGGCCTGGTAGAGGCCGTAGAGCACGTTCATGAGGGTGGACTTACCCGCGCCGTTC
Organism: Herbiconiux sp.; assembly: GCF_023264895.1. Classification (GTDB taxonomy): domain Bacteria; phylum Actinomycetota; class Actinomycetes; order Actinomycetales; family Microbacteriaceae; genus Herbiconiux. Next base: position 37,028 of record NZ_JAHFUY010000031.1, on the reverse strand, counting down.
TCACCGAGAAGGCAGTGGATCTCGCCCGGCTCGACCGTGAGGTCGATGTGGTCGTTCGCGGTGAGGGCACCGAATCGCTTCGTGATGCCCCGCAGTTCGAGTTTCATGGAGTCAATCTACCTACTCCCCGGAGGGGGGCCGTGGTGTCCGCCAAAGAAGAGGTCGGGGGAACCAGCAGCGCTGGTCCCCCCGACCGATGTCGCGTTCAGGACGCGGATTCCTTACGGGGTCGAGGGCGACTCGACCGTGATGTCACCGGAGATGATGCCCTCGCTGATCGTGTCGAGCTCCGCCTGCAGGTCGGGCGAGACCTTGTCCTCGAAGTCGTGGAACGGGGCGATGCCCACGCCGTCGTTCTCGAGCGTGCCCACGAACGGGGTGGCGTCGAAGTCACCGGCGGCGGAGGTGTCGACCACGTCGACCACACCGGCGGCCACGCCCTTCATCACCGAGGTGAGGAAGAGGTCGGCGAGGTCGGGAGCGGTCTCGTAGTTGTCGGAGTCGACGCCCACGAGGGCGATCTCCTTGCCGGAGTCGCGGATCGCCTCGCCGGCGGAGAGGAAGATCGGTCCACCGACGGGGAGGATGACGTCGGCACCCTGGTCGATGAGGCCCTGCGCGACGGTCTTGGCCTCGACACCGGCGGCGAAGCCACCCGTGAACTGACCCGTCTGAGCGGCGACGTCCCAGCCGATGGCCTTGACGTCGGTGCCCTTCTGCTCGTTGTAGTAGCTCACGCCGTCGACGAAGCCGTCCATGAAGATGGTGACCGACGGGATCTGGATGCCGCCGTAGGTGCCCACGGTGCCCGTCTTGCTGTAGCTCGCCGCGGCGTAGCCGGCCAGGAACGCGGCCTGAGCGGTGTCGAAGACGATCGGCTTGACGTTGTCGGCCTCGATCGACGAGTCGTCGATGATCGAGAAGTTCACGTCGGGGTTCGCCTCGGCGGCGGACTTGGTGGCGTCGGCGAGGAGGAAGCCGACCGAGATGATCAGGTTGCAGTTCTGCGAGACCAGGTTGTCGATGTTGGGCTCGAAGTCGGTCTCAGCAGCCGACTCGACCGTGACGGGCTCGACGCCGAGCGCGTCCGCGGCCTCGGTGAGGCCCTCGAAGCCGGCCTGGTTGAACGACTTGTCGTCGAATCCGCCCGAGTCGGAGACCATGCAGGGGATGAAGTCGCTCGCGGCCTCTCCGCCGCTCGTGGATGCGGTGTCCGACGGCGCGGACGCGCATCCGGCCAGAAGAGCTGCCACACCCAGGGTGGCGAAGCCGGCCACGCTGGCCCGGCGAAGGTTGATGCTCAAGATGTCCTCCAAGATGCTGCCCTGCAAGGTGCGCAGGGGCTGTGTGGGAGCAACGTTACTAAATGTGACGCCCCAGGACAGGGGTGATCGGTCTCAGGCGCACAAGCGTTACAAAGAAGCGATCACGTCGTAATCTGCGCGAAATGTCCACCGCATGAACATGAAACGTCAGGGAGCGCTCGGCGAGTCCACGACGACGGTTCCCGCCACGATCTCGGCCTGGAGGGCGTCGATCTCGGCGCGGAGCTCCTCGGGCACCGAGGCCTCGAGGTCGTGGAAGGGTGCGAGCGCCACGCCCTCGTTCTCGAGGGTGCCGATGAAGGGGTCGGCCGAGAACTCGCCGTCGATGTCGTCGCCGACGATCTGCACCACGGCGTCGCCGGTGTTCTTCAGCACGCTCGTGAGCACGATGGGGCGGTACTCGGCCGGCAGCGTCTCGTAGCCGTCGTTGTCGACCCAGATGAGCGACGCCGATCCGGATTCGAGCACCGCGGAGGCCGCGCCCTCCCCCACCTGGCCGGCGACGGGCAGGATGACGTCGGCGCCCTGGTCGAGGAAGCCCTGGGTGACGGTCTTGCCCTTGTTGATGTCCTCGAAGTCGCCCGTGAACACGCCGTCCTGGGCCGCCTTGTCCCAGCCGAGGGCGCGCACCTGGGTGCCGTGCACCTCGTTGTACTTCGCGACGCCGTCGACGAAGCCGTCCATGAACAGGGTGACGGGAGGCTGGTTGCCGCCGCCGAAGGTCGCCACGACGCCGGTCTTGGAGACGCCGGCGGCGAGGTAGCCCGCGAGGTACGAGGCCTGCGCGGTGTCGAAGACGATCGGCTTGACGTTGGGGGCGTCGACCGTCTCGTCGACGATCGCGAAGTGGGTGTCCGGGAAGTTGCCGGCCTCCTCGAGGGTGGCGTCGGCGAGCTCGTAGCCGACGGTGAGCACGAACGTGCACCCGCTGTCGACGGCCTGCGTGACGTTGGGGGCGAGATCCGTCTCGCCGGTCGAGACGAGCACCTGCGCGTCGATCCCGAACTCCTCCTGGGCCTCCTGCAGCCCCGCCCAGCTGGACTGGTTGAAGGATCGGTCCTCGAGCCCACCTGAGTTCGTCACCATCCGCGCGCAGTAGTCGCCGCCCGCCTCGGGCCCGGCGGTCGACCCGCCACCCCCGGACGACGGAGCGGGAGCGCATCCCGCCAGCACGAGGGCCACGGCCCCGGACAGGATCCCGGCAGTGAGGATGCGTCTTCTCATCCTCGAATTCTAGAGAACATCTCCGGATCCGCCTGCACGCAGTGCGTCGACGACCGACTTGACCCGCTGAGCGTGCTCGCTGGTCGTGACCAGGAGCGCATCCGGGGTGTCGACCACGACGATGTCGGTGACCCCGATGAGGCTGATCACGCGCTTGGAGTGCGACACGACGATCCCGGTGGAGGAGTCGGCCAGAACCCGCGCGTTCTTGCCCAGGATGGCGAGATCGGTGCCGCGGCCGGAGCTGTGCAGCTTGGCGATGGAGGCGAAGTCGCCCACGTCGTCCCAGTCGAAGTCACCCGGGATGACGGCGAGGATGCCGGCGGCCGCGGCCGGCTCGGCGACGGAGTAGTCGATGGCGATCTTCTTGAGCGTGGGCCACACCTTGTCGACGACCTCGCCGCGCTTCGGGGTGTCCCAGGCCTCGGCGAGCTCGAGCACGCCGGCCAGCAGCTCGGGCTCTGAGGCGCCGAGCTGCTCGAGCAGGCGGTCGGCGCGGGAGATGAACATGCCCGCGTTCCAGAGGTAGTTGCCGGCCGTGAGGTAGTCGCGCGCCGTCGCCAGGTCCGGCTTCTCCACGAAGTTGTCGACGCGCAGCGCGTCGGCCGCACCCTCGATCGTGAGCGGCTCGGCGCAGCGGATGTAGCCGAAGCCCACGGCGGGGTCGGTGGGCGTGATGCCGATCGTGGCGATGTAGCCCTCGTCGGCCACGGCGACGGCCTGCATCACGGCGGAGCGGAAGCGCTCGGGGTTGGCGATGACGTGGTCGGCGGCGAACGAGCCGATGATGACCCCGGGCTCGCGGCGTTCGAGGATGGCGGCGGCGAGCGCGATGGCGGCGGTCGAGTCGCGCGGTTCCGACTCCAGCACGACGTTGAGGTCGGCGAGGTGCGGCAGCTGCTCCTCCACGGCGGCGCGGTGCGCGCGGCCGGTGACCACCATGATCCGCTGCTCGCCGGAGAGCGGGGCGAGGCGCTCCCAGGTGTCGCGCAGCAGGCTCTGGCCCGAGCCGCTCAGGTCGTGCAGGAACTTCGGGGCATCGGCCCGGGAGAGCGGCCACAGTCGCGATCCGACCCCACCCGCCGGGATGACGCTGTAGAGACGGCCGAGCGCGGAGGGGGTGGTCTTCATGGGGCACAGCCTATACAGAGGGTCTGAACCCCCTGACGTTCGCCCGCCGAGAACCCTCCCGTCACCCGCCGTGCACCCTCCGGGCACCCGTGCTTCCTACGGTGGAGCCGTGACCGGGCTCAGCCCGAGCCGACAGGGTCGCACCCACACCGGAGGCGCTTCATGCGTGTTGCCATCGTCAGTGAGAGTTTCCTACCGACCGTCAACGGAGTCACCGGCAGTGTCTGCAAGGTGCTCGACCACCTCGCCGACAACGGCCACGAGGCGATGGTGATCTGCCCGGCCGCGGGCTCGCCCTCGCACTACCGGGGCTTCCCGGTGCACCAGGTTCCCGCGGTGGCCTACCGCCAGTTCCCGGTGGGCATCCCGAACGCGCAGCTGGCGCGACTGATCGGGCGCTTCCGCCCCGATGTCGTGCACGCGGCCTCCCCCTTCCTCCTCGGCGCGCAGGCCATCGCGGCCGCCAACCGTCTGGACATCCCGTCGGTCGCGATCTTCCAGACGGATGTCGCGGGCTACGCCCGCCGCAACCGCCTCGGCTCGGCCTCGAAGCTCGCCTGGCGCTTCGTGCGCTGGATCCACGACGGCGCGGACCGCACCCTCGCCCCCTCGACCTCCTCGCGGAACGACCTCGAGGGCGCCGGCGTGCAGCGGATCGAGCTGTGGGGCCGCGGCGTCGATCTCGACCGCTACCACCCGAACCACCGCACCCGCCCGGCGGCGGCGGCGCTGCGCTCCCTGCTCTCCTCGAACGGCCGCGACGTCGTGGTCGGCTACGTCGGCCGCATCGCGCCCGAGAAGGGCCTCGAGCGGTTCGCGGCCCTCCGCGGCATCCCCGGCATCCACCTCGCCATCGTGGGCGACGGCCCCTCCGACGCGTCGGTGCGGAAGCTCCTCCGCGGCATGCCCGTGACCTACCTCGGCAGGCTCTCGGGCGAGCAGCTGGCGGATGCCTACGCGAGCTTCGACGTGTTCGCCCACACCGGCACGGAGGAGACCTTCGGCCAGACGCTGCAGGAAGCGCACGCCGCCGGCCTCCCGGTGATCGCCCCCGCCGCGGGAGGCCCGATCGACCTCGTGCGGCACGGCGAGAACGGCTACCTCTTCGATCCGGACGACGACCGCGACTTCGCCTCGCGCGTGGGCACGCTCGTCGCCGATCCCGAGCTCCGGATGCGGATGGGCGAGGCGGGGCGGCGCACCGTCATCGGCACGTCGTGGTCGTCGGTGTGCGACGAACTGCTCGGCCACTACCGCGCCGTGATCGCGGCCCGGGCCGCCTGCCGTCGCACTCCGGTCGGCTCACACGTCTGAATACAAGACCGTATGCGGTAGCCTTCCCGGCTTGTGTTTCTGCGGGAGGGGTGCCCCAGCGGTGCTGTATACAAGTTAGGCGTGCCTTACAAGCGGGTTCGCCGAACTCGACATAGACTGCCCATGGTCGCGCATCGGGTTCTCACCATCCGCAGTGGGGGCGATGGCGAGCTCTATCTAAGCCAAGGAGGGTTGTTCATGCCTGAGAATTCGGCAGGAACGATGACGCCGAGGCGGCCCGCCGGAACTCTGTACCGCGGCCGTGAAGGCATGTGGTCCTGGGTCCTGCACCGCATCACCGGCGTAGCGATCTTCTTCTTCCTACTCGTCCACATCCTCGACACCGCGATGGTGCGGGTGGCGCCGGAGGCCTACAACGCGGTCATCTCGACCTATCAGAACCCGATCATGGGCCTCGGCGAAGTCGCCCTGGTCGGTGCGATCGCGTTCCACGCGTTCAACGGCATCCGGATCATCCTGATCGACCTGTGGTCGAAGGGCGCGAAGTACCAGCGCCAGATGTTCTGGATCGTCATCGGCGTCTGGGTCGTCACGATGCTGGCGTTCACCCCGCGCCACCTCATCAATGTGTTCAGCCACCTCCCGGGAGCAGGTCAGTGATGGCGACGACGATCGAGACCCCCCGCGCCCCTCACTCCGTTCGCCGCAACCGCGGTGTGAACTGGGAGAAGTGGGGCTGGATCTACATGCGCGCCTCTGGCGTCGTGCTCCTCATCCTGATCTTCGGGCACCTCTTCGTGAACCTCATGGTGGGCGACGGCATCAAGGCCATCGACTTCGCCTTCGTGGGCGGCAAGTGGAGCGACCCGTTCTGGCAGGTGTGGGACACGCTGATGCTTTGGCTCGCCCTCATCCACGGCTCCAACGGCATGCGCACGATCGTGAACGACTACTCGACACGTCCTCTCGTGCGGAAGATCCTGCTCGGCGCCATCGCGGTCTCGGCCGTGACCCTGATCACCCTGGGAACCCTCGTGGTCTTCACCTTCGACCCGTGCCCCGCGGGCTCGCCGGCCGATCTTCTGCCGTCGTTCTGCCCCGTCAACCAGTAGTACCCGAGCGTGAGTGAATCCGTGACCCAATACGAAGATGGTGCCGTCGTCGACGGCGTCCACTACCACCAGTTCGACATCGTGATCGTCGGCGCCGGCGGCGCCGGCATGCGCGCGGCGATCGAGGCGGGCCCCAAGGCCAAGACCGCCGTCATCTCGAAGCTCTACCCCACCCGGTCGCACACCGGCGCGGCGCAGGGCGGCATGGCAGCCGCCCTCGCCAACGTCGAGGAGGACAACTGGGAGTGGCACACCTTCGACACGGTCAAGGGCGGCGACTACCTCGTCGACCAGGACGCGGCGGAGATCCTCGCCAAGGAGGCCATCGACGCGGTCATCGACCTCGAGAACATGGGCCTGCCGTTCAACCGCACCCCCGAGGGCAAGATCGACCAGCGGCGCTTCGGCGGCCACACCCGCGACCACGGCAAGGCGCCCGTGCGCCGCGCCTGCTACGCGGCCGACCGCACCGGCCACATGATCCTGCAGACGCTGTTCCAGAACTGCGTCAAGCTCGGCATCAACTTCTTCAACGAGTTCTACGTGCTCGACCTCGTGATGACGAAGGTCGACGGGGTCGACAAGCCCTCCGGTGTCGTCGCGTTCGAGCTCAAGACCGGTGAGATCCACGTCTTCCAGGCCAAGGCCGTGATCTTCGCGACCGGCGGCTTCGGCAAGATCTACAAGACCACCTCGAACGCCCACACCCTCACGGGCGACGGCGTCGGCATCATCTGGCGGAAGGGCCTGCCGCTCGAGGACATGGAGTTCTTCCAGTTCCACCCCACCGGGCTCGCCGGCCTCGGCATCCTCCTCACCGAGGGAGCGCGAGGCGAGGGCGCCATCCTCCGGAACGCGTCCGGTGAGCGCTTCATGGAGCGCTACGCCCCCACCATCAAAGACCTCGCGCCCCGCGACATCGTAGCCAGGTGCATGGTGCAGGAGGTCGCGGAGGGCCGGGGCGCCGGCCCGCACAAGGACTACGTGCTGCTGGACTGCACGCACCTCGGTGCCGAGGTTCTCGAGACCAAGCTCCCCGACATCACCGAATTCGCCCGCACCTACCTGGGCGTCGACCCGGTGGTCGAGCCCGTTCCCGTGATGCCCACCGCGCACTACGCCATGGGCGGCATCCCCACGAACATCAAGGCCGAGGTCCTCTCGGACAACGACACCGTGGTCCCCGGCCTCTACGCCGCCGGCGAGTGCGCCTGCGTGTCGGTGCACGGCTCCAACCGTCTCGGCACCAACTCGCTGCTCGACATCAACGTGTTCGGCAAGCGCAGCGGCAACAACGCCGCCGAGTACGTGCAGACCGTCGACTTCACGCCGCTGCCTCCCGACCCCGCGGGCGCCATCGTGTCGCTCGTGGCGTCGCTGCGGGCAGGCACCGGCACCGAGCGCATCTCCGCGATCCGCAAGGAGCTGCAGGACGAGATGGACAAGAACGCCCAGGTGTTCCGCACCGACGAGTCGCTGGCCCGGGTCACCGAGACCATCCACGGCCTCCGCAACCGCTACCGCAACATCCAGGTGCAGGACAAGGGCAAGCGGTTCAACACCGACCTGCTCGAGGCGATCGAGCTCGGCTTCCTGCTCGACCTCGCCGAGGTCGTCGTCTTCTCGGCGCGCAACCGTCAGGAGTCGCGCGGCGGTCACATGCGCGACGACTTCCCGAAGCGCGACGACGACAAGTACATGAAGCACACCATGGCGTACCTCTCGGGTGACCCTCACTCGAGCGACGCCGCCGATCACATCCGGCTCGACTGGAAGCCCGTCGTGATCACGCGCTACCAGCCGATGGAGAGGAAGTACTGATGACCCTGGTCGTTGACGAGGCCCCCGCGGGCGGCCCGGCTCCCGAAGCCCCCATCGAGGCGTTCACCGTGACGCTGATCATCCGCCGATTCGACCCGGACGTGGACTCCGAGCCGAGATGGCAGGACTTCGACGTGCAGATGTTCGCGACCGACCGCATCCTCGACGCGCTGCACAAGATCAAGTGGGAGCAGGACGGGTCGCTGACCTTCCGCCGCTCGTGCGCCCACGGCATCTGCGGCTCGGATGCGATGCGCATCAACGGCCGCAACCGCCTGGCCTGCAAGACGCTCATCAAGGACCTCGACATCACGAAGCCCATCTACGTGGAGGCCATCAAGGGCCTGCCGCTGGAGAAGGACCTCATCGTCGACATGGACCCGTTCTTCGAGTCGTTCCGCGAGGTGCAGCCGTTCCTCCAGTCCAACACGGCGCCGCCGAAGGACAAGGAGCGCATCCAGTCGGTCGCCGACCGCGCCCGCTTCGACGACACCACCAAGTGCATCCTCTGCGCCGCGTGCACCTCGTCGTGCCCCGTGTTCTGGACCGACGGGCAGTACTTCGGGCCCGCCGCGATCGTGAACGCGCACCGCTTCATCTTCGACTCCCGTGACGAGGCGGCCTCGACCCGCCTCGACATCCTGAACGACAAGGAGGGCGTCTGGCGCTGCCGCACGACCTTCAACTGCACGGATGCCTGCCCCCGCGGCATCCAGGTGACCCAGGCCATCGCCGAGGTCAAGCAGGCGATCATGCGCGGCAAGCCGTAGCCACTGCGGGCTTGCTCTGCGGGGTCGACAACGGAGGAACCTCAGGCTGTTCGGGCCTGAGGTTCCTCCGTTTCTGCGTGCGGGGCGCTTCTTCCTCCGCTGTCGACTCCTGCACCTACGTCTGCAAAGGCGTGCTCGTCCCCAGATCTGCGTCCCGGGGCCCCGCTGCCGTCTGCAGGCAGCAGTCTCTGATGCATGGACTCCCTGCTCGCCGCCCTCCCTGCCGTCAGCTCGAGCGCCACTCTGCGCCGCGTCGGGCTCACCGAGGGTCTCGTGCGGCGGCTCGTCGCCGAGCGGCAGCTGCTGCGCGTACGCCGCGGCCACTTCGCGACACCGGATGCGCCGCGCGACGTCGTCCGCGCCGTGCGCCTGGGCGGCAGGCTGACCTCGTTCTCGGCCCTGCGCGTGCACATGGTGTGGCAGCCTCCCTGTGACACGAGGCTGCACGTAGTCGTCGCCCGCAACGCCCACGATCTTCGCGATCCCGACACCGGCGAGCCCTTCCGTCCGCGACCCGATGTGGCGCTGCATTGGCTCGACGCGGCACCGCGACGCGGGAGCACCGCGGGCCACCTGGTCTCGCCGGGCGAGGCGCTTCGACACCTTCCCTCCGACCTCGACCCGGCGTTCGGCATCGCCACGATCGACTCGGTGCTGCGGCTCGGCAAGGCCACCGTCTGGGAGCTCGAGCATGCCTTCAGGCGCAGTCGCAGGCTCGCGGCCTGGCTCTCGAGGGCGGATCCGCGAGCCGAGTCAGGGGCGGAATCAGTGGCGCGGATCCGGCTGGAGGATGCGGGGCTGAGGCCGCTCCCTCAAGTCGCGGTCGGTCGCTGGCGGGTCGACCTCATGCTGCCCGGGGTCGCGATCGAGATCGACGGCCGGGCCCACCACGACGACGCTGCAGCGTTCGAGCGGGATCGACGGCGGGCTGCGGAGCTCGCCACCCACCGGCTGCGTGTGCTCCACTTCAGCTACGCGCAGACGCTGTTCAGGTGGCCGGAGTGCCTCGCCGCTGTGCGAGCGTCGCTGGCCGCGTCGTGAGGTCCATCCGGGCGGGCGGGATGGGGGCGTCCGTGACAGGGTGGGAGCATGAGCGAGGTGCGTGGCAAGTCGGGCTCCGGCAGCGGGAACACGGCGGTCGACGACGACAGGGCCACCACGAAGGTCGCGGCCGGCGCGCCGCCGGCGATCGAGGTGGAGAAGAAGGACGACGGGCCCGAGAAGCCGCCCACCGGCATCGCGAAGCTGATCGCCTGGGTCATGGAGCTCAAGCCTGTGCGGGTGTTCCTGCGGTTCGGCGCGAGCGGCGGCGAGATCATGGCCTCCGGGATGTCGTTCCAGGCCGTCTTCGCCATCTTCGCGGGCATCTGGGTGGGCTTCTCCATCTTCGGGATCGTGCTCGCCGGCAACCCGGCGCTGCTCGACTCGATCGTGGCGCAGCTCGGCAACGCCATCCCGGGCCTCATCGGGGAGGGCGGTGCGATCGATCCGGATGCCCTGATGGAGGCCAGGATCTTCGGCTGGACCGGCGCCATCGCGCTCGTCGGGTTGATCATGACCGCGATCGGCTGGCTCGCGTCGACGCGCGACAGCATCCGGCGCCTGTTCGTGCTCGAACCGCCGAAGACCCTGTTCATCCTGCTCAAGCTGAAGGACTTCGGTCTCGCCCTCGCGTTCGGCGTGGCCATCGTGCTGTCGGCGGTCGTGAGCCTCGTGAGCAACCAGGGGCTCTCCTTCGCCTTCGGGCTGCTCGGGATCGACACCCGCTCGACCTTCGCCCTGTTCGTGGCCTGGCTCGTGGGTGTGCTCGTGGTGTTCGTGTTCGACTCGCTCGTGCTGGCGGGCGCCTTCCGGGTGCTCTCGGGCGTCAAGATCCCGAGGAAGCGCCTGTTCGCCGGTGCCGCCATCGGCGGTGCCGCGCTCGGCGTGCTGAAGATCCTCGGCACGCAGCTTCTCGGCGGAGCGACCTCGAACCCGCTGCTCGCGTCGTTCGCGGTGATCATCGGAATCATGATCTTCCTCAACCTCGTCTGCCGGGTGATCCTGATCTCGGCGACCTGGATCGCGGTGGGCATGGACGACGCCGGGATCGACCCGCGCTCGCTCAGCCCCGAGGAGATCGAGAACGAGCGGGAGCGCCGGGTGGCGGAGGCGAGGGACGTGCTGGTCTCGGCCGAGCGGGAGCGCCTGCAGGAGCAGATGGCGAAGACGAGCGGCCTGCAGCGCCGGCGGCTCCGCAAGAAGCTCGAGAAGCTCGACGACCTCGACCGGGCCGAGAAGGTGGAGCTCTCCAAGAAGCGCTGAGGGGTCGTCGCTACCGACAGTCGCGACGGGCAGCGGCCGGGGCAGTGGGCAGCGGCCCTCGCGACGGATGGGCGTCGGTGGCCGCCGGTAAGCTTGGCGTATGCCCCGCAAGCCCCTCAGAGTCGCATCCGTCAACGTCAACGGCGTCCGTGCCGCCTTCCGGAAGGGCATGGGCGAGTGGCTGGAGAAGCGCGACGTCGACATCCTGGCGATGCAGGAGGTGCGCGCCGCCACGGAGGATCTGGAGAACCTGCTCGGCCCCGAGTGGAACATCCTGCACGACCCCGCCACCGCCAAGGGCCGCGCCGGTGTGGCCATCGCGAGCCGCGACGCCGCATCGATCCACCGAGTGGTGCTCGGCCCTGACGAGTTCGACAGCGCCGGCCGCTGGCTCGAGGCCGACTACGAGTGGGAGGGTCAGGTGGTCACCGTGGTGTCGGCCTACGTGCACTCGGGTGAGGTCGGCACGCCCAAGCAGGTCGAGAAGATGAAGTTCCTCGACGCGATGCTCGAGCGCCTTCCCGCCATGCACGCCCACAGCCCGCTCGCGCTCGTGGTGGGCGACCTCAACGTCGGCCACCGCACCCTCGACATCAAGAACTGGAAGGGCAACCAGAAGAAGGCCGGCTTCCTCCCCGAGGAGCGCGCCTACTTCGACAGGATCGTGGGTGCTGAAGGCGACGAGGGTTACAACGCCGGCGCCGGACTCGGCTGGGTCGACCTCGGCCGCCGCTTCGCCGGCGAGGTGGAGGGCCCGTACACGTGGTGGTCGCAGCGAGGCAAGGCCTTCGACACCGACACGGGCTGGCGCATCGACTACCAGCTCGCCACCTCCGAACTCGCCGCCACCGCCACCTCGTACACCATCGACAAGGCCGATGCGTGGGACACCAGGTGGAGCGATCACGCCCCCGTCGTCGTCGACTACGCACTCTGAACCAGGAACCGCACCCCATGAACGAACCGAAGCCCCGCCTGCTGTCGGGCATGCAGCCCTCCGCCGACTCCCTGCACCTCGGCAACTACATCGGCGCCCTGCTCAGCTGGAAGGAGCTGCAGCAGAGCCACGACGCCTTCTTCTTCCTGGCCGACCTGCACGCCATCACGGTTCCGCAGGATCCGGAGGCCCTTCGCGCCAACACCCGCCGCACCGCTGCGCAGTACATCGCTGCCGGCATCGACCCGTCGGCCTCCACGCTGTTCGTGCAGTCGCACGTGCCCGCCCACGCCGAGCTGGCCTGGGTGCTCAACACCCTCACCGGATTCGGTGAAGCCGCGCGCATGACGCAGTTCAAGGACAAGTCGGCGAAGCAGGGCCAGGAGGCCGCCTCGGTGGGGCTGTTCACCTACCCCATCCTGCAGGCCGCCGACATCCTGCTCTACCAGCCGCACGAGGTGCCGGTGGGTGAGGATCAGCGCCAGCACATCGAGCTCACCCGCGACCTCGCGAACCGTTTCAACTCCCGCTTCGGCGAGACGTTCCGCATCCCGCGGCCGTACATCCTCAAGGAGACGGCCAAGATCTTCGACCTGCAGAACCCGACGGCGAAGATGTCGAAGTCGTCGGAGTCGGCGGCCGGCATCGTGTGGCTGCTCGACGAGCCCGCGGTGAGCGCGAAGAAGATCACGCGCGCGGTCACGGATGCCGACGGCGAGGTGCGCTTCGACCGCGAGGCCAAGCCGGGGCTGGCCAACCTGCTCACGGTCTTCTCCATGCTCTCGGGGCGGAGCGTCGACGACGTCGTGGCCGAGTTCGCGGGCGGCGGCTACGGCACGCTCAAGAAGGCGCTGGCCGAGGTGATCGCCGAGACGCTCGGCCCGATCCGTGCCCGCACCCTCGAACTGCTGGATGACCCGGCCGAGCTCGACCGGCTGCTCGCGGTGAACGCCGATCGTGCGAACGAGGTGGCGGAGAAGACCCTCGCCACGGTCTACGACCGCGTCGGCCTCCTCCCCCGCCACCGCTGACGCCGCCCGCCCGCCCCGCCACGTTCGCTCGGCCCCAGGTGCACCGCAGGCACTCACGCGACCCCAGGTGCGCCCCACCCCGAGTTCCCCGACTTGACAGTAGTTGCGCCTAAAAGCGCCGACTTGGCACATCTTGTGTCAAGTCGCGGCGGGTGGGAGGGGCGGGGACGCGGCGGGTGGGGGGTCAGCGGAGGTCGGTCGAGGCTCCTACGATCTCCTCGCGGACTCGGCGGAGGTCCTCCAGGAGCGAGCCGATCAGGATCCAGTGGGTCGGGTCGGGGGCGATCGTCTGCAGCGGCGCGGTGAGGGTGAGCTCGTCCTCGCCGAGCGACTCCTCCTCGTCGACCGGCAGGTTCGAGTGCTGCATCACGAGCCGCAGGTCATGGGCGGCCCGCCGGAGCTCCTCGCCGATGGCCCGCGCCGTCGGCTCGCGGTGCAGCGTGTCGTCGAAGCGGTCGTTGAGCGCCCGGGCCATGCCGAGCACGCGGGTCACCACGATCACGAGCATCGCGAGCAGCTCCCGGTCGGAGTTGATCTGCTCGCGGTGGTTCGAGCGCCGCGGATTGAAGCGGAGACTCTCGACCGCCGCGGTGATGGCCGCGTCGGCCTTCGCCTGCATGGGCCGGAGCAGCCGTGCCTCCACGAGCAGCCCCGAGCGGTAGGCCTCATCCGTGGGCCGGCTCAGCACGGCGGCGAGGCCGTCCATGGTGGCCGCGACCTCGCGCCCGAGCGCCGCGATCGCCTCCTGCGCGGGCTGCAGGGCGATGGGCGGCACGATCAGCCAGTTGATGAAGATGCCGATCAGCGCCCCCAGCACGGTCTCGATGATCCGGGCGACCGCGTAGTCGGGGGTCTGCGCCCCGAGCGCCAGCACGAGCATGGCGCTGATCGGGATCTGCACCGTGGAGGACTGCGGGAACCGCAGCGCCCAGCCCACGAGCAGTGACACGGCGATGGCGACGAGGATGACCCAGCCGGCGGATCCGAGCACGAGCGCCGAGAGATACGCCACCACCACGCCCACGATCACGCCGATGGAGCGCTCGATGCCGCGGCTCAGCGACTGGTTGACGCTCGGCTGCACCACGATGATCGCGGCGATCGCACCGAAGACCGGCACCTGTCCCGGCGCCACGAACGAGCACACGATCCAGGCGAGCACGGCGGCCGCCGCGGTCTTCAGCACCTGCAGCAGGGGCGTGCGAGCGGTCTGGAACGCCCGGGCCGGTGCGAGCGTGCGGCGGAGCGCCGCGGCGAGGCGCGCGCCGGCACCCGGCTTACCCTCGGAGCTCGCGGCGTGGCTGGTCACCCGTCCACCGTATCCCCGCTCAGCACGCCACCACTCAGCACTCCACCCCTCAGCACTCCACCCCTCAGCACTCCACCACGTTGACGGCGAGCCCGCCGAGTGAGGTCTCCTTGTACTTCGAGTTCATGTCCCGCCCGGTCTCGCGCATCGTCGCGATCACCTGGTCGAGGCTCACGTGGTGGCTGCCGTCGCCCCACAGCGCCATCCGCGCGGCGTTGATGGCCTTCGCGGCGGCGAGCGCGTTGCGCTCGATGCACGGGATCTGCACGAGACCGCCGATCGGATCGCAGGTCAGGCCGAGGTTGTGCTCCATCGCGATCTCGGCGGCGTTCTCCACCTGGGCGGGTGTACCTCCCATCACCTCGGCGAGCCCCGCCGCCGCCATCGACGACGCCGAGCCCACCTCGCCCTGGCACCCCACCTCGGCCCCCGAGATCGACGCCTGCTCCTTGTAGAGCACCCCCACCGCGGCCGCCGCGAGCAGGAACCGCACGCACACGTCGTCCTCGCCGAGCGCCGCTCCCGCGACCCCGCCCTCGCCGGGCCGCAGGTAGTGCCGCGCGTAGTGCAGCACCGCGGGCACGATGCCCGCGGCCCCGTTCGTGGGCGCGGTCACCACCCGCCCGCCCGAGGCGTTCTCCTCGTTCACGGCGAGCGCCACGAGGTTCACCCACTCCTGCCAGTACTCCGGTGCACCGAGCGGATCGGCCGACTCGAGCCGTGCCCGCCACTCGGGGGCCCGTCGCCGCACCGACAGCCCGCCCGGGAGCAGCCCGGTGCGGCCGAGGCTCGTCGCCACGCACTCATCCATCACATCCCGGATGGCGAGGAGGCGACGGTGCACCTCGGCCTCGTCGCAGCTCGACACGACGACCTCGTTGCGGAGCATCACGTCGGCGACCGAGAGCCCCGATGCCGCGCAGTGCCCCAGCAGCTCCGCGGCGGTGCGGAACGGGAGCGGCACGGCACCGACGCGACCACCACCGGCACCATCAGAACCGCCAGCACCACCACCACCACCACCGGAATCCGCCACCCCACCGCCCCCGTCGCCCTCCCGCTCCACGAACCCGCCGCCCACGGAGTAGTACGTCTCCGAGGCCAGCACCCCGCCGTCGGCGGCGACCGCCGAGAACCGAAGCCCGTTGCTGTGCCGGGGCAGCACTGTGAGCGGATGCAGCACGAGGTCGTCCTCCCGGAGCGGGATCCGGCGCTCTCCGCCCAGCAGCACGCATCCGGACGCCGCGATGGCCGAGCGCCTCGCCTCCACCGTCTCGGGCAGGATCTCCTCGGGCCGGTGCCCCTCGAGCCCCAGCAGCACCGCGCCGAACGTGCCGTGCCCGCGGCCGGTCGCGGCAAGCGATCCGTAGAGGTCGACGCGCACGGAGGCGACCGACGGCAGCTGCCCGGCGTCGGCGAGGAGGGACGCGAAGGCGGACGCCGCCCGCATGGGGCCCACGGTGTGCGACGACGACGGCCCGATCCCCACCGAGAAGAGGTCGAAGGTGCTGAGCGTCATGGGACTCCGTCTCCGGCGCGCAGGCGCCGCTCGAGTCCTCTCCGCTCTGTCGTGGTACCTGAGAGATTCCGCGGCGTTCGGCCGCTTGCCCCGTCGGTGGAGACGGCCGGCGCGGGTGGCGACGGTGCCTCGCTCTCCAGAGTCGCCTCGCTGCGGCGGTGCGGGGGCCTGAGAGTTTCCCGGAGAGGGATTGCTCCTACGGCGCCGGCCGCTGGCTGCGGCCGGACTCTCCCGCCGCAGATGTCACGGCGTGTTCAGATGTGCGTGCCGGTCAGTCTACGAGATCGGTGACGCCTTGCCCATGGTCTCGATCTCGACGGCGCTGCGGCTGTGCTTGCGCTTGTCGCCGAACACCCACACGCGGTACAGCACGAAGCGGAACGCCGCCCCGAGCGCCAGCCCGATGACGTTGCCGGCGATGTTGTCGGCGAGCAGGGACGTGAAGCCCAGCACGTAGTGCGAGAACCACAGGCAGGCGAGCCCGATCCCCATGCCCGCGATGCTCACCGCGAAGAACTCGAGGCTCTCGCGGAGCACGTCGTGCCGCCGGCGCTCGCGGAAGGTCCAGAACCGGTTGCCGAGCCAGTTCACCACGATGGCGAGCGCCGTCGAGATGAGCTTGGCCACCACCGGCCCCTCGTGCATGTTCTCGGGACTCATCACCGTGAGTCGGAGGAGGTTGAACACTCCCACGTCGACCACGAAGCCGACGCCGCCCACCAGGCCGAACCTGATGAACTCGGAGAAGAGGACACGCCACCGCGACCGGGGAGCCGGGGCACTGCTCATGTAAGGGTCTGCCGTTTCTGCACAGAGAGAGAGGAAGCGAACATTTCGTATCTTCCAGGTCAATGCTGAGCGTAACGGGCGAGAATGAACGGGAGTAGTCAGTACGCTTTCGAGCGGAGACAGCAGACCTGATCGAACGAGGAGCACGTGGCGAAGACCGTGGTCGTGATACCGACCTACAACGAGATCGGTTCGATCGCGGGCGTCATCGAGCGCGTACTCGCGACGGAGCCCACCGCCCACGTGCTCGTGGTCGACGACGGCTCCCCCGACGGCACCGGCGATCTCGCCGATCGCCTGGCTGCAGCCGACGACCGGGTGCAGGTGCTGCACCGCACGGAGAAGAACGGCCTTGGTGCCGCCTACGGCGCCGGCTTCCGTTGGGCCCTCGCCCGCGACTACGACTTCGTGGTGGAGATGGACGCCGACGGCTCGCACCAGCCCGAAGAGCTCCCCCGCCTGATCGCCCTGCTCGAGGCCGGCAACGACCTCGCGATCGGCACGAGGTGGATCCCGGGTGGCGTGATCGTGAACTGGCCCGCCTACCGCAAGTTCATCTCGCGCACCGGAACGGCGTACGCGCGCGTGCTGCTGCAGTCGAGGCTGCACGACCTCACGAGCGGCTACCGCGGCTTCCGGGCCGACTCGCTCCGCACCATCGACCTCACCACGGTCAACTCGCAGGGCTACTGCTTCCAGATCGAGATGGCGTGGCTCTTCGAACGCAGCGGCGCCCAGATCGGCGAGTTCCCGATCACCTTCGTCGAGCGCGCCGAGGGCGCCTCGAAGATGTCGACCGGCATCGTGGTGGAGGCGCTCGCCAAGGTCACCGGCTGGGGACTGTCGAGCATGGTCGGCCGCGCGCCCGACCGGCTGGCGCTGCCGGCCGCGGGCGGCGTCCCGCGCTGACGCGCGCCCCCGGCCCCGGGAATAGAAATAGCGCCCGGATGTTGAGGTGTACGATATTCGATACGTGCTCCGGGGTCAGTGAGATTCTGAACCGGCGGTGAAAGTCCGCGAGCCAGAGACGAGAGAAGCACCGCCCAGGCGGTGCGGATCGAGACGAAGGCTGATCTGGTGCAATTCCAGAACCGACGGTATTGGCGAGGCCCAGGCCTCCCTCAGTCCGGATGAGAGGCGCACGGGCGGTTCTGCCGAGGGCGGAGCCGTCAGCGCTTCAGCGCACCCCCGGGGCTCGTCCGACGACGAGGAACCCGATGACGACAGCACCACGCGAGGCCGACGCGATCACCGCGCCCGTGCGTGACGCCATGGCCCGGGCGCTCGAGCTGGCCGGTCGCGGCCCCCGTCACGGCGTGAACCCGCAGGTCGGCTGCGTGCTGCTCTCCCCCGAGGGCGACGTGCTCGCCGAGGGCTGGCACGAGGGCGCGGGCACCCCCCACGCCGAGGTCGCCGCGCTCAAGGCGCTGCCTCGCCCCGAGCTCGCGCGCGGTGCCACCGCCGTGGTGAGCCTCGAACCCTGCAACCACCACGGCCGCACCGGCCCCTGCAGCGTGGCCCTCATCGACGCCGGCGTCTCCCGCGTGGTCTACGCGATCCCCGACCCCGGGGTCCGCTCGGGCGATGGCGGCGAACGGATGCGCGAGGCCGGCCTCGACGTGCAGCAGGGCCTCCTCGCCGACGAGGCCGCCGAGACCATCCGGCCGTGGCTCACCGCCATGCGGCTCGGCCGACCCTTCGTGACCGTGAAGTGGGCCTCGAGCCTCGACGGCCGTGCTGCGGCGGCCGACGGTTCGAGCCGCTGGATCACGGGCCCGGCCGCCCGCGCCGACGTGCACCGACGCCGCGCCGACGCCGACGCCATCCTCGTGGGAACCGGCACCCTGCTCGCCGACGACCCCGAGCTCACCGCCCGCGGCGCCGACGGCCTCCTGGCGCACCAGCCCGCACCCGTGGTGGTGGGCCGCCGCGAAGTGCCGGCCACGGCGCGCGTGCACGCGCATCCGCTGCCCCTTCGCACCTTCGACGGCCTCGACCTGCACGCGATGCTCCGGGAGCTCTTCGACGCCGAGGTGCGCTCGGTGCTCGTGGAGGGCGGCCCCACGCTCGCGAGCGCGTTCCTCGCCGCCGGGCTCGCCGACGAGGTGCTCGTGTACCTCGCGCCGACCCTCATCGGCGGGCCCATGACCGCCGTCGGCGACCTCGGTGTGGAGTCGATCGGCGAGCAGCGGCGGCTCGTCTTCACAGACCTGCGACGACTGGGCGACGACGTCCTCCTCATCGCGCGACCGGACGCCTCGGCGCCCACGAAGGAGTAGACGGTGTTCACCGGAATCATCGAAGAGCTCGGCGAGGTCCTCGCCCTCGAGCGCACCGCCGACGCGGCCGTCATCACCGTGCGCGCCCCCCTCGCGGTGAGCGACGCCGCGCACGGCGACTCGATCGCCGTCTCGGGCGTCTGCCTGACCGTCATCGATCAGACCCCGGACACCTTCCGGGCCGACGTGATGGCGCAGACCCTCGCGATGTCGACCATCGGATCGCTCTCCGTCGGCGACAGCGTCAACCTCGAGCGCGCCGCGCGGGTGGGCGACCGCCTCGGCGGCCACATCGTGCAGGGGCACGTCGACGGCACCTCCACCGTGATCTCGGTCACGCCCGGCGAGGCCTGGAGCGTGCTGCGGTTCTCGCTCGACGACTCGCTCGCGCCGCTCGTGGTCGACAAGGGGTCGATCTCGGTGTCGGGGGTCTCGCTGACCGTGTCGTCGGTCGGGCAGGAGGCTCCGGGGAGCGCTGCAGGCGGTGACGGTGCCGCCGACGGCGCGACAGCGAGCGGTCACTGGTTCGAGGTGTCGCTCATCCCCGAGACCCTCACCGCCACCACGCTCGGCGCCCTGCGCCCCGGCGACCGCGTGAACATCGAGACCGACATCCTGGCCCGCCACGTCGAGCGACTCGTCTCGCTCGGCCTCACCACGAGGAGCGGATCATGACGCTCGCCCCCATGTCCGAGGTGCTCGAGGCGCTGCGTGCCGGCAAGCCCGTGCTCGTCTCCGACGCCGCCGACCGCGAGAACGAGGGCGACGCCATCATCTCGGCGGCCCTCGCCTCGACCGAGTGGGTGGCCTGGATGGTGCGCTGGACCTCCGGCTACCTGTGCGCACCGATGTCGGGAGAGCGCGCCGACGAGCTCGCCCTGCCGCCCATGGTGGTCGACAGCGAGGACACCAGGCACACCGCCTACACGATCACGGTCGACGCGGCCGAGGGCGTGACCACGGGGATCAGCGCCCACGACCGGGCGCTGACCCTGCGTGTGCTCGGCGACCCGTCCTCGACCGCGGCGAGCCTCATCCGCCCCGGTCACATCGTGCCGCTCCGTGCGGTGCCGGGCGGCGTGCGCGACCGCGCGGGCCACACCGAGGCCGCGGTCGACCTCCTGAAGGCTGCAGGTCTCGAGCCCGTGGGAGCGATCGGCGAGATGATCGCCGAAGACGGCTCCGCCATGAAGATGGACGAGCTCTTCGCCACCGGTGAGCGCTTCGGGCTGCCCGTGACCACGATCGAGCTGCTGATCGAGTACCTCAACGAGCAGGACGGGCTCGCCCCCGACGTCGCGGCCGAGGCCGCCGCCGAGACGCTCGTCACGGCCGACCCCTCGACCGTCGACGCGGCGGTGGCCGCAGCCGACGGCGCACCGGTGCCCACCCGTCACGCCGGCACGGGCCTCGGCATCGGAACCGGCGCCGGATCGCTCCCAGGCTCGGGCGCTGACCGCGTGCACTTCGAGGTCGAGACACTCGTGCCCACCGTGCACGGGCCACTCCGGATGCGCGCCTACCGCGACCTCGAGACCGGCGCCGACCACCTGGCGATCGTCTCCGGCGATCCGGACGCCCTCGCCTCGACGACCCCGCTCGTGCGCGTGCACTCCGAGTGCCTGACGGGCGAGGCATTCGGCTCGCTCAAGTGCGAGTGCGGCCCGCAGCTCGACGCGGCGCTCGACCTCGTGGCCGAGAACGGCGGCGTGGTGGTCTACCTCCGGGGGCACGAGGGCCGCGGCATCGGCCTCGTCAACAAGCTGCGCGCCTACCGGCTGCAAGAGGACGGGCTCGACACCCTCGACGCCAATGTGGCTCTCGGTCTCCCCGCCGACGCCCGCGACTACGGCGCCGCCGTGGCGATCCTCGACGATCTCGGCGCCCGGCGCATCCGGCTGCTCACCAACAACCCCGAGAAGGTGAGCCAGCTCGAGGCGCGCGGCATCGAGGTCGCCGAGCGCGTGGGCCTCGTGGTGGGCGCGACAGAGCAGAACCGCCGCTACCTCGACACCAAGCGCGACCGCATGGGGCACGTGCTCCCTGCGGCCCACTGACCCGCCACTCTCGGCACCCACCCTCACCGAAAGGACCCTCTTATGAGCGGAGCAGGAGCCCCCAGCCTCGACGCCGACCTCGACGGCACCGGCCTGAACATCACCATCGTCGCCGGCACCTGGCACGACGTGATCACGAACGGGCTGATCGCCGGCGCGCAGAAGGCGCTCGACGAGGCGCACGTCACGAGCACGCTCGTGCGCGTGGCCGGGAGCTTCGAGCTGCCCGTGGTCTCGAAGGCGGCACTCGAGGCCGGGGCGGATGCCGTGGTCGCGCTGGGCGTGATCATCCGGGGCGGCACCCCGCACTTCGAGTACGTGTCGGATGCCGCGACCTCGGGCCTCACGCAGGTGAGCATCGTGACGGGCAAGCCGGTCGGCTTCGGCGTGCTGACGCTCGACACGGAGCAGCAGGGGCTCGATCGTGCCGGGCTCCCCGGCTCGAAGGAGGACAAGGGCCGCGAGGCGGCCGAGGCCGCCGTCGCCACCGCGATCACCCTCCGGGCCCTCCGCGCCTGAGCCCGCGGCTCCGCGCAGCTCGACTGCGCTGCGACTTGACAGAAGTCGCGCCTAAAGCCGCCGACTTGGCACATCTTGTGTCAAGTCGGCGGCTTTAGGCACATCTAGTGTCAAGTCGCGGGCGACAGGGGCGACCAGCGCCGGGGTCAGGGCTGCGCGCCCACCCAGGAGACCGACTGGGCGGCCGCCGTCGAGGCCGCCTGCATCGCGTCCGCATCCGTCGCCCCCGCGGCGAGCGCCGCCGCGAGCGTGCCGCAGTAGCAGTCCCCGGCTCCCGTGGTGTCGACCACCGTGGTCACCGCTCCCGCGGGCACCTCGATGCCGCCCCAGCGCGAGCCGCGCGAGCCGAGCGTCACGAGCACCGACCCCGGAGCATCCGGAGCCCCGCCTTCAGCACCGCCGCCGCCGGAGCCCTCGCCGAGGCCCGCCCGCATCAGCTCGTCCTCGTGCTCGTTCACGACCACCGGATCGGCGAGCGCCAGCACATCGGCCGGCAGCGCCGCGTACGGAGCCAGGTTGAGCACCACGCGAGCCCCTCGCCCCGCTGCGATGCGCGCGGCCTCGGCGATCACGTCGAGGTCGACCTCGAGCGAGCCGAGCAGCACGTCACCGGGCTGCAGCGACTGCAGCGGTGCCAGGTCGCCGACACCCACCCGGCCGTTGGCTCCGGGTGACACGATGATCGTGTTCTCCCCGTCGGCCGCCACCGCGATGGCCGCGTGCCCCGTGGCCACGCCCTTCGTGCGCGCGATGTGCGTCGTGTCGATGCCGTACTGCGCGAGCCGCCGCAGGTACGCGTCGCCGTCGGCGTCGTCGCCCACGCGCCCGACGAACCCCACGCGGGCCCCGGCGCGCGCCGCGGCGATGGCCTGGTTCGCCCCCTTGCCCCCGAAGTGCTTCACGAGGTCGCCGCCGAGCAGCGTCTCCCCGGGTGCCGGGTGCCTCTCGACCTCCACCACCGAATCGATGTTCAGCGAGCCCACCACGACGACAGTTCCCAAGTGCTTCTCCTCCATACGTCTCAGAGCATCCTAAACGGCGGGTAAACTAGCGCGTCCGCGTGCACCACCTCCCTACCTCCCTCCGAAAGCCGAGATGTCCTCCACCGTCCTAGACGCCAAGCCCGACGCGCCCGTCAACACCCGCAGCCGCGTCATCCTCGCCAGCCTCATCGGCACCTCGATCGAGTTCTACGACTTCTACGTCTACGCCACGGCCGCGGTGCTCGTCTTCCCCACTCTCTTCTTCGCCAACAGCGACCCGACCATCTCGCTGCTGCAGTCGTTCGCCGTGTTCGGTGTGGCCTTCGTGGCCCGCCCCATCGGCTCCATCCTGTTCGGCCACTTCGGTGACCGGATCGGCCGCAAGCAGACCCTCGTGGCGTCGCTTCTCACCATGGGCATCGCCACGGTGCTGATCGGCTGCCTGCCCACGGGCCTCACCCCCGGCTGGGAGATCATCGCCCCCGGTCTGCTCGTGCTGTTCCGCTTCTGCCAGGGCCTCGGGCTCGGCGGCGAGTGGTCGGGCGCAGCCCTCCTCGCCACCGAGAACGCGCCCAAGGGCAAGCGCTCCATCTACGGCACCTTCCCGCAGCTCGGCGCACCCATCGGCTTCATCATCGCGAACGTCGTCTTCCTCGTGCTGAGCACCACCCTCGACCCGGAGCACTTCCTGGCCTGGGGCTGGCGCGTGCCGTTCCTCGCGAGCGCCGTGCTCGTGATCGTGGGCCTCTACGTGCGCCTGAAGCTCGTCGAGACCCCCGCGTTCACCAAGGTCGTCGAGCGCGGCGAGGTCGCCAAGCTCCCGCTCGCCCGCGTGTTCAAGACCAGCTGGCGCCCGCTCATCCTCGGCACGTTCATCATGCTGGCCACCTACGTGCTCTTCTACCTGATGACCACGTTCACGCTCACCTTCGGCACCACGGCCACGGATGCGCCGGTCGCCGGCCTCGGCTACGACCGCAACGAGTTCCTCATCATGCTCGTCATCGGCTGCGTGTTCTTCGGCATCTTCACGCTTGCGGCGGGCCCCCTCGCCGAGCGCTTCGGCCGCCGGATGACCCTCATCTGGACCACGATCGGCATCACCGCGTTCGGCCTGTTCTTCGTGCCGCTGTTCGCGGGCGGGTCCGTGGGCGTCATGTCGCTGCTCATCATCGGCTTCACCCTGATGGGCCTCACCTTCGGCCCGATGGGCTCGGAGCTCCCCGAGCTGTTCCCGGCGAACGTGCGCTACACGGGCTCGGCGATCAGCTACAACGTCGCGTCGATCCTCGGTGCCGCCGTCGCCCCCTTCATCGCAGTGGCGCTCTGGACCGCGGCCGACGGCAGCCCCGCCCTCGTCGGCAACTACCTCTCGCTGATGGCGCTGATCACCCTCGGCGCGCTCATCATCAGCAAGGAGAACCGCGACGTCGACTACGCCGACAACGTGAGCTGACGAGGCTCCGAGGAACGGGCGGTGGGGGCGTCGACGCCTGAGAGAATGGAGCCATGAGCTCCAGCACGTCGACTCCCCCGCGCTCGCGCAGTCCCTTCGGGCGCGGTCGCAAGACCGCCGACGACGGCCCCCGCGCGACGTTCGGCCAGCTGCTGCCGTTCCTCTTCGAGCACAAGAAGGTGCTCGTGCTCGTGGTCGCCCTCAGCATCGTGGGCGCCGCCGCGAGCCTCGCCCAGCCGCTGCTCGTGAGCCAGGTCATCACGGTCGTGCAGGCCGGCGATCCGCTCGACATGCTCGTCTGGGCGCTCGTCGGCCTCGTCATCGTCTCCGGGATCATCAGCGGCTACCAGCACTACCTGCTGCAGCGCACCGGCACGTCGGTGGTCTACTCGGCGCGCCGGCAGCTCGTGCAGCGCATCCTGCGCCTGCCCATCAGCCAGTTCGACCGCCGGCGCACGGGAGACCTCGTCTCCCGCGTCGGCTCGGACACCACCATGCTCTACGCGGTCATCACGCAGGGGCTCGTGGATGCCGTGGGCGGCTCCCTGGTGTTCGTCGGCGCCCTGATCGCGATGCTCATCATCGATCCGGTGCTCCTCGGGCTCACCGTGCTCGTCATCGCCGTCTCCGTCGTCACGGTCGTGCTCATCTCCGGCCGCGTGCGGGTCGTCAGCCGCAAGCAGCAGGAGAAGGTCGGCGATCTCGCCGCCGCCGTGGAGCGCTCCATCAGCGCCATCCGCACCGTGCGCGCGTCGAACGCCACCGAGCGCGAGACCGCCGCCATCGAAGCGGATGCGCGGGGCGCCTTCGACATGGGCGTCAAGGTCGCGAAGATCTCGGCGCTCGTCGTGCCGATCGCGGGCATCGCCCTGCAGGTGTCGTTCCTCGTGGTGCTCGGCGTCGGCGGCTTCCGCGTGGCATCCGGTGCGATCACGATCGCGAGCCTGGTGTCATTCATCCTGTTTCTGTTCATGATGATCATGCCGCTCGGCCAGGCCTTCGGTGCGATCAACTCGGTGAACCAGGCGCTCGGTGCGCTCGGGCGCATCCAGGAGGTGATCGACCTCCCCGTGGAGGGCCAGGACGACCGGGAGATCGCGGCGAAGGCTGCGGCTGCGGGAGCCGTGGGCGCCGCTGCGGCCGGCGCGCCCGCGATCGAGTTCGTCGACGTGCACTTCGCCTACGAGACGCCCGCGAAGGTGCAGGACGAGGCGGATGCGGCGGTGACGGCCGAGGCATCCGGCCTCCCAGAGGCTGCCGCCGCAGAGGCTTCCGCCGCAGAGGCTCCGGCCGCCGAGGCCACAGCAGGCAAGGGCGTGCTCCACGGAGTGAGCTTCGCGGCCGCCCGCGGCAAGCGCACGGCCATCGTGGGCCCCTCCGGCGCCGGCAAGAGCACGATCCTCGCCCTGATCGAGCGCTTCTACGACCCCACCTCGGGCTCGGTGCGCTTCGGCGGCGTGGACGTGCGGGAGCTCGACCGCATCGACCTGCGCTCGCAGATCGGCTACGTGGAGCAGGACGCCCCGGTGCTCGCGGGCACACTCCGCCAGAACCTCCTGCTCGCCACCCCCGACGCCACCGACGAGGAGTGCGTGCGCGTGCTGCACGCCGTGAACCTCGGCGAGGTGCTCGAGCGCTCGGAGGAGGGCCTCGACGCCGCCGTGGGTGAGGACGGCGTGATGCTCTCGGGCGGCGAGCGCCAGCGCCTCGCCATCGCGCGCGCCCTGCTCGCCGCTCCCCCGGTGCTGCTCCTCGACGAGTCGACCTCCTCGCTCGACGGCCTCAACGAGCAGATGCTCCGCGAGGCCATCGACGCGGTGGCGGAGAACCGCTCGCTCATCGTGATCGCCCACCGGCTGTCGACCGTCGTCGACTCAGACCAGATCGTCGTGGTCGACCACGGCCGCGTGGTCGGCGTAGGCACGCACTCGGAGCTGGTGCTCTCGACGCCGCTCTACCGCGACCTCGCCAAGCACCAGCTCCTCGTCTAGCGCAGGAGCCCCTGGGGCTAGGTGTTCTTCGGGGTGGTGCGGCGGAGGATGGCGTAGCCGACGAGGGCGGCCAGGCCCGTGGGCACGAGGCTCCAGGCCACCACCCCCGACGCTCCCGTCTCGACGAACCAGGCTCCGACGGCGGGCCACGACTCACTGAAGGTGATCAGGGCCACCCCTCCCACGAGCGCCACGGTGAGGGCGCCGAAGAAGATCAGCATGCCGTTCACGCGCCAGCGCTGGTAGATGACCGCGGCGAGCGCTCCCACGAAGAAGAAGAACAGGAACGTGGCGAAGAACAGGAAGAACCGCGCGAACCACGGCGTCGCGTCGCCGCCGAAGTACAGCGCGGTGAACATGCGCCCGCCGAGGCCCCAGCCGCCCGTCGCCACCTCGATCAGCGCGAGCACCGTCATCCCCGCCGCGTAGATCGCCGAGAGCAGCACGAAGGTGAGCGAGGTGCCCAGCCAGAAGTCGCGCCGGGTGGCGCTGAAGCCGAGGGCGAACGGGAACGTGAGGGCGATCGCCTGCACCCCGAGCACCATCATGTACACGAAGATGTAGAACGACGCGCCGCTCCACTGCAGCCCCTCCTGCACATCGGCCCGATCGGCGTCGGGGCTCACGGCGCTCATCACGATCCACCAGATCGCGAGGTTCACCAGGAAGATGAAGCCGAGGATGATCCACGGCAGCACGAGCATGCTGAACCGGTTCACGAAGTGCAGGCGCACCACGGGGATCACACGGCTCCCGGATCCAGCCGCCGGGCGGGCGGCGGCTGTGGAGGTCTGGACGGCGGTCATGACTTCACCTCGAATTCCTTGGCGGGGACGTTGGTCTTCTGCACGATCAGCTGCTGCAGCGAGACGGGAGACAGTTCGAGGCCGAGCTCGGCGGCCTCCTGGCGTTCGAGCGGGTCGAGCCGCCCGACGGTCACGGAGGCGAGGCCCCCGATCTGGTCACGGTGCAGCACCTCGCGTCCGGCGACGAACGAGTCGACGCCCGCCCGCGTTCCCACGATCGTGGTGGCCGAGCCGCGGAGCTCCTCGGCGGCCTGGTCGACGATGATCCGCCCCTCGTCGATCACGAGCACGTGCTCGAGCAGGTTCGAGACCTCGTCGATCAGGTGCGTGGAGAGGATGACGGTGCGCGGATGCTCCGCGTAGTCCTCGAGCAGGCGGTCGTAGAAGATCTGCCGCGCCACGGCGTCGAGCCCCAGGTAGGGCTCGTCGAAGAACGTGAGCGGCGCCCGTGAGGCGAGCCCCACGATCACGCCGATGGAGGACAGCTGGCCGCGTGAGAGCTTCTTGATGCGCCGCTTCAGCGGCACCCGGAAGTCGGCGATCAGGCGCTCGGCGAACCCCGCGTCCCAGTCCGGGAAGAACCACGGGGCGCTCGCGAACACGTGCTTGGGCTGGAAGTCGTCCGGGTACTTCTGGCTCTCCTTGATGAAGCTCGTGCGCTCGAGCACGCCGGCGTTCTCCACCGGCGACTCCCCGAACACCCGGATCTCGCCCGAGCTCGCGAACTCCTGCCCGGTGAGCAGCTGCATGAGCGTGGTCTTGCCCGCGCCGTTCCGGCCGAGCAGCCCGTAGATGGTGTTCTCCTCCACGGTGAAGCTCACCTCGTCGACCGCGGTGACGGTTCGGTAGTTCTTGCTGAGGCCCCTGACCTCCACGACGGCGCTCATTCGGCGCTCCCCTCTCCTGATCTGATCATCTCGGCGAGCTGCCCGCGCGTGATGCCGAGCTTGTCGGCCTCCGCCACGAGCGGGCCCACGTAGTCGTTCTCGAACCTCTGGCGGCGCTGGCCGATCAGTCGGTCGCGTGCCCCGGTGGCGACGAACATGCCGATTCCCCTCTTCTTGTAGAGGATCCCTTCATCGACGAGCAGGTTCACACCCTTTCCGGCCGTGGCCGGGTTGATGCGGTGGAACGCTGCGAACTCGTTGGTGGAGGGAACCTGGGTCTCCTCGGGCAGGCCGCCCGAGATGATGTCGTTCTCGATCAGCTCCGCGATCTGAACGAAGATCGGCCGTGACTCATCCACGACGACCCCTGGTTGGTTCATTACTCATGTAACTAACCAACCAGCTTCCGTTCCGGATGTCAAGAGGCGATAGCGTGTGGGCATGCTCCGCTCCGTGCGGCCCTGGCAGTGGGGCCTCGATCTCGGCATCGGGATCGCGTGCGTGCTGCTGCGGCTCGTGCTCGGCGGCCTCCCGCCCGCGGGTCTCGTGGCCCTCGTGCTGCTGGGCACAGTGCTCACCCTGCGACGCGTCAGCCCGGCCCTCGCCCTCGCCATCGCCTGGGCGGCCACCGGGCTGCAGATGGTGGCGTCGCTCCCCCCGGACGTGTCCGACCTCGCCGTGCTCCCGATGCTCTACGCCACCGCCCGCTACGGCGGACGCATCGTCAAGTGGGCCGGACTCGCCTCGGCCGTCGTCGGCGCACTCGTGGCCGGCGCGTACCTCGCCTTCGGTCCGGCTCTCCGGCAGCCGGGTGCGCCCGCTCCCGAAGGTGCGCAGCTCTCGGTGATCTTCGTCATCTACACGGCATCGATCGCCGGTCTGCTCGCGCTGAGCTGGACACTGGGGCTGCTCGCCAAGACCTGGGCGACGGCGCGGGAGAGCCGCGCGCGGCAGGCGATCGCCGAGCGCGAGACGCGGGTGCAGCAGCAGCGCACCCGCATCGCCCGCGACATGCACGACGTGGTGGCCCACTCGCTCGCGGTCGTGATCGCGCAGGCCGATGGCGCCCGCTACGCCGGCCGGGCGGATCCGGCTGCCGCCGAGACCGCGCTCGTCACGATCTCCTCGACCGCGCGGGAGGCCCTCTCCGAGGTGCGAGGGCTGCTCGCCCAGCTGCGGGACGACGACGAGCGCGGACCGCAGCCCACCCTCGCCGAACTGCCCGCACTGTTCTCGCAGCTCACCGCAGCCGGGCTGCCTGTCCACGTCGAGGAGTCCGGCGCATCCGCCCCGCTGCCGCCCGGCCAGCAGCTCGCGATCTACCGCGTCGTGCAGGAGGCGCTCGTCAACGCGCTGCGGCACGGCGACGGGGCCGAGACCGAGGTGCGGATCGACTGGGATGCGGCCGAGCTGTCGGTGAGCATCGCGAACCCGCTCGCGACCGCCGCGCCGTCACCGGCACCGGCCCCGGCACCGGCGCAGGCCCAGGCCCCGGATGCGCCAGGCTACGGCATCACCGGCATGCAGGAGCGGGCTCAGCTCGCCGGCGGGTCCCTGACCTCCGGGCGGGAGGGCGGCCGGTTCGTGGTGCGGTTCGCCGTGCCGATCGATCGGGCCGGAGCCGCCCAGGAATCCGGCGGGAGGAGGGGCTCATGAGCGACTCCGCGATCCGGGTCGTCCTCGTCGACGACCAGCCTCTCTTCCGCGCGGGCGTGCGCATGGTCGTCGACTCGCAGCCCGACCTCGAGGTGGTCGCGGAGGCCGACGACGGGGCCGCGGGTGCCGCGGTCGCGCTCGAGCACCGCGCCGACGTGGTGCTCATGGACCTGCGCATGCCCGGTGTCGACGGCATCGAGGCGACCAGGCGCATCCTCGCCCGGCCGGCGTCTGCGGCAGAGCCACTGCCCCGCGTGATCGTGCTCACCACCTTCGACTTCGACGAGGCCGCCGCGCGGGCGATCCGGGCCGGCGCGAGCGGTTTCGTGCTCAAGGACGCCGATCCGGAGTTCCTGCTCTCGGCCATCCGCACCGTGCACGCGGGCGATGCGGTGGTGTCGGCGTCCGCCGTGCGGGAGCTCTTCGAGCACGTGGGCACGGCATCCGTGGGACGTGCGTCGGCCGAACCCGCGGCGCACGGGGCCCTCGCCGCCCTCACGGCGCGCGAGAAGGAGATCTTCGCCCTCGCCGCGCGGGGCCTCAGCAACGCCGAGATCGCCTCGGCCGAGTTCCTCTCCGAGGCCACGGTCAAGACGCACGTCAGCCGCGTGCTCGGAAAGCTCGAGCTGCGCGATCGCGTGCAGCTCGTGGTGTTCGCGCACGAGCACGGCCTGGTCTGACCAGCGCGCTCGACGTCATCCTCGAGATGTACGAGGGTCGTCCCGTCGTCCGACGCGGCCTCCGGCGGGCCGACCGTAGCGTCGGAGCATGGAGATCACCACGACAGACCTCGGCCTCGTCGCCCGGGTCGCGAACCTCAGCAAGTCCTACGGCCGGGGCGACACCGCCGTGACGGCGCTCGACGACGTCTCGATCGGCATCCGCCCCCACGAGTTCACGGCCGTGATGGGGCCGAGCGGATCGGGCAAGTCGACTCTCATGCACATCATGGCCGGCCTCGACTCGCCCTCCGGCGGCCGCGTCTGGCTCGGCGACACCGAGATCACGACCCTCGGCGACGCCCGCCTCACGGAGCTGCGACGGCGACGGGTGGGCTTCGTCTTCCAGTCGTTCAACCTCGTGCCGACGCTCGATGTGCAGGGCAACATCCTGCTGCCGTTCGAGCTCGACGGCCGCCGCCCCTCCCCCGACGACCGGCTCCGGATCGACGGCCTCATCGACGCCCTCGATCTCAGGGAGCGGCTGCGGCACCGGCCGCACGAGCTCTCGGGCGGGCAGCAGCAGCGCGTCGCGATCGTGCGCGCGCTCGGCACCCGGCCCGACCTGGTCTTCGCCGACGAGCCGACCGGCAACCTCGACTCGCGGAGCGGCCGGGAGGTTCTCGGCCTTCTGCGGTCGGCGTGCCGGGACTACGGCCAGAGCATCGCGATGGTGACTCACGATCCCGTGGCCGCGAGCTACGCGGACCGCATCGTGTTCCTGGCGGACGGACGCGTGGTGGAAGACCGGGGACCCTCGAGCGCCGCCGAGATCAGCGACTACATGCTCGGCATGGAGGGTGCCGCATGACCGGGTCGAGGGGCGTCGCGGCCTCAGCTCGACAGCATGCCCCGAGCATCCTCGTCGCCGCGCTCTCGGCGGCCTTCGGTGTGTCGCTGCTGCAGATCACGGGGGCGCTGGCCGCCGTGATCGCCGCCGACGACCTCACCGGCTCCAGCAGCATGGTCGCGCTCGTGCTCGCGGTGCTCGGCTTCGTCTTCATCGCCATCGCGGTCTACGTGGGCGCCGTCGTGACCTCGAACACGTTCGCCACCATCGTGGCCGGTCGCACCCGCACCATCGCGCTGCTGCGGCTCGTCGGAGCCTCGGCACGCAGCCGACGCCGCGCGATCGCCAGGGAGGGCCTGGCCGTGGGCGTCGTCGGCAGTGTGCTGGGAGCGCTCCTCGGCACCGCCGTGTCCGCGGCGCTCCTGGCCGTGGCCGTGGCCGGCGGTCACGCACCGGCGCTCCCCTACGACCTCGCTCCTCCGGTGATCGCGCTGCCGATCGTGGCCGTGATCCTGACCACCTGGCTCGCCTCGTGGGTGGGATCGCGCCGGGTGCTCGACGTCTCGCCGCTGCAGGCGCTGGGCGGGTCGACGGAGCTCCGTCACGAGGAGCTCCGTGGCCGGCGCGGGCGGAACGCCGCGGCTCTCGTGCTGCTCGTGCTCGGCGCGCTCCTGCTCGCAGCCGGGATCGTCATCGGCAGCCTGAACCCGATCGGCATCCTGCCCGCGGTGCTCGGCGGCATGCTGTCGTTCTCCGGGCTCGTGCTCGGGGCCGGACGCGTGATGCCTCCCGCCCTCCGGGCCGTGGGGCGCATCCTCGGCAGTCGGCTCCTCGGCGGAGGTGCGGCGGCTCGCCTGGCCGCGCTCAACGCCGTTCGGTACCCCGAGCGCAGCACCCGGACCACCATCGGGCTCGTCATCGGGGTGGGCCTCGTGAGCATGTTCGCGGTCGCCGCCGCGACCTACCGCCAGGTGCTCGGCTCGGCCTTCGACGATCCGGAGATGGCGGCCCAGCTCGACGCGGTCATCACCACCACCGTGGCGATCTTCTCGGCGCTCCTGGGGTTCAGTGCGCTGATCGCTGCGGTGGGGCTCGTCAACAGCCTCTCGCTCAGCGTGCTGCAGCGCACCCGCGAGCTCGGGCTGCTGAGGGCGCTCGGCTTCACCGCCGCGCAGCTTCGGCGCATGATCTCGGTCGAGAGCGCACAACTCACCGCCGCCGCCGTGCTCGTGGGGCTCGTGGTGGGGATCTTCTACGGCTGGGCGGGGGCCCAATCGCTGCTGTCGTCGATGCCGGGGGCGCCGGCGTTCATCGTGCCCGTGGTGCCGTGGCAGCTCGTGCTGGGCACGGCGGTGGCGGCGGCGCTGCTCACGCTCGCCGCCACCGTGGTGCCCTCGCGGCGCGCCACCCGGGTCTCGCCGGTGCGCGCCCTCGCTTCGGAGTAGGCCGGGCGGGCTGACTCAGGCCGGGTGGCTCGGGCCGAGGGGCTCAGGCCGGGTGGCTCAGACCAGGTGGGTCAGCTGTTCGGGATGAGGGTGTACTTCGTCGAGAGGTACTCGTGGATCCCCTCGGCGCCGCCTTCGCGCCCGAGGCCCGACTGCTTCACCCCGCCGAAGGGTGCGGCGGCGTTCGAGATGACTCCGACGTTCAGGCCCATCATGCCCGTGTCGAGCTTCTGGATCATGCGCTGACCGCGGGCGAGCGATTCGGTGAAGACGTAGGAGACGAGCCCGTACTCGGTGTCGTTGGCGAGGCGCACGCCCTCGTCCTCGTCGTCGAACTGCACGATGCTCACCACGGGGCCGAAGATCTCCTCGCGGAGGATCTCGCTGTCGAACGGCACGTTCGAGACCACGGTGGGCTCGTAGAAGCTGCCGGGGCCCTCGATCCGCTTGCCGCCCGAGACGAGCGTGGCGCCGCGGTTCACGGCGTCCTGCACGAGCTCGTCGGCCTTGTCGACGGCCTTGTCGTCGATCAGCGGCCCGATCCCCACGCCCTCCTCGGTGCCGCGGCCCACGCGCAGCGAGTCGACCTTGGCGGCGAGGCGGTCGGCGAACTCCTTCGCCACCGACGAGTGCACGATGAAGCGGTTGGCCGCCGTGCAGGCCTGGCCGATGTTGCGGAACTTGGCCGCCATCGCGCCGTCGACCGCCTTGTCGAGGTCGGCGTCGCCGAACACCACGAACGGGGCGTTGCCGCCGAGCTCCATGGAGGTGCGCAGCACGTTGTCGGCTGCCTGCTTCATGAGCGTGCGGCCCACGGGGGTGGAGCCGGTGAAGCTGAGTTTGCGCAGCCGCGGGTCGGCGATGATCGGCTCGGAGATGGCGCGCGACTGCGAGCTCGTGACGATGTTCACGACGCCCGCAGGCAGGCCGGCCTCCTCGAGCAGGCGGGTCACGAAGAGCGTGGTGAGCGGCGTGAGCGCGGCGGGCTTGACCACCACGGTGCAGCCGGCGGCGAGCGCGGGTGCGATCTTGCGGGTCGCCATGGCGAGCGGGAAGTTCCACGGGGTGATGAGGTAGCAGGGGCCCACCGGGCGCTGGGAGACGACCATCTGGCCGGTGCCCTCGGGGTTCGAGCCGTAACGGCCCGAGATGCGCACGGCCTCCTCGCTGAACCAGCGGAGGAACTCGCCGCCGTAGGTCACCTCGCCCTGCGCCTCGGCGAGGGGCTTCCCCATCTCGAGCGTCATGAGCAGAGCCATGTCGTCGCGGCGCTGCTGCAGCAGGTCGAACGCCCCGCGCAGGATCTCGCCGCGCTGGCGTGGTGCGGTGGCCGCCCACTCGTCGGCCACGGCCACGGCGGCGTCGAGGGCGCGCATTCCGTCCTCCGGCGTCGCGTCGGCGATCGACTTGATCACGGTGCCCGTGGCGGGGTCGATCACGTCGAAGGTCTTGCCGGTGGAGCCGTGCACCCACGATCCGCCGATGAAGAGGCGGTCGGGCACTCCGGCGAGGAGGTCGGTCTCGGTCGATGCGGTCATTGCTGTCCTTCTCGTCAGGAGGTTGCTGAGGTCGTGGGGAGGAAGAGGCGCCGGCGCTCGGCCGGCGCACGGGCGGGGCGGATCAGGGGTACAGACCGCGCAGGCGATGCGCCTCGGTGACCCGCTGGACGGCCAGGGTGGTGGCTGCCGCGCGCAGGGTCATCCCGCTGTCGCGAGCATACCGGGAGACCCCGTGCCACGCCGCGATCATCCGCTCGGCCAGACGCTGCTCGACGTCGCGCACGTCCCAGCGGTAGGACTGGTTGGCCTGCACCCACTCGAAGTAGGAGACGATGACGCCGCCGGCGTTGGCGAGGATGTCGGGCACGACGACCACCCCGCGCTCGCGCAGGATGCGGTCGGCCTCCCGCGTGGTCGGTCCGTTGGCGCCCTCCACGATGAGACGCGCACGGATGTCGCGGGCGTTGTCCTCGTGGATCACTCCCTCCACGGCGGCCGGCACCAGCAGGTCGACCTCGAGGGTCAGGAGGTCGGCGGGCGGGAGGGCGTCGCCGCCGGCGAAGCCCACCACGGAGCCCGTGGCGTCGACGTGCGCGGCCAGCGCCTCGATGTCGAGGCCCTTCGTGCCGCCGGCGCCGTCGAGCCCGGCCTGCACGGCGCCGTACTGGTCGCTCACGGCGACCACCCGGGCACCCTCCTGCTCGAGGAAGCGCGCGGCGTCGCGGCCGACCTTGCCGAAGCCCTGCACGGCGGCGGTGGCGCCCCGCGGATCGATGCCCTCCGACTCCAGCGCCGCCTTCGCCACGTGCACCACACCGCGGCTCGTGGCGCTCGCGCGGCCGAGCGAGCCGCCGAGGCTGAGCGGCTTGCCGGTGACGACGCCGGGCACCGTGTGCCCCTGCGTCACCGAGTAGGTGTCGAGGATCCACGCCATGGTCTGCTCGTCGGTGCCGAGGTCGGGCGCCGGGATGTCCTGGTGCGGGCCGATGATCGGCAGGATCTCGCTCGTGAACCGTCGGGTCACCCGCTCGAGCTCGAGCGTGCTGTAGCGTCGCGGGTCGATCGCGATGCCGCCCTTCGCGCCGCCGTAGGGCACGTCGAGCAGGGCGCACTTCCACGTCATCCACATCGCCAGCGCGCGCACCTCGTCGATGTTCACCGAGGGCGCATAGCGGAGACCGCCCTTGGCGGGGCCGCGGGAGATGTTGTGCTGCACGCGGTAGCCCGTGAGCACCTGGGTGCTGCCGTCGTCGCGCCGCAGCGGAATGCTCACGGCGAGCTCGCGACGCGCGGCGGCCAGCATGGCGTAGGTGCCCTCGTCGTAGCCGAGCTCACCGACGGCGTCGGCGAGCTGGGCGCGGGCGTCTGCGAGCGCCGAGGCGCCGGCGTGCGCGTGGGCGATCGTGGGGATGGGGGCGGTCACGGGAGCCGGTTCGGTGGTGACCCGAGCACGGGCGGGGTCCGCTCCCATAGCTCCGACGGCGCTGTCGGTGGCCGTGCGGGCGGCGCTCATGCGGCGATGAACGCGTCGCGGATGACGTCGAGCCCGTCGGTGATCAGCTCGTCCGAGATGCTCAGCGGGGGCAGGAACCGGATCACGTTGCCGTAGGTGCCGCAGGTGAGCAGCACCACGCCGTTCTGGTGAGCGTAGGCGGCGATCTTCGCGGTGAGGGCGGCATCCGGATCACCTGTGGCCGGGTCGACGATCTCGATCGCCATCATCGCGCCACGGCCCCTGACGTCGCCGATGCGCGCATCCGCTGCCCGCAGAGCGTTGA
This sequence comes from Herbiconiux sp., assembly GCF_023264895.1. Lineage (GTDB taxonomy): Bacteria > Actinomycetota > Actinomycetes > Actinomycetales > Microbacteriaceae > Herbiconiux. The sequence continues at coordinate 1,616 of NZ_JAHFUY010000031.1, read as the reverse complement.
GGCGGCCCCGGAAGAGGGTGCCGATGCTGCGGGCGCGCTCGATGAGGCCGTCCTCCTGGAAGCTCCGGATGGTCGCTACCGCCGCCGCACAGGCGATGGGGTTGCCGCCGTAGGTGCCGCCGAGGCCGCCCGCGTGGGCGGAGTCCATGATCTCGGCGCGGCCGGTGACGGCCGAGAGCGGGAGGCCGCCGGCGATGCCCTTGGCGGTCACGATGAGGTCGGGCTCGAGGCCCTCGTGCTCGGAGGCGAAGAGCTGGCCCGTGCGGGCGAAGCCGGTCTGCACCTCGTCGGCGATGAAGACGACGCCGTTGGCCGTCGCCCAGGCGGCGATGGCCGGCAGGAATCCGGGAGCGGGCTCGATGAAGCCGCCCTCGCCCTGGATGGGCTCGATGATGACGGCGGCGAGGTTGTCGGCGCCGATCTGCTTCTCGATCTGGGTGATCGCGCGGCGCGCGGCCTCGGGGCCGGTGAGGCCGTTGTCGCGGAACGGGTACGACATCGGCGCGCGGTAGACCTCCGGCGCGAACGGGCCGAAGCCGCTCTTGTAGGGCATCGACTTGGCGGTGAGGGCCATCGTGAGGTTGGTACGGCCGTGGTAGCCGTGGTCGAAGGCCACGACGGCCTGCTTCTTCGTGAAGTGGCGCGCGATCTTGATGGCGTTCTCCACGGCCTCGGCACCCGAGTTGAACAGCGCGCTGCGCTTGTCGAAGCTGCCGGGGGTGAGCGCGTTCAGGGCCTCGGCGACCTCGATGTAGCCCTCGTAGCCCGTGATGGTGAAGCAGGTGTGGGTGAACTGCGCCACCTGGGCGGTGACGGCCTCGACGACGGCGGGGGCCGCGTTGCCCACGCCCGTCACGGCGACCCCGGATCCGAAGTCGATGAGCGAGTTGCCGTCGACGTCGACGATCACACCGCCGCCGGCCGCCTGCACGTAGACCGGGAGCATGACGCCCACGCCGCTCGCCACGGCAGCCGACTTGCGGGCGTGCAGCTCGGCCGACTTGGGGCCGGGGATGGAGGTGACGAGGTGGCGGCGCTGCTCGAGCGTCGGGCCTCCGAGGGTGCTGTCGAGAGTCATGGTCATGGCACCCACTGTAGGTCGCCGGCACCGTGATGGCTCATGCCGTTACGGCAGTCCGGTCGCCGCACACTGACATTCTGGCAGGCGGTCCGGGTAGGCTCCTCCCATGCCGATCACCCTCGATCTCGTCCTTGCCGAACGGGACTTCGCGATGGACCTCCTGACCCCGCAGGACCTGCACGACTACGCGGTCGACTGGGCGCACAACTCGGACCTCCCCGACCCCACCCCGTTCCTCGGCGCCGGGCAGCTCCTGCTCACCACGGGCCGCCAGTTCGTGGGCTACGACGCGGACGACTACCGCGACTACGTGCGACGCCTCGCCGAGGTGGGGGTCGTGGCGATCGGCTTCGGCACCAAGGTCGTGCGCGAGGGCACGCCGGCCGAGCTCGTGGCGGCGTGCGCCGAGGCGGGTCTGCCTCTCGTCGAGATCCCCTACGACACCCCGTTCATCGCGATCTCACGGTTCATCGCGGAGCACGAGGCGCAGGCGGCGCGGGCGCGCGTCGACTGGGCCCTCGCGGCGCAGAACGCC
>NZ_JAHFUY010000164.1 GCF_023264895.1 Herbiconiux sp. | reverse complement strand
CGCTTCGCGGACGCACGCCAGACCCGGCCTGCACCTCGACCGGAAAAGGTCCACCCCGCGACGCCCGCACGCTGCGCGTGGCGGGATGCTCGGGGGCGTGGGGGCGGGTCAGCTGCCTCGGTAGGTGGAGTAGGCGAAGGGGCTGAGGAGGAGGGGCACGTGGTAGTGGGCCGCGGGGTCTGCGAGCTCGAAGACGATGTGCACCTCGGGGTAGAAGGCCTTGACCTCCTGCTCGTGGAAGTAGGTGGCGGTGTCGAAGGTGACGCGGTAGCGGCCTGCCGGGAGGGCCTCGGGGCCGAAGTGCTCGACCCGGCCGTCGGCATCGGTCTCGGCGGAGGCGAGCATGACCCAGTTGCCGAGGTCGTCGTGCTCGAGGATGACGGGGACCCCGGCCGCGGGACGACCGATCGTGGAGTCGAGGACGTGGGTGGTGACGTGGCTTCGGGCGGCGGTCATGGCGTCGGCTCCTCGGTGGGGGTGGTGGTGGTCGTGGTGGGGGCCGGCGGGAAGAGGGTCGCGAGGCGGAGCATCGTGATGTCTCGGAGCTCGGAGGCGACCGTGGCGAGCTCGGCTGTGTCGTCGAGGGCGAGGCGGCGGGTGAGCTCCGAGAGGATCTCGGCACGGCCACGACCGGCGGCCCGGATGAGGAAGACCCGGTCGAAGCGGGCCTCGTAGGCCTCGTTGCCGGCGGAGATGGCGGCGGCCAGGGCCTCATCGGAGGACTCGGCGGCCGACTGCTCCGAGCGGCTGAAGGCCTGCGCGCGGCCCTCGCCGCGCATCCGCTCGCCGATGCGGGGATGGTGCGCGAGTGCCGCGTCGACCTCGGCCGCCGTGAGTGAGGCCGCCACGGGCCCGGCCGCGGCGAGCAGCTCGTCGTTCGAGCCGAACGGCGCCCTCTGTGCGACCTCGTCGACGAACCGCTCGACCCCGAGACACGACCGCAGCGCCTCCCGGAGCTCCGCCTCGCTGGTCTGCCGCACGTCGCCGGTCTCCGTCATGGCTTCAGCTTACGATGGGCGCATGAACCCGCCCTCCGCTCCCGGTGCGGCGGCGGGCATCCTGCTGGCGGCCGGTGCGGGGAAGCGGATGGGCGGCCCGAAGGCGCTCATCGTCGGGGCCGACGGGGAGGGCTGGCTGCACCGAGGGGTGCGCGTGCTGCTCGAGGCGGGGTGCGATCCGGTCGTGGTGGTGCTCGGAGCCTCGGCGGACGACGCCGCGGAGTTGCTGCGCGCCGGTTACGCATCGGAGCTGGCGTCGGGTCGGGTGCGGATCGCGGTCGCTGCTGGGTGGGCGGAGGGTCTCGGCGCTTCGCTCCGGACGGGGATCGCGGCGGTGCGGGCGCTGCCGGCGGTGCCTCTGTCTTCGGTTTCTGCGGTGTCTGCGGTGTCTGCGGTCGCGATCACTCTCGTCGATCTGCCGGGGCTGGAGGTTGCGGCCGTGCAGAGGGTGCTCCAGGGAGCCGGACCGCGCACCCTGCGCCAGGCGTTCTACGAGGGCCGGCCGGGGCATCCGGTGGTTGTGGGCGCTGAGCACCTGCCCGACCTCGCCGAGGCCCTCGCCGGAGACGAGGGGGCGCGGCCCTACCTGCGGGCGCACGGGGTGGAGGAGGTCGACTGCACCGACCTGGGCGGTGGGTCGGACGTCGACACCCCGGGCTGAGTGCGTGGGCGACAGGCCCGCTCTTCCCACCCGGCTGCGAGCCCGCCCGGATCGGGAACACAGGCGCTCGCCACGGCGTTGACCCCCGGCATGACCACTTCAGACACCACCACCATCGGATTCATCGGCGCCGGCAACATCGGCGGCCAGCTCGCGCGGCTCGCCGTGGCGCACGGCTATCGCGTGGTGGTGAGCAACTCGCGCGGTCCCGAGACGCTCGTGGAGCTCGTCGACGAGCTCGGACCGTCGGCCTCGGCGGCGACGTCGGCGGAGGCTGCGGCGGCGGGCGACCTCGTGGTCGTGACCGTGCCGCTGAAGAACTACCTCGAGGTTCCGACGGAGCCTCTCGCGGGCAAGATCGTGATCGACACGAACAACTACTACTGGGAGCGCGACGGCCGCATCGACGCGCTCGAGCAGGGCACGACGACCACGGCGGAGATGCTGCAGGCGCACCTGCCGGGAGCAGCCGTCGTGAAGGCTTTCAACAACATCCTGGCCGCCGACCTCACCACGACGGGCTCCCCCGCGGGCACGCCTTCCCGCCGCGCGCTGCCGATCGCGGGAGACGACGACGCCGCGAAGGCCCGGGTCGCAGCGCTCCTCGACGAGTTCGGCTTCGACGCGGTCGACGCCGGCCCCCTCGCCGACAGCTGGCGCTTCGAGCGCGACCGCCCGGCCTACGTCGTCCGCATGACGGCCCCCGAGGCCCGCGCCAAGCTGGCCGAGCCCACCCGCTAGCCCCTCCCGCCTCCCCACCCCGCCGACTTGACACAAGATGTGCCAAGTCGGCGGCTATTCACGCACCTACTGTCAAGTCGCGGAGGATTGGGCCGCCCTGCCCACCCCACCCATCCCGCACTTGACACAAGATGTGCCAAGTCGGCGGTTATTCGCGCATCTAGTGTCAAGTCGCGACGGAGGAGGCCGCCCGGTCCGCGCCACCGGCGCCCCACTTGACACAAGATGTGCCAAGTCGGCAGTTATTCGCGCATCTAGTGTCAAGTCGCGGAGGAGTGGGCCGCGCGGTCCGCGCCACCGGCCCCCACTTGACACAAGATGTGCCAAGTCGGCAGTTATTCGCGCAGCTACTGGCAAGTCGCGGAGAGGCCGGCGATGCCGGCGCCGGGCGGAGCGGGGCGGGTCGGGGCGGGGCGGCTCAGGGGGTCGACTCGAGCTCGCCGAGGGTGTCGTAGAGGCTCGTGATGGCCGCGATGCGCGTGCGGGTCTCGCGCGTTCGCGCCGCGAGCGCGTTGGCCGCGAGCACGTTGATGAGGCTCATGGCGCTCGCGTAGCTGTCGAGCGGCGAGACGCTGTCGATCGGGCACTCCACCCACACGTCCGCGAACTCCGCGTACCGTCGGGCCGACACGTCACCGATCAGCACCACATGCACGCCACGAGCGGCGAT
>NZ_JAHFUY010000030.1:39529-50318 GCF_023264895.1 Herbiconiux sp. | reverse complement strand
TGACAGTAGGTGCGCGAATAGCCGCCGACTTGACACATCTTGTGTCAAGTCGGCGCTCTTACGCGCACCTACTGTCAAGTCGCGGCGGCGGCACGGCGCGAGCGCGCGCGGCGGGACAGTGGCGGCGCGGCGGGGGCCGCCGCCCCGGCCCTCAGTCGAAGAGGCGGCGGAAGACGTTCGTGTCGGCGAGGTCGATCAGCTCGTCGCCCCGCCCCGACATGATGGTGCGGATGGCGTAGAGCCCGAACCCCTTCGCCTGCTCCGCCGAGACGGTCGGCGGGATCGACAGCTCCTGCCGCGCGGTCACGACATCGACGAGCGCGGGCCCGTCGTGCGCGAACGCCGCCTCGAGGGCGCCCCGCAGGTCGTCGGGCCGCTCGACGCGCTGCCCGTGGATGCCCATCGACTGCGCCACCGCCGCGAAGTCGGGATTCTCGAGCCCCGTGCCGAAGTTCACGATGCCCGCCGCCTTCATCTCGACCTCCACGAAGTTCAGCGACGAGTTGTCGAACACCACGATCTTCACGGGCAGCCTGCTCTGCTGGAGCGTCAGCAGCTCGCCGAGCAGCATCGCGAGCCCGCCGTCGCCCGAGAGGGCCACGACCTGGCGCCCGGGGAACGCCGACTGCGCTCCGATCGCGTGCGGCACGGCGTTGGCCATCGTGCCATGGCTGAACGACCCGATCAGCCGCCGCTCACCGTTCATCTTCAGATAGCGGGCCGCCCACACGACCGGTGAGCCGACATCCGGGATGAACACCGCATCCGGATCGGCGAGCTCGCTCACGAGCCGAGCCACGTACTGCGGATGGATCGGCGCGCGGTTGCGATCGTTGTCGGCGAGCTCGTCGAGATCCTTCCGCGCCTTCGCGTAGTGCTTGACCGAGGAGTCGAGGTGCTTCGACGGCCTGCCGGAGTCCAGGAGCGGCAGGAGCGCGTCGATCGTGTCACCCACGTCGCCCACGAGGCCGAGCGCGAGGGGCGTGCGGCGCCCGAGCTGCTCGCCCCGCGCATCCACCTGGATGATCGGCACCTTCTCCGACGACGGGAAGAACTGCGGGTACGGGAAGTCGGTGCCGAGCATGAGCAGGGCGTCGCAGCTCTCCATGGCGCGGTAGCCGGACGAGAAGCCGAGGAGCCCGGTCATGCCCACGTCGTAGGGGTTGTCGTACTCGAGGAACTCCTTGCCCCGCAGGGCGTGCACCACGGGCGCCTGGAGCCGCTCGGCGAGGGCCACCACCTTGTCATGCGCCCCCTCGGTGCCGGCGCCGCCGAGGATCGTGACCCTCTTCGCGCCGTTCAGGATCTCGGCCGCCCGGGCGAGCTCGGCGTCGGCCGGCCGCAGCACCGTGCGGGCCCGCTCGATCGGCGCCGACTTGGGCCGGCCCGCGGAGCTCTTGAGGAAGATCTCGCCCGGGATGACGACCACGGCGACACCGCGCCGCTCGATCGCCGTGCGCATCGCGATCTCGAGCACGCGCGGAAGCTGCTCGGGCACGCTCACGAGCTCGGTGTAGACGCTGCACTCGCGGAAGAGGTCCTGCGGGTGGGTCTCCTGGAAGTAGTTGCTGCCGATCTCGGACGCCGGGATCTGCGCGGCGATCGCGAGCACCGGCACCCGGCTGCGATTCGCGTCGAAGAGCCCGTTGATGAGGTGCAGGTTGCCGGGGCCGCAGCTGCCGGCGCAGATCGCCAGCTCGCCCGTGAGCGCCGCCTCGGCCGCGGCGGCGAACGCGGCGGCCTCCTCGTGCCGCACGTGCGCCCAGGCGACGTCTCCGTCGCGCCGCAGCGCATCCGTGAAGCCGTTGAGCGAGTCGCCCGGGAGGCCGTAGACGCGCTGCACGCCCGCATCCTTGATGATCTCGACGATGGTGTCCGCGATGGTGGTCATGCTCCGAACCTACGACGCGGATCGCGGCCCGGCCAGGCCAGCCAGGCCAGGCCGGCCCGGCCAGGAGACGTGTCAGCTCAGCCGGTCGCGCATCCCCGCCTCGAGCCGAGACAGCAGCTCGACCGCGGCCTCGCGCCGCTCCACGAGCCCGCCGTCGTCGCTCCAGGCGTCGAGGTACACCTTGAGCTTGGGCTCGGTGCCGCTCGGCCGCACCATCACGCGGGCGCCCGGCAGCGAGATCCGCAGCACGTCCGACGCGGGCACGCCGCTCGACTCCGAGCCGTGCAGCAGGTCGTCGATCCTCTCGACCGGCAACCCGCCGATGTCGCTCGGCGGCGCCGACCGCAGCCCCGCCATCACGCGGTCGATCTCGCTCAGGTCGGTCACCCGCACCGAGATCTGCGCCGAGGCGTAGTGGCCGAAGCGGCCACTGAACTCGTCGAGCCGGTCGGCGATCGTGCGCCCGCTCGCCGCGAGCCGGGAGGCGAGGTCGAGGAAGGCGATCGCGGCCGAGATGCCGTCCTTGTCGCGCACCGTTCCGGGGTTCACGAGGTAGCCGAGGGCCTCCTCGTAGCCGAAGACGAGGCCGGGGGCGCGGGAGACCCACTTGAACCCCGTGAGGGTCTCGGTGAAGGCGAGACCGTACTCGGCCGCCACCGCGCCGAGCGCGGGAGAGGAGACGATCGAGCAGGCGAGCGCGGGCTCGGCGGGGGAGGCGCCGTCGAGCGGTCCGCCCACGGCGTCCTCGAGGTCGGCGGGCATGAGCGGAGCTGCGGTCGCGAGCTCCGCCGCGCGCCAGCCGAGGAGCTGGCCGACCTCGTTGCCGGTGAGGGAGCGGTAGCCGGTGTCGCGCGAGGCATCCGGGATGGCGACGGCCAGGCGGTCGGCATCGGGGTCGTTCGCGATCACGAGATCGGCGCCCACCTCGCGCGCCTTCTCGAGCGCCAGGTCGAGGGCGCCCGGCTCCTCGGGGTTGGGGAACGCCACGGTGGGGAAGTCGGGATCGGGCTCGATCTGCGCCTCGACGAGGTGCGGCGCCGCGAATCCGGCCGCCGTGAGCACCCGGGCGAACGTCTCCCAGCCGACGCCGTGCATGGCCGTGTACACGACCGACAGGGCGGCGGCGGGCCGCTCGGCGGGAGGGCCGGCGAGAGCCGCGGTGGCGGAGACGTACCGCTCGATCAGCTCCTCACCCGCCACCTCGTACGAGCTCGAGCGCGGCAGCTCGTCGACCCGCAGCGTGGCCGCCACGCGGTCGATGTGGGCGGCGATCTCGGCATCCGAGGGCGACACGATCTGCGACCCGTCGTCGGCGTCGCCGAGGTAGACCTTGTAGCCGTTGTCGCGCGGCGGGTTGTGCGAGGCGGTCACCATGACGCCCGCCGACACCCCGAGGTCGCGCACCGCGAAGGCCACGAGCGGGGTGGGCAGCAGTCGCGGCAGGAGCACGGCCCGCACCCCGGCACCCGCCATGATCTCGGCGGTGTCGGTGGCGAAGACGTGCGAGTTCGTGCGTCCGTCGTAGCCGATCACGATCGAGGGCGGGGTCGCCGGATCGGTGCGCTCGAGCAGGAACGCGGCCAGGCCGGCGGCCGCCTGCCCCACGAGCACCCGGTTCATACGGTTGGGGCCCGCGGCGAGCTCGCCGCGGAGGCCGGCCGTGCCGAAGGCGAGCCGAGCACCGAAGCGCGACCGCAGCTCGGCCACGGCGTCGGGCTCGCTCGAGCCCACCCGGCGGAGCAGGGCCGACAGCTCCTCGCGCGTCTGTGCATCCGGATCCTGGGCGATCCACGCCGCCGCCTCCTCGGCGAGCAGCTCGACCTCGTTGGGCGTCTCGTCGGCGTGCGCGCCGGGGGCCTCCCCGGTCACAGCGCGGTGACCACCCGGGCGAGGAGGTCGCCGATGGCGGCCTCGGCGTTCTTGCCGGCCTCGATCACCTCGGCGTGGCTGAGCGGGGTCTTCTGGATGCCCGCGGCCAGGTTGGTGATGAGCGAGAAGCCGATGATCTCCATGCCGGCCTGCCGGGCGGCGATGGCCTCGAGAGCGGTCGACATGCCCACGATGTGACCGCCGATGGCCTTCGCCATCTGCACCTCGGCGGGGGTCTCGTAGTGCGGCCCGCGGAACTGCACGTAGACGCCCTCGTCGAGCGAGGAGTCGACGCCGCGGGCGAGGTCGCGGAGGCGCGAGGAGTAGAGGTCGGTGAGGTCGATGAAGGTCGCGCCCTCGAGGGGGGAGTCGGCGGTGAGGTTGATGTGGTCGCTGATCAGCACGGGGGTGCCGGGGGTCCACGTCTCCTTGATGCCGCCTGCGCCGTTCGTGAGCACCATCACGCTCGCGCCGGTCGCGGCCGCCGTGCGCACGCTGTGCACCACGCGGCGCACGCCGTGGCCCTCGTAGTAGTGGGTGCGGGCGCCGATGACGAGGGCGTGCTTGCCGTTCGGGAGCGCGATCGAGCGCAGCGTGCCGGCGTGGCCGGGCACGGCCGAGGCGCTGAAGCCGACGACCTCGGCGGCGGGGATCTCGGCGACGGTCTCGCCGAGGAGGTCGGCGGCCCGGCCCCAGCCGCTGCCGAGGGTGAGGGCCACGTCGTGCCGTGGCACGCCTGTGAGCTCGGCGATCTGCGCGGCGGCGTCGTGGGCCACCTCGAAGGGATCGGTGTCGGGGAGGTCGAGGGGGTTCGAGCGCGCTTCAGCCATCCGACCACTCTATTCACTCGATCGTCACCGCGCGCCCTCCCGCCCGCGCACAGGGGCCCGGCGGCAATGCGAGAATGGAGGCATGGCCTATGAGTTCGAGCGCAAGCAGCGAGTCGCCGTCGTCGGAGGAGGCCCTGGGGGGTACGAAGCCGCCATCGCGGGAGCCCAGCTGGGCGCGGAGGTGACCCTCGTCGAGCAGGTGGGCGTGGGCGGGTCCGCGGTCATCACCGACGTGGTGCCCTCGAAGACGCTCATCGCCGTGGCCGAGGCCACGAACGGCATCGGTGAGGCCGCCGACCTCGGCGTGCAGTTCTTCTCGCGGAACGACGCCGGGCGCCCCGTGCGGCCCGAGGTCGCCGTCAACCTCTCGCAGGTCAACAAGCGGCTGCTGAGTCTCGCGCGTCAGCAGTCGGAGGACATGCGGGCCAACCTCATCCGCTCGGGCGTGCGCATCGTCTCCGGCCACGGCCGGCTCGACGGGCCCGACAACGTGATCGTCTCCACCTCATCCGGGTCGGAGGGCACCGACTTCGACCACATCGAGGCCGACACCGTCGTGGTCTCCGTGGGCGCCAGCCCCCGCATCCTGCCCTCGGCCGTGCCCGATGGCGAGCGCATCTTCACCTGGACGCAGCTCTACAGCCTCCAGTCGGTGCCCGATCACCTCATCGTCGTCGGATCCGGTGTGACCGGTGCCGAGTTCGCCTCGGCGTACACGGCGCTGGGCTCGAAGGTGACGCTCATCTCGTCGCGCGACCAGGTGCTGCCGGGTGAAGACGCGGATGCCGCGGCCGTCATCGAGAACGTCTTCAAGCGCAACGGCATGACCGTGCTCTCGAAGTCGCGTGCCGACTCCGTGGAGCGCACCGCAGACGGCGTCGTCGCCGTGCTCGCCGACGGCACGCGCGTGGAGGGGTCGCACTGCCTCATGGCCGTCGGCTCGATCCCGAACACGCGGGGCATGGGCCTCGAGGAGGCCGGGGTGCAGATGACGGACTCGGGCCACATCCGGGTCAACCGGGTGGCGCGCACCTCGGTGCCGAACGTCTACGCCGCCGGAGACTGCACGACCTTCCTCCCGCTCGCCTCCGTGGCCTCGATGCAGGGGCGCACCGCGATGTTCCACGCGATGGGCGACGCCGTGAACCCGACCGAGCCGCGGAACGTGGCCTCGAACATCTTCACCCAGCCGCAGATCGCCACCGTGGGGTGGACGCAGCGGCAGATCGAAGAGGGGATCGCGCAGGGCGACATCTACAAGCTGCCCCTGTCGTCGAACCCCCGCGCCAAGATGATGGGCATCAAGGACGGTTTCGTGAAGCTGTTCGCACGCACCGGGTCGGGCACCGTCATCGGTGGCGTGGTCGTCGCGCCGAACGCCTCGGAGCTCATCTTCCCCATCGCGCTCGCCGTCGAGCACCGGCTCACCGTCGACCAGGTGTCGCGGGCGTTCACCGTGTACCCGTCGCTGTCGGGGTCGATCTCGGATGCGGCTCGGGCTATGCATATCGTGTTGTAGCCGCGCCGCCGCTTCTGCGGCGCGGGCGACATGCGGTGCCGGCGTCGTTCGGCGTCGCTTCGCGGCGCCGCCCGGCGTCGGTACCGCTCCGGGTCGTCGGGTACGGCCCGTTGCGTCGCGCGGGTCGGCTGCTCGCGCCACGCTGAGCTTTGTGGGTCGGCTGCTCGCGCACCACGTTGAGCTTTGTGGGTCGGCTGCGCGCGCCATGGTGAGCTTTGTGGGTTGGCCGCTCACGCACCGCGTTGAGCTTTGTGGGTCGGCCGCTCACGCACCACGTTGAGCTTTGCGCCTTGTCCCCGCAATCGCCCCCACTCATCGCCCCCGCCCCCTGGCCCACCGCGGCGAATGTCGGTCTTTGGGCCCACACCACACACCCCGCTCACCCACCCACCCACCCCACCTGGACGCGTGAGTCGCGTCGAAGTGTTCCTAAAGGGGGCGAAAGTGGGGGTTTGAGAGCGTTTTGGCGCGACTCAGCTTGCTCTGGGCGTGGTGGGCCCGGTTGGGGGCGGGTGGGGCTAGTGGGTGGCGGACAGGAGGGTGTCGCAGAGGGTCATCGTGGCTACGTTGTCTGCGGCGGTGGCGGCCTCGCCTCCGGCGACGGCGCCGTCGACGGCTGCCGCGAAGGCGGCTAGTTCTGCTACGAAGCCGCGGAGGTGGAGGTCTCGGGCCGTGCCGGACATCGCGCTCTCGGCCGGGGTGAAGACCTCGGTGCGCTCCGTCAGGGACGTTGAGGTGGGGGCGGCGTCAGCGGGGGCGAGCCGGTGGAGGCGGAGCTCGGCGTTGTCGAGGGTGGTGGCGTGGCCGCGGTCACCGGTGATGACCAGGCGCTCTGTCTCGCTCGTGCGGGAAGGCACACCCGCGAGGGAGAGGGTGCCTGCTATGCCGGAGTCGAAGCGGATGGCCGCGGAGAGCGCCACGTGGGAGCCCTCGCTCGTGCTGATGGCCGACACGGAGACCGGCTCGCCGAAGAGGAAGCGGGTGAGATCGAGCATGTGGATCGCGGCGAGCTTGACGAACTCCTCGTCGTCGCGGCAGAAGGGGGTGCTGTCGCAGGCGAACTCGAGGGAGAACGAGCGGAGGGTGCCGAGCGCGCCGTCGGTGACGAGCGAGCGGAGCTGCCGGTAGACCGGGGCGTGGCGTTTCATGAAGCCGACCACAGCGATCCGCTCGGCTGCTGTCGCAGCATCGGCGGCCGTCTGCGCCTCGGCCGGGGTGAGGCCGAGCGGCTTGTCGACGAACACGTGCTTGCCCGCGGCGAGGGCCTCGAGGGTGAGGCGGAGCTGGTCGGCCGGCTGGGCGACGATCACGACCGCGTCGAGCGACGCATCCGCCAGCAGCTCGGCGGCAGAGCCGTAAGGCGTGCCCGCGGAGCCGAAGCGGAGGAGCGCGGCGCGTGAACGCTCGACGTCCCTGGTCGCCAGTGCGGCAATCGGCAGGCCGGCGAGGCCCAGCGACGGCAGGATGTTCGTGGTCGCGTGGAAGCCGGCGCCGATCACGCCGAGGCGGGGCGGCATGCGCTAGGCGGTGATGTCGAGCAGCACGTGGCCCGACGAGACCGTCGCGCCGACGACCGCGGAGACGTTGGCGATCGTGCCGTCTTTGTGGGCGGTGATGGGCTGCTCCATCTTCATGGCCTCGAGCACGAGCACGAGGTCACCCTTCACGACGGCGTCGCCCTCGGCGACCGCGAGCTTCACGATGGTGGCCTGCATCGGGGCCTTGACCGAGTCGCCGGTGGCGGTCGATCCGCTGACCGCTCCCGCACCACGGCGCTTCGGCGGCGCGCCGGCCGACGATCCCGCCGCACGGGCGGACGTGCCGCCGGAGCGTGCACCCGCCGCGACCAGGCGAGCCGGCAGCACGACCTCCACGCGCTTGCCCGCGACCTCCACGATGACGGTGCGGCGCTCGGGAGCGGGCTCGGCGTCTTCGAGCGAGCCGGACCACGGCTCGGCCGGGTTGTCGTACTCGGTCTCGATCCAGCGGGTGTAGACGGAGAAGGGCTCGCCGTCGGCCGGGGCGAAGGCGGGGTTCCGCACGACGTCGCGGTGGAACGGGAGCACGGTGGGGAGCCCGGCCACCTCGAACTCGTCGAGGGCGCGGCGGGCGCGCTCGAGCGCATCCTCCCGGCTGGATCCGGTGACGATGAGCTTGGCGAGCAGCGAGTCGAACGATCCGGAGATCACGTCGCCCGCCTGCACGCCCGAGTCGACGCGCACGCCGGGGCCGCCGGCGGGCTTGAAGACGTGCACGGGGCCGGGGGAGGGCAGGAAGCCGCGACCCGGATCCTCGCCGTTGATGCGGAACTCGAACGAGTGGCCGTGCGGCACCGGATCGGCGTAGTCGAGCACGCCGCCCTCGGCGAGCCGGAACTGCTCCCGCACGAGGTCGATGCCCGTGATCTCCTCCGACACCGGATGCTCGACCTGCAGTCGCGTGTTGACCTCGAGGAACGAGACGGTGCCGTCTTTGCCGATCAGGAACTCGCAGGTGCCGGCACCGAGGTAGCCGACCTCCTTGAGGATGGCCTTCGACGACTCGTAGAGCAGCGTGGTCTGCGCCTCGGTGAGGAACGGCGCGGGCGCCTCCTCCACGAGCTTCTGGTGTCGGCGCTGCAGCGAGCAGTCGCGGGTGGAGACGACCACGACGTTGCCGTGCGCATCCGCGAGGCACTGGGTCTCGACGTGGCGCGGCTGGTCGAGGTACTTCTCCACGAAGCACTCACCGCGACCGAAGGCGGCGATGGCCTCGCGGGTGGCCGACTCGAAGAGCTCGGGCACCTCCTCGAGCGTGCGGGCCACCTTGAGGCCGCGTCCGCCACCGCCGAAGGCCGCCTTGATGGCGACGGGGAGGCCGTGCTCGGCCACGAAGTCGAGCACGTCGGCGGCGCCGGCGACGGGGTCGATGGTGCCGGGGGCGAGGGGGGCGCCGACCTTCTCGGCCACGTGGCGGGCCGAGACCTTGTCGCCGAGCTTCTCGATGGCGTCCGGAGAGGGGCCGATCCAGGTGAGGCCTGCACCGATCACGGCGCGCGCGAAGTCGGCGTTCTCGGCGAGGAACCCGTAGCCCGGGTGCACGGCGTCGGCGCCGGAGCGGCGGGCCACCGAGAGGATCTTCTCGATCACGAGGTACGTCTCGGCGCTCGAGGTGCCCTCGAGGGCGTAGGCCTCGTCGGCGAGCTGGGCGTGCAGGGCGTCGCGGTCCTGGTCGGCGTAGACCGCCACGGAGGCGATCCCGCTGTCGCGGGCGGCCCGGATGACTCGAACGGCGATCTCGCCCCGGTTGGCGATGAGGACCTTGGTGATTCTCGGCATGATTTCCCTAGCTTATTGCCGAGGGGCATCCCGCCTTTGGCATGTACCTCCAAAAATGTCCTGGCGACCCTGGCGTGCTCCCACAATCCGGGGCGCTTCGCGCGCTGTGAGAGGATGCCCGCATGGTTCTGCCGAGCGACGACACCGAGGTCACCTACCCGCGGGGAGACACCCGCTCGACTGGCACGGTGCTGCACCGCGAACCGCACGGCGAGGGGCACCAGGCGGTGCTGCTCGACGTGACGGCGGCGCATCCGGTGGACTCGGCCTGGCCCGACCAGGGGCCCGACCGAGGCACCCTCACCGTGGGCGAGGCGGTTCTCGACCTGCTCGACTGCGTCGTGGGGGCGACCGACGGATCGGCTCTCTTCGTGGGCGGCGACGTGCCCGTGAAGAAGGGCACCCCCGGGTGGGCCTTCGTGGTGGTGCACGTGGTCGACGCGGCGACCCCGGTCGAGGAGGGGGAGTCGGCTCAGATCGAGGTCGACGAGGCGTACCGCGCTGCGCTGTCGGTGGGGCACACCGCGTGCCACCTCGCCTCGCTCGCGCTGAACGCCGCACTCGCCGACGACTGGACGAAGCCGGTAGCCCCGGATGCGCTCGGCCGGCCCGACTTCGACGCCCTCGCGATCGCGACGTCGACGATCGCTCCCGACGGCTCGGTCGACCGCTACCGGGTGGGCAAGTCGCTGCGCAAGAAGGGGTTCGCGCCCGCGCGGCTCGAGGGCGCTCCGGATGCGGTGGCCGCGTCGGTCGGGTCGACGCTCGCCGGGTGGGTGGCCGGCGGGGCATCCGCGCACCTCGAGGTCGAGGGCCCGCGCCTGACGGACCGCCGGTACTGGACGACGGAGCTCGACGGCCACCCCGTCTCGATCGCCTGCGGTGGCACGCACGCGGCGGCGCTCTCGGAGCTCGGCGCCACCTCCGTGGCCCTCGAGCTCGAGCCCGCCGAGGGCGCCCTCGCCCTCACGATGCGCACGAGCGCCCGCCTGGCCCCCTGAGCCCCGCCGCCCCTGCCCGGCCCTCGTGACACGAGATGCGGGCTCCAACTTGACACAAGATGTGCCAAGTCGACGCTTTTACGCGCACTTTCTGTCAAGTGGGGTGGGGCCGGACCGGACTTGCCGCGGAGGTCGGAGCGACTTGACAGTAGATGCGCTCAAACGGGCCGACTTGACACAAGATGTGCCAAGTCGGCGTTCTTACGCGCACTTTCTGTCAAGTCGCGCGGAGATGAGACCGGTCTCGTCTGTGAGGGCCCGGCGACTTGACAGTAGATGCGCTCAAAGGCGCCGACTTGGCACATCTTGTGCCAAGTCGGCGGTCTTTCGCGCGACTTCTGTCAAGTGGGGGGGGGGGGGGG
>NZ_JAHFUY010000030.1:0-39519 GCF_023264895.1 Herbiconiux sp. | reverse complement strand
CCGGCCGACGCGAGGAGGTCGCGGACGACCGGGAGGGACATGCCGATGACGGCGGAGGGCGCGCCCGTGATGGAGCGGATGAAGGGGGCCGCGAGGCCGTCGATCGTGAAGGCGCCCGCCACGAGCAGCGGCTCGCCGGATGCGACGTAGGCGTCGATCTCGGCGTCGGTGATGTCGTCGGCGAAGGTGAGCTCGGCGTGGTCCGTGCGGCCGGAGCCGCCGTGACGCACCCCGCCGCGGTGGTCGACCAGCCAGTGCCCCGAGTGCAGCACCCCCGTGCCGCCGCGCTGCGCGAGCCAGCGCGAGCGCGCGACCTCGGGCCGGTGCGGCTTGCCGTAGGCGACCCCGCCGATCTCGAACGCCGAGTCGCCGCCCAGCACGAACCCGTCGAGCGGACCTGGTGCCCCCTGCGCCGCGAGCGTCTCGTCGAGGAGCCCTGCCGCGGCAGCGGCCACCACGGCCTCGGCCTTCGCCTCGGCGAGCAGCTGCACCATCTCGGCGGTCGTCATGGCCGGCCGGCCGGTGGCCTCCCGCGCGGCGGCCGAGGCCGCGACAGCCCCATCTTCGTCGACCTCCGAGGGCAGCACGATCGGCTCGATGCCGATCTGCCGCAGCAGCGCGAGACGGGCGGGGGAGGTGGAGGCGAGGTAGAGACGCACGGTGTCGGCCTTCGTGGAGCGGGGTGTGGGATGCTCGGAGGATGCCTGAGAACCGGAACGACCTCGTCGAGCTGAACATCGACAATGTAGCCCACGGCGGCGTGGCCGTGGCGCGACTCGAGGGCCGCGTGGTGTTCGTGGCCGACGCCATTCCGGGCGAGCGCGTGCTGGCCCGCATCGCCGACGACTCCAAGTCGTCGTTCTGGCGCGCCGACACCGTCGAGGTCGTCGAGGCCTCCGCCGATCGCGTGCCGCACGTCTGGCCCGAGGCGGCCCTCGACCGGGCTCCCGAGCAGCGGGCGGGCGGTGCCGAGTTCGGGCACATCTCGCTGCCCCGCCAGCGCGAGCTCAAGGCCGACGTGCTCCAGGATGCGCTCCGCCGGTTCGGCGGCGTCGACCGCCGGATCGAGGTGGAGGCGATTGGAGCGGATGCCGAAGGTGCCGCCGAGCAGGCCGGAGCCACCGCGCAGTCAGGAACGGGCACGCCGGCGGACCGCGCCCCCGGCACCCGCTGGCGCACCCGCATGCGCCTGCACATCGGCCCCGGCGGCCGCATCGGCCCCTACGCCGCGCGCAGCCACACCGTCGTGCCGATCGAGTCGCTCCCGCTCGCCACCGAGGCCATCGAGGCCGAGGCTCTGCAGGTGGCCGAGGCGCTGCGCCACGACCGCCAGGGTGCCGCGGCGGTCGAGTTCGTCGAGACCTCCGAGGGCGAGGTGCGCGTGTCGCTCGTGGCCGAGGAGCAGTCGAAGACCGGCGGCGGCGCAGGCGGTCGCGGCAACGGCAGCGGCCGGGGCGGAGCCAGGGGGCAGAAGGGCCGCGGCCGCGGTGCCGCAGGCAAGACCAGCGGAACCGGCGGCACAGACCGCCGCCTCCCCGACTCCTCCTCCGCCCGGGCCGACCGCCCCGCCACGATCGTGGAGCGGGTCGGCGACCGCGAGTTCCGCCTCGCCGAGAACGGCTTCTGGCAGGTGCACCGCGACGCCGCGGCCACCCTCTCCGACGCCGTGCGCTCCCTCACCCGGCACGACCTCTTCGATCCGCGCGCGGCCAACCACGACCTCTACGGCGGCGTCGGCCTCCTCGCCGCGGCTATGGCCGACGAGTTCGGCCCCGCCACCCGCATCACGAGCGTCGAGAGCGACGAGACGGCCACCGATCACGCAGGCGACAACCTCGCCGAGTGGATCGGCGCCGGGGCCGTCACGGCCCGGGTCGACCGCTACCTCACAGATCTCGAGAAGCAGGCCTCCGCCGAGGAGCGCCGCCGGCTCGAGGCCGCCACGATGGTGATCGACCCGCCTCGCTCCGGTGCGGGCAAGCAGGTCGTCGGCTCGCTCACGCGGCTCGGCGTGGCGCAGGTGGCCTACGTGGCCTGCGATCCGGTGGCGTTCGCCCGCGACGTCGCCCTCTTCCGCGAGTCCGGCTACGAGCTCGACGCCGCCCGCGCCTACGACCTCTTCCCGCACACCCACCACGTGGAGACCGTCGGCGTGCTCGTGCGGGCCTGACCCGCCGACACCTCCACCCGTAGGATGGGGCGGTGGACCCGAACCCCGACCGCGCTGACGACCGCGCCCCCGACGCCACCCCCTCCCCGGTGCGCGTGGCGATCGTCGACGACCACGAGTCGGTGCGCCTCGGCGTCCGCGCCGCCTGCCAGGAGGCGGGCTTCGAGGTGGTGGCCGCCAGCGCCTCGGTGAGCGAGCTCTGGGTGGCGCTCGCCGGCATCCGGTGCGATGTCGTGGTGCTCGACCTCAGCCTCGGCGACGGCTTCACGGTGACCGAGAACGTGCAGCACGCCCGTTCCATGGGGGCCGCCGTGCTCGTGCACAGCATCGCCGACCGCGTGGGGCTCGTGCGCGAGGCCCTCGCCGCGGGCGCCGCGGGCGTCATCCCGAAGTCGGCCGCCACGAGCGCCGTGATCGCGGCAATCGCCGCCGTGGCGCGCGGCGACGTGCTCAACAACCTGGAGTGGGCGAGCGCCATCGACGCCGACCGCGAGTTCGGCAAGGCCCAGCTCGCCCAGCGCGAGCGCGACGTGCTGCACCTCTACGCCTCGGGCCTGCCGCTCTCGCAGGTGGCGCTCAAGCTCAACATCAAGGTGTCGACCGCCAAGGAGTACCTCGACCGCATCCGCGCGAAGTACGTGGAGGTCGGCCGCCCCGCCCGCAGCAAGGTGGAGCTCCTTCGCCGGGCCGTGGAGGACGGCATCCTCGCCTTCGACGACAACGGGCATGTCCACTAGCAGCGGCCTCTCCGCCCGCGGGGTGGTGCCCCTCAGCCGCGCCAAGATCGACCGAGCGCTCGCCCGCCTGGTGGGCATCTTCGGGCTCGGCTTCGCCCTGCTCTCCCTGCCGGTGCTGCGCGACTCCATCGACACGCTCAAGCCCGACTGGGCCGTCGGGATCCTGATCGCCCTGTTCGGCAGCCTCGTGGTCGCGTGCGTGTGCTCGTTCCTCGGCCGCGGCGTGCGGGTGTCGATGGCCGTCGTGGCGTGCGTGTTCGTGCTGGCGCTCGCCCTCTGGCCGTTCGCCGTGCGGAGTCCTGAGGCGGCCCTCGGCACCCAGCCCTGGCTCTGGTACGTCGTCATCGTGTCGGTCGGCGCGGCCGCCATCTCGTTCACGCCGACCTGGGCGGGCGTCTACACGGTGCTCGTGCCGATCGTCTACACGGTCCTGCGCATCCTGCCCGCCGGGGGTGGAGCCTCCGTCCCGCTCGCCCTGCTCGACGCCACCTACACGCTCCTCCTCGGCTCGTTCCTCGTGATCGTGATCGCCTCGCTCCGGCAGGCCGCCTCGCGGGTCGACCAGGCGCAGGCCACCGCCGTGGCACGGTACGCGGCTGCGGCCAAGCGGGCCGCCACCGAGCAGGAGCGCACGAGGGTCGACACCGTCATCCACGATCGCGTGCTCTCCTCCCTGCTCGCGGCCGCCCGCAGCACCACGCCCGAGGATCGCCGCATCGCCGTGCAGATGGCCGAGCGAGCGCTGGTGGCGCTGCAGAGCGCCGACGCCGAGACCGAGGCCTCTCCCGACCTGCCCCGCACCGTGCTCGTCGAGCGCTGTCGGGCGCTCGCCGAGGCCCTCGCCGCCGACGTGGGCTTCGCGGTCGCGGGCTCGTTCGAGGGCACCCTGCCGGCGCGGGTGCTCGAGGGCGTCTACTCGGCGGTCGTGCAGGCCATCGTCAACAGCATCCAGCACGCCGGCAGCACGGATGCGGAGGGCCGGCCGGTCGCCCGCCACATCTCCCTGCTCGGTGACGCCCGGGAGGGCTTCACCCTGGTGGTGTCGGACACGGGATCCGGATTCGACCCCGACGCGGTCCCCGCCGACCGCCTCGGCATGCGCATCTCGATCCGCGAGCGCGTGAACTCGATCGGCGGCTCGGTGCAGGTGCGCTCCGTCCCGGGGTCCGGCACCTCGGTGATCATCGAGTGGCACGCGGGCCGGCAGCAGGAGGCGTTCGCATGATCTCGCTCCCGCGGCACCTGCTCGTCGGCCTCGCCGCCGCCTTCTCCGCCTTCCACGTGGTGCTCGGCGTCTACACGATCCGGATGCCGGACTCGGCGGTGCCCGCACTCGTCGCGATGGCGCTCTACGCGGCAGCGACCGTGCTGAGCCTCGCGCCGTGGCCCACGCTCCGGCTGCCCATGGGGGTCGCCGCGGGCAACATCGGGGTCACCGCCGTCGGGCTCATCCTCGTGCTCAGCCAGCTCGACGCCGCCGACGAGAATGGCTACGCCACCTGGATCGTCGGGGCGGTCGGCACCCTCATGACCATCACGGCCGTGCGTCAGCGGCCGTGGTTCGCCTGGGCGGGCATCGGGGTGATGGTCGTGGCGGTGCTCGTCTGGACGGGCGACCCGCTCCAGCTCCCCGCGCTCGGCGCCATCGGCGGGCCGGTGTGGGTGGGGGTCGCGCACGCCACGACCCTCACCATCGTGCGGGCCTCGCGCGATGCGCGCCTGCTCGAGCTCGCCGAGCAGCGGGCCGCGGAATGGCAGGCGCAGGAGGAGGCGGAGTTCTTCGAGCGCCGCCTGCGGCTCGGCCAGATGGACTCCGAGGTGGCGCCCATGCTCCGGCGCATCGTGACGGCCGACGGCGAGCTGACGGCCGACGAGCGGCGCGAGTGCCTGCACCTCGAGGCGGCGATGCGCGACGAGATCCGGGGCCGTCGGCTGCTCGACGACCGGGTGCGGAACGCGGTGCGCGACGCCAGGCGGCGAGGGGTGGAGGTCACGCTGCTCGACGACGGGGGGATCGACGACCTCGACTGCACCGCCCACTCCCGGGTCACCGCGGTGATCGCGCGCGAGATCGGCGGCACGACGGCGGATCGGGTGGTGGTGCGCACGGCGCACGACGACGACGAGGTGGCCGTGACCATCGTGGGCCTCCGCGACGCCGATCCGGCGCGTGCGAGCGAAGGGCTGGAGGAGGAGCCGGAGCTCGATCTCTGGCTCGAGGTGCCGCGCCAGGGCGACGAGGTCTGAGCCCGGCGCCGAGGCGGAGAAGAGAATATCGAGTCAGGGCGGCAACCCGAATGCCGCCCTGACTCGCCCCCGGAATACGAGCCCGCTTACCCTAGTCGACCCGTATCCGGCAGTGCAGCTCCGGAGAGACGCACCTAGCACTACCTATCCTGCGGTCCCGGATGCGCGTGCACAGTCGGTTGTTCGGAGGACATTTTCGCGACCCGGCACAGAGATCACCCAGTCGGCGTCCAGGTTGACGGCGGTCGGCGGACGGCGGATCAGCCGGAGAACGCGCGCCAGACCCCTGGTCCCGGATGCAGGGGGCTGCGAAGGGCCCGCTGGCTCCGTTCCCAGGCCGAGGGCTCGATGATCACCTCGGAGTGGAGCTCGTCGAGCTCCTCCTCGATCGCGGCCTCGAGAACCGCGGTCACCGCGGCGAGCTCTTCGGCGGTGATGCCGGACGACACCACCTGAAGGGGGGTGTCCGGGAGGTTCGATTCGTTCACATCGACGAGGCTACATTAGAACCCAGCAACCAAAGGGGAATCGCGGGCATGCAGAAGACCATCGCATTCGTGGGGCGGTACCTCGCGACGGTTCCGCTCAGCATCGGCTTCGCCGTGCTCATCGTCGCCACCTCCCTCGCCGCCGGCACCTTCTTCGGCCCCGCCTCCGAGATCACGCAGAAGACCTGGGCGGCCGGGGTCACGACCACGGTCGATGCGGGCCACTGGTGGACCATCCTCACCGCGATGTTCATCCCCTGGGACCCGTTCCAGCTCGTCGCCGGCGTCGTCTTCTCCCTCGTGCTCCTCGGCGTGGCGGAGCGGCTGCTCGGCCGGCGACGCCTCGTGCTCGCGTTCTTCGCCACCGGCATCCTGGGCGTGGGGCTCGGTGTGCTGCTGCAGTGGCTCGGCTCGCTCGCCGGCGAGTGGTGGGCCGACGGCACGAGCATCGACCTCACGGTCGACCCGCTCACCCCCATCATCGGCTCGCTGCTCGTGGCGAGCGGCATGATGGGCCCGCTCTGGCGGCGCCGGGTGCGGCTCGTGGCGTTCGGCTTCCTCATCATGTTCGCCCTCTACGTGGGCGACACCTCCACCGTCTACCGCCTGATCGCGGGCATCGCCGGGCTCGTCATCGGCTACCTGCTCTCGGGTCGGCGCGGGCAGAGGATGCTCTGGCTGAAGAGCTCGTTCGGCGAGGTGCGCGTGCTCATCGCCACGATCGTGCTCATCACCGCGGTCGGCCCGCTGGTGTCGTGGCTCGACCCGTCCGGCAGCGGCGCGTTCGGGCTCGCCGGGAGCTTCTACGGCGACATCTTCCCGAGCGCATCCGACATCTCGTCGCTCTGCTCCACCGCCACCTCCCAGGTCTGCGACGACGTCAAGAAGCTCTCCGCCCTCGGCGGCATAGGCCCGATCGTGCAGACCTTCGTGCCGCTCGCCCTGCTGCTCGTGGCCGCGTGGGGTCTCCGCAAGGGCCGCCGGTTCGCGCTCTGGCTCGGCATCGTCACCAACCTCGCCATGATCGCGCTCGCGCTGGTGTTCCTCGGCCTCGTCGGCAGCTTCGTGCTCGGCGACACGGCCACCACCGACGACCTGCCGGCGCTGCAGGCGATCGACATCGGCGAGTACGCGGTGTGGCTCGGCTCCACGGTGCTCGTGCCGCTGGCCGTCGCCGTCCTGCTGTTCGTGAACCGGCGCCGGTTCGCGCTCAAGGCGCCGCGGGAGGCGTTCATCCGCTTCGCCGTGATCGTGGCGGGGGCCTTCGCGGTGCTCTCGCTCATCTATATCGTGGCCAGCATCCTGACCCTCAGCTCGCTGACGCCCGCCGGCACCACGGTGGTCGAGGTCGTCTTCGACGTGCCGCGCCGGTTCCTCCCCATCACCCTGGTGGGGGTGACCGGAGACGTCATCATCCCGCCGCCGAGCCCCGCGCTGTTCGTCTTCCACTGGGTGGGGCCGCTGTTCTGGGTCGTGTTCACGATCGCCGCCTTCCAGCTCATCGCCTCGATGGAGCAGCGCGTGCAGGTGGGCGACCACCAGCGCATCCGCGCCCTGCTCCGCCGTGGTGGCGGCGGCACCCTCGGCTGGATGACCACCTGGCCCGGCAACGTGTACTGGTTCAACGAGGCCGGCGATGCGGCGGTGGCCTACCGCGTGATCAACGACGTCGCCATCACGATGTCCGACCCCGTCTGCGCCACCGGCGACGAGCGGCAGACCGTGCGCGACTTCGCGCGCTTCTGCGACAGCCACAGCTGGATCCCCGTGTTCTACAGCGTGCACTCGCAGTACCTGCCGTTCTTCGAGGAGATGGGCTGGTCGCACATGTCGGTGGGCGAGGAGACGCTCATGCACCCGCAGACGCTCGAGATGGCGGGCAAGTCGTGGCAGAACGTGCGCTCGTCGCTCAACAAGGGCGTGCGCGAGGGCATGACGACGGTCTGGACGACCTACGACGAGCTGTCGCGGTCGATGATCTCGCAGATCAACGCCATCTCGGAGGCCTGGGTCTCGGAGAAGGAGCTGCCCGAGATGGGGTTCACGCTCGGCGCACTCGAGGAGATCAAGGATCCGGATGTCGCGCTCATGCTCGCGCTCGACGCCGACGGCCGGATCGCCGCCGTGACGAGCTGGCTGCCGATGTACCGCGACGGTGTCGTCGTGGGCTACACGCTCGACTTCATGCGCCGGGGCGACGGATCGATGCCCGGCGTCATGGAGTACCTCATCGCCTCCTCCGCGCTGCACATGAAGGAGCTCGGCGTGGAGGTGCTCTCGCTCTCGGGGGCCCCGCTCGCCACCGCGCCCGTGCCGAAGGGCTCGGAGGCGCCCGCGCCGACCGTGATGACGGAGCTCGCCGACTTCCTGGCCAAGACGCTCGAGCCGGCCTACGGCTTCTCGTCGCTGTTCAAGTTCAAGGCCAAGTTCAACCCCACCTACTCGACGATCCACATGGCGTACCCGGATCCGCTCGGCCTCCCGGCGATCGGTGCGGCGATCGGCCGAGCGTACCTCCCGTCGATGTCGGCGAAGGAGACGGTGGCGCTGGTGCGCACGCTGGCTGGTAAATAGCTGCGCCGCCCCCTGTGCGGCGCAGGCGACATGCGATGCCGGCGTCGGATGGCGTCGCTGCGCGGCGTCATCCGACGACGGTATCGCTCTGGGTCGGCGAGTAGGGCCTGTTACGTGGTGGTGCCGCGGGGGTGGGGTCAGCGAGAGGTTCGGTGCGGGGGTTCGCCGAAGCGGGCTCTGTAGGCTGCGGCGAAGCGGCTGAGATGGGGGAAGCCGACTGCGGGGGCTACGGATGCCACCGTGGCGGTGGGGTCTGACTGGAGGGCCGCTCGGGCTCGGTCGAGGCGCAGGTCGCGGAGGTAGCGGAGGGGGCTCATGCCGAAGCGGCGGTGGAAGGCGTCGTGCAGGGAGCGCTGGGAGACTCCGGCGACTCGGGCGAGGTCGGCCGCGGTGAGGTCGGAGGCGTAGTGGGCCTCGAGGTGGTCGACGACCGTGCGGATGACGCGTGGTGAGGGAAGGGCGACCGGGGCGAGGAGGTCGTCGGTATAGGTGTGGCCGTGGCCCAGCAGGAGGGCGCTGACGAGGGCATCGTCGAAGTGCCGTGCGATCCGAGGATCGAGACCGGAGCCGCCCGCCGATTCGACGGCCCGGCTCGCGGCGATGACGGCTCCGGTGACGGCACCGCCCGCGCCCTGGCGGTCGAGGAAGGGGGAGAAGACGAGCGGGCGGGAGTCGACCCGGGTGAGGCGGCCGAGGCGCTCGAGGAGGGCCGTCTGGTCGATGCGGGCCACCAGGAGTCTCAGGTCGCCGCTCCAGCGCATCCGCACGGGGCTGCCCTCGGAGAAGACCGCGCCCGTGCCCGTGCTCACGGGGTGCCAGTCGCCGTCGTGCTCGACCTCGAGGTGCCCGGCCATCGGCACGTGGACCGTGGAGTAGCCCTCGAGCGGATCGGAGAAGATCTCGGTGGGCGTGCAGTACTCGAACCACAGCAGCGCCGAGGTCTCGAGCTGAGCCGCCTGGATGCGGGCCCGCATGGTGGTCGTGCGCTGGGGCAGGTGCATCCGGTGCCTGCTCATCAGCTTCGCGGCGGCCCGGTACACGTCGTCGGGGTCGGAGGCGGCGACGACCGGGAAGGCGCGGAGCGGCCGGATCGATTCCATCGGCACCTCGTCGTGCATCGTCGGACGGGCTGGTGTCCCAGCATTATGCGCACGCGGTGGGCGCGATCTCAACCGGATCGGCTGCCGGATCCGGATGCCGCCTGCCGGAATCGGATCGAGTCGACGCGGTGCGTGCGACTAGCGTCGCGGCACCGGCACTGCAACGGAGGAGACCGCCATGACCATCACCGCACCCGCCACCACCACGATCGCGTCGGGAGACGACGTGCTGCGCGCCGTCGAGCGCATCCAGGGGGCGCTCCGCGAGAACGCGGCGCGCGCCGAGGCCGAGCACCGCGTGCCCGAGGAGTCGATCGGGCTGCTCGAGCGGGCCGGCGTCTTCCGCCTCACCGCTCCCGTGGGCTACGGCGGCCTCGAGGCGCCGCTCACCGACCAGGTGCGCATCCTCTCGGCCATCGGCCGCGCCGACCTCTCGACCGCCTGGGTCTGCTCGCTGCACACCGTCGGCACCTACTTCGTGGGCCACTACCCGGACGAGGCGCAGCGCGAGGTCTTCACGAGCCCCGACACCCGCGTGGCCGCCATCTTCAGCCCGGGCGGAACGCTCACCCCGGTCGAGGGCGGGTACCGGCTGAGCGGCCGATGGCCCTTCAACACCGGATGCCGTTCTGCGGCGTGGGATGCGCTCGCCGCGGCCGTCGACGAGGGCGCCACCGCGGGCGGGCCGCCCCGCATGCTCCTGCCGCTCGTGCGGATGGAGGAGCTCAGGATCGAGGACGACTGGGATCCCTCGGGTCTCGCCGGCACCGGAAGCAACGCCGTCGTGGCCGACGACGTCTTCGTGCCCGAGCACCGCACGCTGCCGCTCATGGAGGCGCTCGGTGGCCTCAATCTCTCCGAAGCCACGAAGGACTCCTCGCTCTACAAGGCGGCGTTCTTCCCCACGGTGCTCGTGAACAGCATGGGCGCACCGGTGGGTGCCGCCCAGGGTGCGCTCGACGCGTTCCTCGATCGGCTGCCGGGCCGGAAGATCACCTACACCTCGTGGGTGCAGGCCGAGGCGCAGATCACCCACGTCGAGCTCGCCTCGGCCGCGACCGACATCAAGGCCGCCGAGCTGCTGCGCGACGATCTCGCCCGCCGCCTCACGGAGGCCGCGGAGACAGGCCGCGACCTGAGCGTGTTCGAGCGCGCCGAGATCCGCGGGCAGTGCTCCCAGGTGGTGCGGCTCGCGCGCCGGGCGGTGCGCACCCTGTTCGACATCTCGAGCGCGTCGGCGATCCAGCGCTCGGTGCCGATCCAGCGCATCCATCGGGATCTGGATGCACTGTCGTTGCATGCGGCACTGGCGATCAACACGAACTTCGAGGTGCACGGGCGGGTGCTGGCGGGGCAGGAGGCGGGGACGCCGTTCCTGTGATCGGCGGAGGTGTGCGCGGGGTGTGAGGGTGTTTTTGCTGCGCCGCCCCTCGTGCGGCGCAGGCGACATGCGATGCCGGCGTCGGATGACGTCGCTGCGCGGCGTCATCCGGCGACGGTATCGCTCTGGGTCGGCGGGTAGGGCCTGTTGCGTGGTGTGGGCCCTGGGGGTGGGCTACAGCGGGATGTTGCCGTGCTTCTTCGGGGGGAGTGATGCGCGCTTGGTTTTGAGGGCTCGGAGGGCCTTCGTGATGGCTACGCGGGTGGCCGCCGGCTCGATGACGCCGTCGAGTTCGCCTCGTTCGGCCGCGAGGAAGGGGCTCGCCACGTTGTAGGTGTACTCGTTGGCGAGGCGGGTGCGCACGGCCGCGACGTCTTCGCCCGCCTCCTCGGCGCGCTTGATCTCGCCGCGGTAGAGGATGTTGACGGCGCCCTGACCGCCCATCACCGCGATCTCGGCCGTGGGCCAGGCGAGGTTGATGTCGGCACCGAGCTGCTTTGAGCCCATCACGATGTACGCGCCGCCGTAGGCCTTCCGGAGGATGACGGTCACGAGCGGCACGGTCGCCTCGGCGTAGGCGTAGAGCAGCTTCGCGCCGCGCCGGATGACGCCCGTCCATTCCTGGTCGGTGCCGGGCAGGTAGCCGGGCACGTCGACGAGGGTGAGGATCGGGATCGAGAACGCGTCGCAGAACCGCACGAAGCGGGAGGCCTTCTCGCCGGCCTCGATGTTGAGCGTGCCTGCCATCTGGCTCGGCTGGTTGGCGACGATGCCGACGCTCCGGCCCTCGATCCGCGCGAAGCCCACCACGATGTTGGGGGCGTACAGCGGCTGGGTCTCGAGGAACTCGCCGCCGTCGACGAGGTGCTCGATGACGGTGTGCACGTCGTAGGGCTGGTTGGGCGAATCCGGGATGATCGTGTTGAGCTTGCGGTCCGCATCCGTGATCTCGAGCTCGACCTCGCTGTCGTAGGAGGGGAGCTCGGCCAGGTTGTTCTGCGGCAGGAAGCTGAGCAGGGCGCGGGCGTAGTCGAGCGCGTCGTCCTCGTCGCTCGCGAGGTAGTGGGAGACGCCCGAGACGCTGTTGTGGGTGAGCGCGCCGCCGAGCTCCTCCATGCCGACGTCTTCGCCGGTGACGGTCTTGATGACATCCGGACCCGTGACGAACATCTGGCTGGTCTTGTCGACCATGATCACGAAGTCGGTGAGGGCGGGGGAGTAGACGGCACCGCCGGCCGCCGGGCCCATGATGATGGAGATCTGCGGGATGACCCCCGACGCGGCCGTGTTGCGGCGGAAGATCTCGCCGTACTTGCCGAGCGCCACGACACCCTCCTGGATGCGTGCGCCGCCCGAGTCGAGCATGCCGATGATCGGAACGCCCGTCTTCAGCGCGAGGTCCATGACCTTGATGATCTTCTCGCCGGCGACCTCGCCGAGCGATCCGCCGAAGATCGTGAAGTCCTGGGCGTAGACGGCCACTTGGCGGCCGTGGATGGTGCCGGTGCCCGTGACGACGGCGTCGCCGTAGGGCCGCGACTTCTCCATGCCGAAGGCGTGGGTGCGGTGGCGCACGAACTCGTCGATCTCCACGAAGCTGCCGTGGTCGAGCAGCTGCTCGATGCGCTCGCGGGCGGTCTTCTTGCCGCGCTTGTGCTGCTTCTCGATGGCGGCGGCCCCGGAGGCCGTCACCGCCTCGTGGTAACGGTTCTTCAGGTCGGCCAGCTTGCCCGCCGTCGTGTACATGTCGGGCTGGTCGGTCGTCGCGTCTTCACTCACGCCGTTCACTCTACCGGCCACCCCTCCCGCCCCTTCGTTGCCGAAACCTCCAACAGCCGGGCGCGGTCGGGTAGCTTGGCGGCATGCATCTGCCTCATCGAGCTCCGCATCCCCGTTTCCCGCTGTCGTCGGCGACGGCGTCGCGGTTCGAGTGGATGGCCAGGGCCGGGTCGACGAACGAGGTGCTCGCGCAGGCGGCGGCCGGTCCGTCGGCGGCGGAGTGGCCGGATCTCGCCGTGGTCGCCACCGACGACCAGACCGCCGGCAAGGGCAGGCTCGGTCGCACTTGGAGCGCTCCGGCCGGTTCGTCGCTCGCCATCTCGGTGCTGCTGCGCCCGCACGACGACGAGGGGCGCGCCGTGCCGGTCGAGCGCTGGGGGGTGCTGCCGCTCCTGGCGGGCATCGCCATGGCGCAGGTGGTGCACGGGCTCGCGCACCGGAGCGCCGTCCCCGTGGGGCTCAAGTGGCCAAACGACGTGCTCATCGGCAGCCGCAAGGTGTCCGGCATCCTGGGCGAGCTGCTTCCGGATGCGTCGGGTCTCGTGATCGGGGCGGGCGTCAACCTCACGCTCACCGAGGAGCAGCTGCCGGTGCCGACCGCCACGTCGCTGCTGCTCGCCGGTGTGCAGGAGATCGATCCGGATGCGGTGCTCGCCGGCTACCTGCACGACCTGACCGTGCTCTACGACCGTTGGCGGGCATCCGGGGGCGATGCGGTGGCGAGCGGGGTGCTCGACGACGCGGTGCGGATGTCGGTCACGCTCGGCCGCGCGGTGAAGGTGGAGCTTCCGGGCGGGGTCGTGCGGCGGGGTGTCGCGCGGTCGCTCGACGAGGGCGGGCGGCTCGTCGTGGAGCTGCCGGACGGCCAGGCGCCGCTCGTGGTCTCGGCGGGCGATGTGACGCACCTCCGGCACGACGACAGCGGAATCGGAGATTCCCGGTAAAGAATGAGGGCATGACCCCGCGCCCCTCCTCCGACGCCACCGAGCGGTTCGGGTGGGGTGCGGCCGGATCCCCGTCCGACGCCGACCAGCGCACCACGCGGTATCCTGTGCCGCCGCAGCCCGAGCGGGTGCCGTATCCGGTGCCGCCTCCTTACCCCGGGGGGCCGGGGGCCGGTGGTGGGCCTGGGTTCGCTGAGCCCGGATTTGCTGAGCCCGGGTTCGCTGAGCCTGGTTTGGCTGAGCCCGGATTCGCCGACCTAGGCTTCGGCGACACCGATCCGGGCACCCACGGCGACGACGGCAGGGGCGACCCGTCTTCCGGCCACCCGGGCTACGGCGGCTACACCACCGCGGTCGAGCCGACGCCCGAGGCCATCCTCGTGCGCGTGCGACCGCATGCCCGCCGCCTCACGTTCCCGGTGCTGATCCTCTTCGCCACGGCGGCGGCCTACGGCTGGTTCGGCGGACGCTTCGTCGAGGAATGGCAGAACTGGGCGGCGCTCGCCGCGGCCGGTGCGCTCGTCTTCTTCGGAACGCTGCTGCCCTTCTTCGCCTGGCTCGGCCACCGCTACACGGTCACCACCCGCCGCATCATCGCCCGCCGAGGCCTCTTCGTGCGCGACCGCCAGGACCTCTACCTCGCTCGAGTCACCGACGTCCGCCTCCGCCGCACCCCCTTCCAGGCGGCGGCCGCCTCCGGCGACATCCGCGTCACGGCGGGCCCCGACCTCACCGTCGTCCTCCACGACATCCCCTCGGCCCGCCTCACGGCCGACCTCCTCGGCGCCCTCACCGAGCACCCGATCCCCACCCTAGGCTGACATCGGCATGCTGATGAGATAATCTCATCTCCATGCAGCTTCGCTCGCTCTCCATTCTCGCCGCCGGTGTCGTGGTGCTCGTCGTCGCCGGAGGGATGGGGGCCACGGCCCAGGCGGCCCCTCGCGCCTTCGGGCTGGAGCGCCTGGCTTCGGTCGCCCCGAACACCTTCGGTGATGGCGTGAGCGACATCGCCATCGACAGCACCACCCAGCGCGCCTTCGTCCTGGACCAGAAGAACAAGGCGGTCCAGGTCTACGACATCAGCGGACCCAGCTTCGAGTTCGTGGTCACCATCTACGGCGGCTTCACCTACCCGATCGCCGCCGCAGTGAACGAGGTCACCCACACGCTCTACGTCGCGGATGCGATCAGCGACACCATCGCCACGGTGGACGTCGATCCCGAGTCGGCCACGGCGGATACCGTGACGAGCAGGATACCCTCAGGCGGAACATCCGTCGGAGCAGTCGCAGTCGATGAAACCCACGATCGGGTCTTCGTCGTCAACCGATCCAGTCAGAACGTGAGCGTCATGGACGGGGCCGGCACCGTCCTGCCTCGCTTGGTGCCCGTCGGGCTGGAGCCGAGGGACGTCGTCGTCGACCCGGAGACCGCGAAAGCTTACGTCTCGAGCCAACTCGACTCGACGATCACCGTCTTGAACCCGGATGGTTCCACCACACTCTGGCCTCTTGACCACCGCCCGGATCAGCTGGCGGTCAGCGCCGGATCGCTGGTCACTGCGACGGACAGACCATATGCGGCGCACCTCGAGAGATTCTCG
Source organism: Herbiconiux sp. (assembly GCF_023264895.1). Classification (GTDB taxonomy): domain Bacteria; phylum Actinomycetota; class Actinomycetes; order Actinomycetales; family Microbacteriaceae; genus Herbiconiux. The sequence goes on along the minus strand of NZ_JAHFUY010000030.1, from coordinate 24,493 downwards.
CTGGAGAGTGGAACCCTGGTGGCGGCGTCGCCACCTCTCGGCAGTCTGCCCAACGACATCGACGTCGACGAAGCTCTTCACGTCGTGTACGCGGCTCATGCCGCAGGAGGGATCGGTGGCATCACTGCTCTGAGAGTCACGGACCTGTCGCCAGAGGGCACAGGCTCTGAGGACTACTTCAACTCCGTCGTCGTCGAGCCGACGACGCACCGGATCCTGGTCGGTGAGACCCCGCGCTTCGGAAGCCCTTCACAGGTCGTCATGTTCCGGCCGAATCCCCGGCCGCTCCCGTCCGTCGACCGAATCGACGGCGGGGATCGATTCGAGGTGTCGGCGAATATCGCCGGGGAGACTTTCGCGTCCGGCGTGCCCGTGGTCTATGTGGCGGCCGGCGGTGGGTTCGCAGACGCGCTGTCGGGGTCGGCGGCGGCTGGCGCCCAGCACGGCCCGGTGCTGCTGGTCTCGAAGGACTCGGTGCCTGCAGCGGTCGCAACCCGCCTGAAGTCGTTGCGTCCACAGCGGATCGTCATCCTGGGGGGCACCGCGAGCATCAGTGCGGGCGTCGAGAGAGCGCTCAGCGACTACAGCGACTCGGTCTCGCGGTTGGCCGGCGCAGACCGCTACTCCGTCTCGGTAGCGGTCTCGGCGGCGGCCTTCCGCGACGGGGCTGAGGTCGCCTATCTGGCATCCGGGGAAGTCTTCTCCGATGCTCTCTCGGCATCCGCTGCCGCCGGCCTCGAAGGGAGCCCCGTGCTGCTGACGAAGAAGAACGAGGTGCCGCCCGACGTCCTCACGGAGCTCGGCGGGTTGCGGCCGAGCCTGATCGTCGTGCTCGGCGGCACGAGCACGATCGACGAGTCGGTGATCGCCATGCTGCAGCAACGCTGGCCGGTCGTGAGGATCGACGGCGCCGACCGCTACGAGGTGTCGGCGGGTGTGGCGGCGAGATCGTTCCGGGAGAGCGTCTACACGGTCTACGTGGCGTCGGGCGCGGTGTTCCCGGACGCCCTCTCGGGTTCGGCTGCCGCCATCGCAGAAGATGCCCCGATCCTGCTCGTGCAGAAGGACGCCATCCCGGCTCCGGTCGCCGCCGAACTCGACCGCCTCGACCCCTACCGCATAGTCGTCCTCGGCGGAGCCAAGACACTCTCAGGCGCGGTCCAATCGCAACTGGAGTCCTACCTCCCCGACTGATTCACTGAATGACCGCATCACCGGCGACAGACCCTCTTCGTCGATCCACCTCGACACCCATGCCGCACTCGTCACCGACGTCCGCCTCCGCCGCACCCCCTTCCAGGCGGCGGCCGCCTCCGGCGACATCCGCGTCACCGCGGGCCCCGACCTCACCGTCGTCCTCCACGACATCCCCTCGGCCCGCCTCACGGCCGACCTCCTGGGCGCCCTCACCGAGCACCCGATCCCCACCCGAGGCTGACACCGACGTGCTGATGAGATAATCTCATCTCCATGCACCTCCGCTCACTCTCCGTTCTCGCCGCCGGTGCCGTGGTGCTCGTCGTCGCAGGATGGCTGGGGGCCACCGCCCAGGCCGCCCCTCGCGACTTCGGGCTGGAGCGCCTGGCTTCGGTCGCCCCGAACACCTTCGGCGATGGCGTCAGCGACATCGCCATCGACAGCACCACCCAGCGCGCCTTCGTGCTCGACCAGAAGAACAAGGCTGTCCAGGTCTACGACATCAGCGAATCGAGCTTCGAGTTCGTGACGACCATCAGCGACGGCGCATTCACGTACCCTGTGGCCGCCGCAGTCAACCAGGTCACGCACAAGCTCTACGTTGCGGATGCGGGCAACGACACCATCGTCACGGCGGATGTGGACCCGCAGTCCGCCACCGCGAACCGAGTGACCAGCCGGGTCGCGTCTGGCGGGACCTTCGCCGGGGCTGTCGCCGTCGACGAGAAGAACAACCGGGTCTTCGTGGCGAATCGGACGAGCGGCAACGTCAGTGTCCTCGACGGTTCCGGCGTTGCTGCACCTCGCATGGTCGCCGTGGGGGTTCAGCCGAATGGCGTCGTCGTCGATCCTGACTCGGGGAAGGCCTACGTGCCGAGCCAGCCCGACTCCTCGATCACTGTCTTGAACACGGACGGTTCGACCACCCTGTGGCCCCTCGAGAACAGGCCTGATCTTCTCGCGATCGGCGGCGGTTCGCTTTTCATCACGACCGATAGGCCGTCTGCGGAGCACGTCGAGAAGTTCTCGCTCCAGACCATGTCGCTCACGGCGACCTCCCGTCCTCTAGGCAGTATGCCGAACGGGATCGCAGTGGATTCGGCATTCCACACTGTCTACGCCACCGACTCAGGAGAAGGGATCGGTGGAGTGAGCACTCTGCGTTCCACCGACTTGTCGATCGAGGATGCGGGGCCCAATGACTACTTCAACTCGGTCATCGTCGACCCGAAGACGCACCGGATCCTCGTGGGTGAGACACCTCGATCATGGCGCCCCTCCGAGGTCGTCATGTTCCAGCCGAATCCGAGGCCGCTGCCCTCCGTCGACCGGGTCAGCGGTGCGGATCGGTTCGAGGTCTCGGCGAATGTGGCCGGGGAGACGTTCGCGTCCGGCGTGCCCGTGGTCTACGTGGCAGCCGGGGGTGGGTTCGCGGATGCGCTGTCGGGGTCGGCGGCGGCTGGGGCACAGCACGGCCCGGTGCTGCTGGTGTCGAAGGACTCCGTGCCGGCAGCGGTCGCGGCTCGGCTGAAGTCTTTGCGTCCGCAGCGCATCGTCATCCTCGGCGGCACGGCAAGCGTCAGCGAGGCCGTGGAGAAGGCGCTCGGAGACTACACCCGATCGCTCTCGCGCTTGGCCGGGGCGGACCGCTACGAGGTGTCTGCCGCGGTATCGGAGTCGGCCTTCCCCGACGGCGCACAGACCGTCTACCTCGCCTCCGGAGCGGTCTTCTCCGACGCGCTCTCCACATCCGCAGCAGCCGGTCTCGAGGGCAGCCCCGTGCTCCTCACCAAGAAGAACGAGGTGCCGGGCGCCGTGCTCGCCGAGATCACTCGCCTGAAGCCGAGCGTGATCTTCGTCCTCGGCGGCACCAACACCGTCGACGAGTCCGTGGTCACCGCCCTGCAATCCACCTACGGCGTGGTTCGCATAGACGGCCCCGACCGCTACACAGTCTCGGCGGCCGTCGCGGCGAGGGCGTTCCCGCAAAGCGTCTACACGCTCTACGTGGCGTCGGGCGCGGTCTTCCCCGACGCCCTCTCCGGCTCAGCGGCAGCAATCGCCGAGGACGCCCCCGTCCTCCTCATCCAGAAGGACGCCATCCCGGCCCCGGTCGCCGCCCAACTAGACCGCCTCAACCCCTACCGCATAGTCGTCCTAGGCGGCCCCAACACTCTCTCCGAAGCAGTCCAATCCCAACTCGAGACCTACCTCCCCCAGTGACCCCACGAGTGCCCCCCACGGCACCGAACGCAACGGGCCCTACTCGCCGACCCAGCGCGGTACCGTCGCCGTTCCGCGCCGCGAAGCGACGTGGAACGACGGCGGCACCGCATGTCGCCCGCGCCGCAGAAGCGGCGGCGCGGAAGCAGCACAGCGGCGGAACCCGCACAAGATAAACTCCTCCCCGTGACATATCGACTAGGCGTCATCGGTGGCGGACAACTGGCGCGCATGATGGTGCCGCCCGCGATCGAGCTGGGGATCGACATCCGCGTGCTCGCCGAGAGCGAGGGGATGTCGGCCGCAATCGCCGCCACCGGCGTCGGCGACTACACCGACCTCGAGACCGTCCGAGCGTTCACCAAGACCGTCGACGTCGTGACCTTCGACCATGAGCACGTGCCCCAGGCCGTGCTCCGCGCCCTCGTCGCCGAGGGTGTGGCCGTGCATCCGGGCCCCGACGCCCTGCAGTTCGCCCAGGACAAGCTCGCGATGCGCGAGCGCCTCCGCGAGCTCGGCATCCCGATGCCCGACTGGGCGCGGGTCGAGACGCCCGAGGAGCTGGCGGCCTTCCTCGACGACCACGGCGGCCGCGGCGTCGTGAAGACCGCCCGCGGCGGCTACGACGGCAAGGGCGTGCGCGTCGTGACCGCCGCCGATCAGGCCGAGGACTGGTTCGCCGCCCTCGCCGAGGACGGCCGCGGGGGAGCGCTGCTCGTGGAGGAGCTCGTCGACTTCCGCCGGGAGCTCGCCCAGCTCGTGGCCCGGCGGCCGAGCGGCGACGTGACCCTCTGGCCCGTCGTCGAGTCGGTGCAGAAGAACGGCGTCTGCGCCGAGGTCATCGCCCCCGCCCCCGGATCCGCCGGGAAGGTCGCCGAGATGGCCGCCCGCATCGGCACCACGATCGCCGAGGAGCTCGGCGTCACCGGCGTGCTGGCCGTGGAGCTCTTCGAGACGACGGATGAGCGCATTCTCGTCAACGAGCTCGCCATGCGCCCGCACAACACCGGCCACTGGACGATCGACGGCTCCACCACGAGCCAGTTCGAACAGCACCTCCGGGCCGTGCTCGACCTGCCCTTCGGCGCCACGGGGCACCGCGAACCGTGGTCGGTGATGATCAACATCCTGGGCGGACCGACGGATGGCGATCTCGACACTCCGCTGCAGCAGGCGGCCGCCGACCAGCCGACCGCCAAGATCCACCTCTACGGCAAGGAGCCCCGCCCCGGCCGCAAGATCGGGCACGTGACGGTCTCGGGCGAGGAGCTCGACGACGTCGTGTTCCGGGCGAGGGCCGCCGCCGCGTTCTTCGAGTACTGAGCCGGCTCCCGGTCCCGACCCGGCCGGCTCCCGCCCGCCCACGTCCGGCCTCGGGCCTTTCCTCGTGCCCAGCAGCCCCTCCGGCACGCCGAAACGACGGAGTCTCGGGCGCTGCGGGGCTCGAGGCCCCGTCGTTCCCGCCTTCGCCCCTCGAACTCCGTCGTCATCCCGGGCGGGCGGTCGGCCGCACACCCACTCCCGGCACGCCCGACGCGCTACCGGGCCCCCGGAGACCCAGCACCTACCATGGGCACCATGCCCGAGAACAACCCCGTCGTGGGCGTCGTCATGGGGTCGGATTCCGACTTCTCCGTCATGAGCGACGCCGTGCAGGTGCTGAAGGACTTCGGCGTGCCCCACGAGGTGCAGGTCGTCTCGGCGCACCGCACCCCCGAGAAGATGATCGACTACGGCAAGTCCGCGCGCGAGCGCGGCCTCAAGGTCGTCATCGCAGGCGCGGGCGGGGCCGCGCACCTGCCGGGAATGCTGGCAAGTGTCACCACCCTTCCCGTGGTCGGCGTGCCGGTGCCGCTGGCCAAGCTCGACGGCCTCGACTCGCTGCTGTCGATCGTGCAGATGCCCGCCGGCATCCCTGTCGCGACCGTCTCCATCGGCGGCGCGAAGAACGCCGGCCTCATCGCTGTCAGCATTCTCTCGACCGGTGATGATGAGCTTGCCGCTGCCCTCGACCGCTACCGCAGCGGGCTCGCCGCCCTCGTCGCCCAGAAGAACGAAGACCTTCAGACCCGCCTATGACCAGCATGACCGCAGGCCCCGCCACTCGGAGCCGATACCAGACCGGTTCGCCGTCGGCCAACGCCACCGCGAGCCCGATCCGCTATCCCGACACCTCCTCGCCCAAGGCGATGACGGTGCGCGGCTGGTGGCTCGTGGTGCTCAACGTGCTCATCCCGGGCTCGGCCCAGGTGCTCGCGGGCAACCGCCGGCTCGGGCGCTTCGGCCTGGGCTGCACGCTCGTGCTGTGGGCGCTCGCGATCATCGCCGGCGTCATCTACTTCATCTGGCCGCAGGTCATCTTCTCGATCGCCACCAACCTCGTGCCGCTCGTGATCGTGCAGGTTCTCCTCGTGGCCTACGCCGTGCTCTGGGTCGTGCTGACCCTGGATGCGCTGCGGCTCGTGCGTCTGGTGCGGGTGGGTCCGCGGGCACGTCCCGCCATCGCGATCTTCTCGGTGCTGCTCATGGTGGTCACCGCCGGTGGTGCCGGAGCGGCGGCGTACATCGCCAACGTCGCCCAGTCGGGCCTCGCCTCGGTCTTCAACGTGCAGGCGGCCGCGGAGCCGCCCGTGAACGGCCGCTACAACATCCTGCTGCTCGGCGGCGACGCGGGCCCGGATCGGGACGGCATGCGCCCCGACAGCATGACCGTGGTCTCGATCGAGGCCGACACCGGACGTGCCACCATGATCGGCATCCCGCGCGACCTGCAGCAGGTGCCGATCGCCGCGGACTCGCCCCTCGTCGGCTCGGAGTACGCGCCCGACGGCGTCTATGACTGCGGCAGCGATTGCCAGGTGAGCTTCCTCTACCCCCGCGTGATGGCGTTCAACCAGGACCTGTACCCGAACGCCGAGGCCGAGGGCTCCAACCCCGGCGTCGAGGCCACGAAGGATGCCATCGAGGGCGCTCTCGGGCTCACCATCCAGTACTACGTGATGATCGACATGCAGGGCTTCTCGGACCTCATCGACGCCCTCGGCGGCGTGACGATCGACGTCAAGGAGGAGCTGCCCATGGGCGGCGACGAGAACCTCAACGAGGTCGAGGGCTGGATCTGGCCCGGGGTGCAGCACATGGACGGCTACACGGCCCTCTGGTACGCCCGCTCGCGCCACACCACGAGCGACTACGACCGGATGGAGCGCCAGCGCGAACTGCAGACGGCCATCCTCAACCAGTTCGAGCCGGTCAACGTGCTCACCAAGTTCGAGGGCATCGTGCAGGCCGGTACCCAGGTGGTGCAGACCGACATCCCCCAGTCGACCCTCAGCTACTTCATCGACCTCGCCCTGAAGACCAAGGACCTCCCCATCGACCACGTGGAGCTCACGCCCCCGCTGATCGACCCGGAGTACCCCGACTGGGCCCTGGTGCAGCAGACAGTCGCGGATGCGCTGGTGCTGTCTACGGCGACGGAAGCGCCAGCGGGCTAGTTCCATCGCGCCGGCAGGATTCTTTCCGCGCCGCCGCCTCTGCGGCGCGGGCGACATGCGTTGCACCTGTCGGGTCACGTCGCTTCGCGGCGCGCCCCGGCAGGTGTAACGCTCCGGGTCGTCGAGTACGGCCCGCTACGTTCGTATCTCCCATGAGGTAGGAGCGGGTTTGAAAGCCGCGGGCCATTGTTTCTCAGCCCGGGGCGGTACCGGTGCCTGGACGCGCCGCGAAGCGACGCGGCCAGACACCGGCACCGCATGTCGCCCGCGCCGCAGAGGCGGCGGCGCGGCTAGAGGTCAGCGTGAAGCTGCCACACCTTGTCGGCCGAGTCCCGCCACGAGAACGCCCGCGCGCGATCGAGTCCCGAGATCGACAGGCGCCGTCGCAGTGCGGCGTCGCCCGTGACCGCCTCGATCGCCGACGCGAGCTGCCCCGCATACGCATCCGGGGTGGTGCGGTCGACGACGAACGTCGAGCCTGCGGCGACCTCGAGGAGGGCGGGGACGTCGGCGTGGATGACGGGGGTGCCAAAGTTGAAGGCCTCGATCAGCGGGAGGCCGAAGCCCTCGGCGAGGGAGGGGTAGACGAAGACGGTGGCGCGCTCGAGGGCGAGGGCGAGGTCGCTGTCGCTCACGAAGCCCAGCACCTTGACGCGCGAGGCATCGACGCCGGCGGCGGCGGCGACCGAGGCCACGTCGACCTCGCCCCAGCCCTCCGGCCCGGCGATCACGAGCGGCAGGTCGCCCGTGCCGGGCAGCGAGAGCGCCTTGATGAGGGCGGCGAGGCCCTTCCGGGGCTCGAGGGTGCCCACGGCGAGGATGTACTTCTCCGGCAGCCCGAGAGCCTCGATGCGGGCCTCCGGATCGGTCGGCAGCCGCAGCTCGTCGCTCACGGCCCCGCCGATCACGCGGATCCGGTCGCCGAAGTCGAAGTAGTGCGAGAGCTCCTCGGCCACGGCGTGCGTGGGCACCACGATGGCGTCGGCGTGCTTCGACGCCCGCTTGGCCATCGCTTTGTGCCAGGTGACGCCGCGGGGCGTGAGGGTCTGCGGATGCGTCCACGGCACCACGTCGTGGATCGTCACGGCCGTCTGCGTGCCGAGTTCGGCCCGCCGGTCATGCTTGCGCATGGGCGCGAGGAGGCTCGTGGCGTGCACCATGCCGCCGCCCGATCCGCCGATGATGCCGTGCTGCCAGGCAGCCGACAGCTCACGCCGCGGCAGGGTCGCGCGGTGCAGGTCTGCGAGCCCTGGGAGCTTGGCCGACACCTCGTCGGCCTTCTCCTGCGGCACCGCCGAGATGATGCCCTCGACGTCGCAGTTGCGCGGCGCCGTGGCGATCAGCTGACGCGTGAGTTCGAGCGTGTAGCGACCGATTCCGCCTGGTACGGGGGCGACCAGCTGGTCGATGATCACCCGCAGCGTGGCCATCAATCTCCAAATACTCCCGAGGAAGCCGCCTCATGGAGGGCGGCACGCCAGTCGCGCATGGGATCCAGGCCTGCTCGGGACCACGCGTCGTGTCCGAGCACGGAGTACGCGGGACGCGGGGCAGGACGGACGAACTGCGAACTGTCTGTCGGCTCGACTTTAGCAGGGTCGAGTCCGGCTTCCTGAAAGGTTGCCTGGGCGAAATCGAACCAGGATCCCTGGCCCGAATTGGTGCCGTGGTAGACCCCGGCCGGCGCTTCCGAATCGGCCAGCAGCACGAGCTGACGGGCCAGATCGGCTGTCCAGGTGGGCTGCCCGACCTGGTCGGCGACCACCGTGACGGAGTCGCGCTCGCGGCCGAGCCGGAGCATGGTGGCGGGGAAGTTGTTGCCGTGCCGGCCGTAGAGCCACGCCGTCCGCACCACGTAGCCCCGCGCGGGGTTCAGCCGCAGCACGGCCTCCTCGCCGAAGGCCTTCGTGCGGCCGTAGGCGTTGAGCGGATCGCGCGGCTCGTCCTCGGGGTAGGGCGTGGTGGCCGAGCCCTGGAAGACGTAGTCGGTGGAGATCTGGAGGAGGGCCGCACCGGTCGCCGCCGTCGCCGCGGCGAGCGTGGCGGGGCCGACCCCGTTCACGAGCTGGGCGGTCTCCTCGTCGGTCTCCGCCGCATCCACCGCGGTGTAGGCGGCGCAGTTGAAGACCACGTCGACGCCGGCGACGGCCGCGGCGACCGCCGAGGCGTCGGTGATGTCGAGCTCGGCGCGGGTGAGCGCCACGACGTCGCGGCCGGCGAGGGCCTCCTGCAGGTCACGGCCGAGCATGCCGGCGGCGCCGGTGATGAGGTAGCGGGTCATCGGCGGGCTCAGACCAGCGCGGCGCGGGCCTTGAGGGGCTCCCACCACTGCCGGTTGTCGCGGTACCACTGCACCACGTCGGCGAGACCCTGCTCGAACGGCACGAGCGGCTCGTAGCCGAGCTCGGCCTTGATCTTCGAGATGTCGACCGAGTAGCGGAGGTCGTGGCCGAGACGGTCGGCCACGCGGTCGACGTAGTCCCAGTCCTTGCCGGTGGCATCCAGCAGCAGCTGGGTGAGCTCCTTGTTGGTGAGCTCGGTGCCGCCGCCGATGTTGTAGATCTCACCGGCGCGGCCGCCCACGAGCACCATGGCGATGCCGCGGGTGTGGTCGTCGACGTGCAGCCAGTCGCGGATGTTGTTGCCCTCGCCGTAGAGCGGCACGTGCTTGTCGTCGATCAGGTTGGTGACGAACAGCGGGATGACCTTCTCGGGGAAGTGGTAGGGCCCGTAGTTGTTCGAGCAGCGCGTGATCGACACGTTCATGCCGTGCGTGCGGTGGTAGGAGCGCGCGAGCAGGTCGCTGCCGGCCTTCGAGGCCGAGTAAGGCGAGTTCGGCTCGAGCGGGCGGTCCTCGGCCCACGAGCCCTCGGCGATGGAGCCGTAGACCTCGTCGGTGGAGACGTGCACGAAGCGCGGCAGGTTGTTGCGGAGGGCTGCGTCGAGCAGCTGCTGCGTGCCGAGCACGTTCGACTCCACGAAGATCGAGGCGTCGCGGACGGAGCGGTCGACGTGCGACTCGGCGGCGAAGTGCACCACGGCGTCGAGGCCGGGGAACAGGTCGTCGAGCAGCTGGCCGTTGCGGATGTCGCCGTGCACGAAGGTGAGACGAGGGCTGTCCTTGACGGGCAGCAGGTTGTCGAGGTTGCCCGAGTAGGTCAGGGCGTCGAGAACGACCACCTCGGCTCCCTCGAGGCCCGGATAGGCGTCTTCGAGCGTGCGGCGGACGAAGTTGGAGCCGATGAAACCGGCTCCGCCGGTGACAAGAATCTTCATGGTGGGGGAGTTCTCCTCGAGTGTGGTCGCACCCGATTGTAGCCGCAGCCCCTCCGCGTGCCTCGATCCGGGGCCGCCCGCTCGCGTCAGGGACGGTTGCGGGCGTTCCTCGCGGCCAGTATCTCGCGGAGCGTGGGGAGCACGCGCTGATCCTTCGGACGGTTGGCCGCCTGCTTCGAGCGGATGACGTCGGCCAGCGAGGCGACCCGCAGTTCGACGCCGTCGATCGTGCCGCGACTGGCACCTCGGTCGAGATCCGGAAAGCCCTTGGTGCCATCGGGTAGGAACGAGATGTCGAGACGACCGAAGTCGGTCACCAGGTTCCAGACGGCGCTCTCGCCGATCGCGCTGCCGGTGTGGCTGAACGGGATCCCCTCCGGTTCCGCCGGGGTGAACACCCGCGCGTGCAACGCGGTCAGCGCCCGCGAGAGGCGCTCCAGGTTCTCCTGCGACTGCTCGGGCGTGATGTCGACGTCGCTCGTCAGGAACGGCGACGCGTGGAGGACGGCCGCATAGCCTCCGATCACGACGAAGCGCACGCCGTGGCGGGAGAGCACCTCGAGGATCGGGATCGGGTCGAACGCGACGAGGTCAGAGGGCGGGCACATCGAACTGCGCCTTCATCTCGGCCACTCGACGGTTCCAGGCCACCAGGCGTTCGTGGCGCTCCGCCGGGTTCAACTCCAGGAGTGCCGCGGCCTGCGCCCAGTCCTGCTCGTCTCTCGGCACGAGAGCGAAGTCGAGGTCGAGGTCCATGGCCCGCAGGATCCGGATCACGTCGTCGAAGCTCGGCGACGTGCGCCCTGACTCGAGCCGGGCGACGGCCGACTGGGTCGTCCCGATCAGGCGCGCGAGCTCCGTCTGCGTCATTCCACGGCGGAGGCGCCCCTCTCGGATGAGGTCGTTGCCCATACCGTTCATGCCTCCAGTATCGCACTCCTGGTATAGCGCACGCCTGCTATGTCCCGAAGTGGGGGTGGGATCCTCCGAGCGTGTGCACGGCTCGCCCGCCGCGCCAGCCCCTAGAGTGACCACGTGACACAGGCCGGCGAGGAGGACAGCGACTCCCGGCCCGGCCTCCTGCTGAGGCTCGTCAAGGACCAGCGGGTCGCGTTCCTGCTGGTCGGCGGCTTCAACACGGCCTTCGGCTTCGTGCTCTTCGTGGCCTTCGATCTCACGGTCGGGCAGTGGCTCGACGCCACGGTCAACGAGACGATCGGATCGCTCGGCACCCTCTTCTGCGCCCACGTCATCGGTGTGCTGATCGCCTTCGTGCTCTACCGCCGCTTCGTGTTCGTGGTGCACGGCCACGTGCTCCGCGACCTCGCCCGCTTCTGGAGCGTCTACCTCGTCTCGATCAGCATCAACGCGGTCGTGCTGCCCGTGCTCGTGAACATCGGCTGGAACCGGATCCTCGCCCAGCTGTCGATCCTCGTGGTCACGGTGGCCATCAGCTACTTCGGGCACAAGCGGTTCTCCTTCCGCCGCACCGAGAAGGAGGAGCAGTCCTGATGCCCCAGCTCTCCGTCGTGATCCCCGCGTTCCAGAACGCCGCCTACATCGACGCCACCATGCGATCCGTGCTCAGCCAGGACCACGACGACTTCGAGCTCGTGGTCGCCGACCACTCGTCGACGGATGCCACGCCGCAGCTGCTCGAGAAGTATGCGGCCGACCCGCGGGTGCGGCTGCTCACGACCCCCACCGGCGGAGGCGCCGAGGCCAACTGGCGCCGCGTCTCGGAGGCGGCCACGGGGGAGTACCTCAAGCTCCTGCCCGGCGACGACGTGCTCTACCCGGGTGCCCTCCGCGCGCACTCCGAGGCGCTCGACGCGCATCCGGCTGTCGTGCTCGTCTCGAGCCCGCGCGACATCGTGGATGCCAGGGGCCGGGTCACCATCCGCGACCGCGGCCTCCAGGGCGTGGCGCGGCGGGTGCAGCCGGGCGTCGAGGCCGTGCGCACGACGGTGCGGAAGGGCACGAACGTGTTCGGCGAGCCCGGCTGCGTCACGATGCGCCGCGCCGTGCTCGAGGAGGCCGGCGGCTGGGACGCGCGGTTCCCGTACCTGATCGACCAGACCGGCTACACGAAGGTGCTGCTCCGCGGCGACTACCTGCCCGTCGACCGCACGCTCGCGGCCTTCCGGGTGAACGACACCCAGTGGAGCGTGGCGCTCATGGACGACCAGGCGGCCCAGGCGAGGGCCTACCACCGCTGGTGCCACGACGAGGCGCCCGAGACGATCACCGAGGCCGACGTGCGGATCGGTGACCGGCGCGCCTCCGTCATGGCCCTCGCCCGCCGCGCCTACTACGCGCTCAACAGCCGTGGCATGAAGGCCGAGTGACCGTGAGCATCCTCCACGCCCGCTGGCTGCCCTACGCCGTCGCCGCCCTCCTGGCGCTACTGGCCACCTGGTACGGCCTCGACCTCTGGAACCTCGACTGGCGGGTGCCGCTCTACTACTCCGGCGACGCCCTCGCCGTGGCCTCGCACTTCAAGACCGTGATCGAGACGGGCTGGTTCACCCACCAGTCCGCGCTCGGCGCCCCCTACGGCCAGTTCTACGGCGACTACCCGCAGGCCGACAACCTGCACTTCATCGCGGCGAACCTGCTCCGGGTGTTCTCGGGCGACTTCGGCGTGCTCATGAACGTCTACTTCGTGATCGGCTTCCCGCTCGCCGCCGTCACCGCGCTGTGGTTCCTCCGGCTCGTGGGGGTCGGCCGCGTGCTCGGTGTGGCGCTCGCCGTGGCCTTCGCCATCGCGCCGTACCACTTCATCAAGGGCGAGGGCCACCTCTTCCTCGCCACCTACTTCGTGGTGCCGCTGGCCCTCGGCGTGATCTACAAGGTGGCGGTGGGGCAGCCCCTGTGGTCGCGTCGCATCCTGAGCGGCCGCAACCTCGCCACGGTCGGCACGCTCGTGCTGCTCAGCACGGCGTCGAGCTACTACTCCGTGTTCGTGGCGCTCGTGCTCGCGATCGTGGGCATCGCCAAGCTGTGGCAGACGAAGGCGTGGCGGGCGTTTTTCGGGGCCGCGGCGGCCGGGCTCGTGATCGCCGGCACGATGGCCGTGAACCTGCTGCCGAGCATCCTGTTCCGCCTGGCGAACGGCGTGAACGAGGCGGTGCTCGTGCGGAGCCCGCCCGAGGCCGAGCTCTACTCGTTCAAGCTCTCGTCGCTGCTGCTGCCCGTGCCGGGGCACCGCTTCGGGCCGTTCGCCACCCTGCGGCAGCTCTACGACGAGTCGTACCCGCTGCCCTCGGAAGCTCCGGCGCTCGGGCTGATCGCGGCGGCCGGGTTCGTGGCCCTCGTGGTCGTCGCGGTCTACTTCCTGCTCACGGCGGGGCGCACCGGATGGCGTGCTCCCGAGTCGCAGACGCACAGGCTCGCGGTGCTGTCCGGGCTCGCGCTCGTGACCTTCCTCTTCGGCACGGTGGGCGGGCTCTCGACGCTGCTGTCGTTCGTGAACTTCCCCATCCGCTCGTGGAACCGCATTGCCATCCTGCTCGCGCTGCTCGCCCTCGCCGCCGTGGGGCTGCTCCTCGGGCGCCTGCTCGAACGGCTCCTCGAGCGTTGGCCGGGGCGCCGGATGCTCGCCGCCGTGCTCACGGCGGCGGTCGCGGTGCTCCTGGTGGCGCTCGCGGTGTGGGACCAGATCCCGCCCGTCGACCCCGCGGCGCGCGCGGCGACCGTGGCGACGTTCGACTCGGATCGCGACTTCGTCGAGCGCATCGAGGCCACCTCGGAGCCCGGCTGCCTGATCTACCAGCTGCCCTACATCGCGTTCCCCGAGTCGCCGCCTGTGAACGGTGTCACCGACGCCGATCAGCTCCGCATGTTCCTGCACTCGGATGCGCTCCGCTGGTCGGCGGGCGGCATCAAGGGGCGGGCGCCGGTCGACGACGTGGGTGCCCTCGCGTCGCTCCCCGTGCCCTCGATGCTGAGCGCCTTCCGCGACCTCGGCGTGTGCGGCGTCGTGCTCGATCGGGCGGCCTTCGCCGACGGCGGATCGGGCCTCCTCGAGCAGCTCGTGGCGATCACGGGCATCGACGCCACGGCGGGCCGCGACGCGTTCTCGTCCGACGACGAGCGCTTCGTCTACGTTCGGCTGCCCGCGTGATAACTTCTCATCTCGTGGGCTCCAGCGATCCGGTCGATTCCACGGTGTACTCGATCAGCGTGGTCGTGCCCGTGTACCAGGGCGAGCGCACCCTCGAGGCCGTCGTCGCCGAGCTCGTGCCCTACACCCGCGGTGCCGTGACGCCGGAGGGCATGGCGTACCGCATCTCCGAGGTCATCCTCGTGCACGACAACGGGCCCGACCACTCCGACACCGTCATGCGGCGGCTGGAGGCCGAGCATCCCTTCGTGAGCATCATCTGGCTGAGCCGCAACTTCGGTCAGCACGCCGCCACGATCGCCGGGATGGCCGCCTCGCGGGGGCGCTGGATCCTCACGATGGACGAGGACGGCCAGCACGATCCCGCCTCTATCGGGGAGTTCCTCGACACCGCCACACGGGAGCGCGCCGGTGTGGTCTACGCGCGCTTCACCAACGAGCGGCCCCACGGCCTGCTGCGGAGCGCCGCATCGAAGGGCTCGAAGCGCATGATGCGCACGGCCTTCAACCTCCCGGATGCGAGCCAGTTCCAGAGCTATCGGCTCGTGCGCGGCGATGTGGGCAGGAAGCTCGCCTCGTTCGCCGCCACCGGGGTGTACCTCGACGTGGCGCTCTCGTGGGTGACGAACCGGGTGGCGACCGCGCCCACGGTGCTGCGCTCCGCCGACGGTCGGGTCTCGGGCTACTCGCTGCCCGCTCTCTTCGCCTACTTCTGGCGCATGGTGCTCACGAGCGGCACCTCCGGCCTCCGCGCGGTGAGCGTGCTCGGCGGCGTGATCGCGCTGCTGGGGCTCGCCGTGGTCGTGTACGTGGTGGTGAACCCCAACGTGGGGTCCGATCCGGAGGCCGCCGGCTGGGCGTCGCTGATCGTCACGCTGCTGCTCTGCTCGGGCGCGATCCTGGTCTCGCTCGGCGTGATCGCCGAGTACATCGGGGTGTCGCTCAACGTGGCCATGGGGCGTCCGCTCTATCTGGTCGTCGACGATCCGGAGACGATCATGCCCGACGACGACTCGTATGACCACGACTCGCACGACGGCGCGCACGACGAGCGGACGGACACGCAGCCCGGTGAACGATGACATCCTCTTCAGCCGCCCGTTCCGGGCGCCGGGGGAGCTCGCCAACCTCGACGCGGTCCTGAGCTCCGACCACGCGCACGGCGACGGCGCGTTCACGGAGGCGGCCTCGGCGCGGCTGCGGGAGCTCACGGGCTCGCCCGCGCTCCTCACCACGTCGTGCACCCACGCCCTCGAGCTCACGGCGCTGCTGCTCGAGATCGAGCCGGGCGACGAGGTCGTGCTGCCCTCGTTCACGTTCTCGTCGGCGGCGATCGCCGTGGTGGCGCGCGGTGCGGTGCCGGTGTTCGCCGATCTCGACGAGTCGACGGGCAACATCGATCCCGAGAGCCTCGCGGCCGCCATCACGCCGCGCACGCGCGCGGTGACGGTGATGCACTACGGCGGTGTGCCGGTGGATCTCGAGGCGGTGGAGGCCGTCACGGGCCCTGCGGGCATCCCGATCGTGGAGGACAACGCGCACGGTCTCGGCGGGCTGACGCTCGACGGGCGCCGGCTCGGCACGGTGGGCGCGTTCGGCACGCAGAGCTTCCACGACACCAAGAACGTGCACTGCGGGGAGGGCGGTGCCCTGCTCGTGAACGAGGTCCGCTACCTCGAGCGGGCCGAGATCCTGCGGGAGAAGGGCACCAACCGGGCCCGGTTCCTGCGCGGCGAGATCGACAAGTACACCTGGCAGGACGCAGGTTCCAGCTACCTGCCGAGCGAGCTCAACGCGGCCGTGCTGGAGGCGCAGCTCGCGGCGTTCGACGAGATCCAGGCGAACCGCCTCCGGGTCTGGGCGGGCTACGCGGAGGGGCTTGCGTCGTGGGCCGCTTCGCAGGGTGTGCGCCTCATGTCCGACGACCCGTCGCTCCGCCACACCTCGCACCTGTTCTGGCTGCAGCTGCCCACCGAGGCCGCCCGCGACGGGCTGCTGGCGCACCTCCGCGCCCTCGGCATCCGCGCCGCCTTCCACTACGTGCCCCTGCACTCGAGCCCCGCCGGCCGCCGCCTCGGCCGCACGGCGGGCACCGGATCGGGCACCGACGATGCCGCTCCCGCACTCGAACGCACCGACCGCTTCGCCTCCCACCTAGTGCGCCTCCCGCTCTGGGCGGGCCTCACCGACGCCCAGGTCGAGCGCGTCGTCGACGGAGTCCGCTCCTACCGCGTCAGCCCTTAGCCTCGGCCGGTTCGGGCCGTAGGCGTGTGCGGAGCCTCTTCAGCACGCCGCGGTACCCGCGGCCCGGCCCCCAGCCCTTGAGCTTGAGCGCCTGCTTCTCGATCAGGTGCCAGCTGAGCCAGGCGCACGCGAACGCGGAGACCATGACGATGACGGTGAAGGGGATGTAGCCCCACCGGTCGAGACCGATCAGCGCGTAGAACTGCTGCAGCAGGAAACCGTAGAGGTAGATGCCGTAGGAGTAGTCATTGACACGCCCGATCCTGCGGAGCCTCGCCGGCAGCCGCGTGGCCAGCCACAGCAGCAGGTAGCACATGGCGGGGTAGCCGATCACGGCGAAACCGCCGTAGTGCAACGTGCCCACGACGACCGCTGCGCTGAGCAGGGCCAGCCGGTAGTCGAAGACGACCTTGTCGGCGTAGAGCGCGAAGCATCCGCCCACCAGGAACGCGAACGTGAGATCGACCGCCACGGGGTCGGAGATGAACGGGATGACCTGGGCCAGGGTCTCGGGGCTCGAGAGCCGCACGACCTCCAGGGCGAAGTAGAGCGCAGTGATGCCCAGAAGGACGGCTCGGGCGCGGGTGAGCACCCCGAACAGCACGAGGACGGCGATGATGAGGTAGCAGCTCCACTCGTAGGCGAGGGTCCACAGCGATCCGTTGAGGATGCTGAAACCCGTCGAGTCGCCGTAGGGCGTGGTGCCCACGTAGATGTCGTAGATCCCGAGCTGGTGGATCGTCAGCGTCCAGTTCTGGGTGATGTACCCCACCGGGCCACCGGGGGCGAGGGTGAAGTAGTCGTCGAGTCGGTTGCCGCTGATCACCCAGGCCGCCGGTCCGATCACGAAGGCGCCCACGAGGAGCACCACCCAGAAGGCCGGGAAGATGCGGATGAAACGGTGCCACATGAACTGCACGACATCGCTGTTGCGACCGGATTTCGTGACCAGGTAGCCGCTCAGCGCGAAGAATCCGACCACGGCGACTCCGCCGAGGTTCTGCTGGCCGCGGGCCCAGGTGCCGAACGGGTCGGAGCCGTAGCCGGCGGTCGGGAACGAGTGGGAGAGGATGACCATCGCGGCCAGGACCAGCCGGATGAAACCGAGGGCGTTGTCGCGGCCGACCAGCGACGAGCTGAGGGTCGTGCCGGCACCGGCTGCGGTGCTCGTCCGAGTATCGATGGTCTCTCTCCTTCAGTGGAAGACGCGCACCCCCCTGGCGGCATTCGACTGCGGTGCGGTTCAGCGTAACAGCGACTGGGATACCGTTGAAGGCGATGAGTGCCCTACAACTCGATCGCAGCGCTCGCATGCCCTGGATGGATGCCCTTCGAGGAATCGCCATCCTGCTCGTGATCCTGTGGCACGCGCCCTCGATCCCCTCGTTCCTCGGCTTCGCGGTGCCTCCCTCGTTTCTCACGGTGGGGGAGTTCTTCCTGCCGTTCCGGATGCCGGCGCTCATGCTGCTCTCGGGGCTCCTGCTGCCGCGATCGCTCGCCAAGGGCCTGCCGCGGTACTACCTGGGCAAGGTGCAGTTCATCGTGTGGCCCTACATCATCTGGTCGGCCATCCACATCGAGCAGTTCGGTGTCGGCTACCCGATCGAGGATCCCCGTGCGTGGATCGCCACGGGGTACCTCTGGTTCATCTTCTTCATCGCCCTCTACTACGCGGTCGCGCCCTTGTTCACACGGCTCCCGCCGTGGGTGGTGCCGGTCGCCTTCTGGATCGTCGCGCAGCTCGTGCCGACCGGGCAGCTCACCGACTTCTTCTTCTACGGCGGATTCTTCTTCGCCGGAAACCTCGTGGCGCGGCAACCGGGGCTTCTCGACGCGATCCTCCGTCGCCACTGGCTGGTGGCCGTGCTCGCCGTGGTGGCGATCGTGTTCGGGGTCGTCTCCACCCAGGTCGACGTGAACCGGATGCCCGTGCTGGCTCTGCTCAGCCTCGCCGGCATCGTCGCGGCGATCGCAGCGACCCGCGTGATCGGCGGTTCGCCGCTGCTGAGGCCACTGCGCTTCGTCGGGCGCGCCTCGATCGTCTACTACGTGGCGCACTTCCCGATCATGATCGTGGCGCTGAAGCTCTTCGAGCAGCAGGTCGACGCGGTGACCCTCGTGGGCATCCTGCTCCTCAGCGCGCTGGTGGGCTGCACCGCCCTGGCGTGGCTCCGGAACATCATCCCGTTCCGCTGGCTGTTCCAGGCACCGCTCCTCGGACTCATCCCACTTCCCCGGCGCAGCGTGGACCCTTCCGGTGATCGACACGTGTCAGGGCAGGGCGACCGACGTGGTTGAATATCGTGACCGTACCGAGGAAGGGATGATCTCATCCACGTCTTGACCGATACCGACGCCCTCTTCGGCCGACCCGTCCGGAGTGGCGACGTCGTCGCCGCTCTCACCCTCTTCTCGGGCGGACTGACCTGGGAGAGCTGCGTCGTCAGCCTCCTCGAGCACACGAGCCCCGAGACCCCCATCGTGGTCTTCGACGATGCCGGGCCGAGCGAGCTCGCCGTGGAGCAGCTGGCCGCCGTGGAGGAGCGGATGGGCCGGCAGATGTTCTACTACCGCCAGCCGGTCAACCGCGGCGTGGTGGGCAACCTCAACACAGCCTTCGAGCGCCTCGCGCCGGCCGACGTGATCGTGCTGAACAGCGACATCATCGTGGGCCCCGAGTGGGACACCCGGCTGATCGCGGGAGCGCGCTCGCGCACCGACATCGCCACCGCCACCGCCCTGAGCGCCAACGCGACGATCTTCACGGTCGAGGGCCCCGAGTCGTGGCAGCTCCAGCCGCCGAGCGTGGAGGAGTTCGCCCAGGTCGCCACCAAGGTCGCCCGTACCTCGCAGAAGATCTACCCCTTCGTGCCGGTGGCCACGAGCTTCTGCACGTTCTTCGCCCGGCACGCCCTCAACATCGTGGGGCCGCTCGACGAGGAGTTCAGCCCGGGCTACGGCGAGGAGGTCGACTACTCGCTCCGTTGCGTGTCATACGGCTTCAACCACATCGCCGTCGACGACGTCTACGTCTACCACGCCACAGGGGAGTCGTTCGGCGCGGTGTTCCGCAACCAGCGGAAGATCGACAACGACGAGCTCGTCTCGCGCCGGTTCTCCTACTGGGACCGCTGGATCACCGACTTCATCAACGAGGCCGACAGCCCGCTCGAGCGGGTCAAGCACCACACCTCCGCCGTCATCCACGGAATCACCGTGGCCGTCGACGCCGAGCTCATCCACGAGGCCCTCACCGGAACCTTCGAGGGCAGCTTCACCATCTCCCGTCTGCTGGCCCTCCACCCGGATGTGCAGCGCGTGATCTGGGTGGCGTCACCGGATCGCGTGGAGCCGCTCCGCACCCTCCTGGGTGCCGCGCAGGTCGACACCATCGAGGTCGCGACGCTCGACGAGATCGTCGCGAGCGGCACCTTCGTCGACGTCGCCTTCCGCCCCTATCAGGACTTCACGGGCGCCACTTGGCCGGCCATCTCGGCTTACGCCCACCGCAATGTCATCTGGACCCTGGATCTCATCGCGGTCCTCACCCCCCACTACTCCGCCGACTACGACGACTTCGCGCGCCGCAACGACTCGTCGAAGGCCAGCTGGCGGAACGCCGACGCGATCGGCGTGCTCACCCCGCACGTGGCCAAGACCCTCACCTCCTACTACACGGGCGGCACGGGCGACGAGAAGGTCTTCGTGCTCCCGAACGGCTCACCCGAGGGCGGCAGCAAGGGCCGCCCGTGGAGCCTCGAGAACCCCGGCATCGAGGAGCTCGGCGACACCGCCTACGCCCTCGTGCTCGGCACCAACTTCCTCTACAAGAACATCCCGTGGATCATGCGCGTGGGCCTCATGGTCAAGTCGATGGGCTGGGCGGGCGAGTTCGTGTTCGCCGGGCCGACCCCCGACGGAGGCCACAGCGAGCGGCTGCAGCAGGATCTGGTCGAGCTCACCGGCGCCGACTGCTTCCACTTCCTCGGCCGCGTCTCGGAGGCCGACAAGGAGCGCCTGATCAACGGCGCGACCGTCGTGATCTCGCCCTCCATCACCGAGGGCTGGGGCATGATCCCGGCCGAGACGGTGAAGTTCGGCTCCACCCCGATCACCACGCGCGGTGGCGGACTCGGCGACATTGCGCCCGAAGGGGCGCGCTTCCTCGGTCTCCGTGACGACGAGGAGGACGCCCGCACCCTGTTCGAGCTCATGACCGACCTCACCGCGCGGCAGCAGCAGCGCGACGAGTGGGAGGCCAGGGTCAAGGACCACCAGTGGTCGGCCTCCGCACAGACGCTGGTCGAGGCGTTCTTCGGCACCTTCCTCACCCGCCGTGCGTTCGTGCCCGCCGCCGTCGCGGTGGCCGCCGCCCCCGAGCCGGTCGCGATCGCGGCCCAGCCCCGGCTCCGGCGCCGCATCCTCGACCGCTCGGTCGTCGTGCTCCCCGTGGGCAGCGCACCCCGGCGCGCGCTGAAGAAGGTCGCCCTGTGGGTGCTCCGGTGAGCACCTCCGCCGAGACGACCGAGAGCGAGGTCGAGGCCCCGCCCCTTCCGGTCTTCGTGCCCGAGGGGCCGCAGGAGCCCGTGACCTGGGTGCGCGCACAGGGCATCGAGGTGCTCGTGCCCGCCGAGGACAAGGTGGTCACGCCGTACATGCTGCAGAAGCGCGACTGGGACGCGTCGCTCTTGTCGGCCGCGCTCGACAGCCTGAGCCCGCGGAGCGTGTTCCTCGACGTGGGGGCGTTCGTGGGGTACATCTCCGCCGCCGTCGCCAAGCGCATCCCGAACGGCACCGTCATCGCGGTCGAGCCCTCGCGCCCGAGCCTCGAGCTGGCTTCGCTCAATCTGGGCGGATTCGGCAACACCCTCGTGCTCGAGGGCGCCATCTCGAACTCGCCCGAGCTCAGCTGGGAGGTGGTCGCCGACGGCACCAACCGCGGCAACACCCGGGTCGAGGTGGGCGCGTCGACGACGCTCACGGTGCAGACCTGCACCCTCGGTTCGATCATCCGCCACTACGGCTGCGACGTGGTGAAGATCGACGTGCAGGGCATGGAGAAGGACGTGCTCGACAGCATCGACTTCGAGGCCGGGCTGCCGGACGACCTGACGCTCTTCTGCGAGATCACCCCCGAGATGTGGGCGGGCGAGGCGGAGATCCTCGCCACGGTCGCCCGCTTCCGCGCGGCCGGGTTCGACGCCTACTTCCTCACCGAGGCGAACGCGTTCTCGGCGGTGAGCCCCAGCCGTCTCTCCCGGCGCGTGGAGGTCAGCTCCCGCTGGGCCGACCATTTCGAGCTCATGCTCACGAGAGGCCGCTACGCGACCACGATCCGAGGGCGGTCCTGATGGCACGCACGAAGCGCACGGGCGGTTCCTTCCGCCTCGGTGGCGCGATCTTCGACTGGCGCCCGCTCTCCGAGCCCGGCCTCTCCGGCTGGGTGGCCGTGGCGCCCGAGGGAGTGGCCGACGAGCCGCTCCCGGCCGGCTTCCTCGACTTCGTCGCGCAGCTGCAGGACGAGTCGGTGCGGACGGTCAGCCCCTGGTCGGTGTTCGAGGCCGAGTTCGAGTGGCCCGCGGAGTCCTGGCGCTGCGGCTGCCTCGAGGAGGACGGCTTCGCCGACGTCGCACTGCAGCTGAACGGCGACGCGCTGGTGGCCACCCCCGGCCCGGTCAGCGACCGGTTCCTCCTCCGCGCCCGACTGGTCGACGTGCTGGGACTCCGCGACACGCCCGATTCCGAGCCGCCGGCCGAGGCGGTCACCGTCTCGTTCGGGCGCTGGTCGAGGGCCGTCGGAGTCGACGACTCGTACTTCAGCCCCGGCTATCCGCGGTTCGGCGAGCCCACCCGCGTGCTCCGCTCCGTCATCACCACGCACCAGTCCGGCGACGCCCACGAGGCCTACGGGCGCGCGTTCGACGCGTACTTCTACGGTGGCCTGCCCACACGGCTGGCCGAGACCAACAAGCGCGCCCACCTCGAGGCCATCGAGGCCAGGGAGGGATTCGACTACGTCGAAGGCCGCGACCGCGGGGTCACGCGACGCATCCTGTCGATCAACTCGATGCGCCTGCGCACGTCGAGGTGCTGCACCGTGCTCGAGACGCGCGGATCGAAGATCTTCGCCTCACGGCTCGAGGGCATCGCCGAGCGCACGCGGTTCGGCGAGACCAGCCTCCCGCTGGGCTTCCGCGAGCGCAGCTGAGAGAGGGCGAGCGCCGCTGAGCGTCAGCGCAGGCGGCGGAAGCGCGCGATCACGGAGCGCACGGGCGGCAGGGCCACCAGCCGCTCCGTGAGCCGGTAGCTCCGGCGGGCCTGGATGCGCCCGAGCAGGATGTCGAGCTCCGAGTGGCGGCTCGACAGGTCGGCGTGGTCGCGGCTCAGCTCGTCGTGCCGCCGGTTGAGCTCCTGCAGGCGCTCCACCTCGTCGCGCCGCTCCCGGAGCTCGGTGCGGGCGTTCTCCGCATCGCCGAGGTACTCCGTCACGGCGAGGAAGTGGTTCCACCGCCGGCGGAGCCGCTCCCGGTCGACCGGCTTGCCGATCTGGTCGAGCACCACGTCGATGATCCCCTGGTTGAAGGGCTCCGAGCTCCGGATGCCGGCACGGAGCGACGCGGTGGGCCGATCGCCCCTGAGGGAGCGCTCCACCACCTCGGGAAGGTCGTCGAAGGCGTCGAAGAAGTCCACGTACTCGTCGAGCCCCAGCTCGTGCACGGTCTCGACGACCGCGTCGCTCCGGAACGCGACCACGCGCTTGCCCGCGGCGACGCCTTCGACCAGGGGCAGCCCGAACCCCTCGTAGGCCGACGGATAGATCATCACCGAGCAGTCGCGGATGAGCCGGTTGAGCAGGGAGTCGGAGAGCCGGCCAGAGGGGAGACCGTGCACCCGCTCGGAGTCGACGGTGTCGTGCGAGCTCAACCCGAGGGTGACGATCGGGTGCCGGCCGGGCGCCAGGGCGGCGAGGGCGGGGCCGACCTGCTTGTGCGGGTACCAGTTGCCCATCACCAGGAGATAGCCGCCCAGCTTGACGACGCGTCGCGTCGATTCGTCGAGATCGCTCCACTCGACATCCTGATCGCCGGTCGGGAACGGTGCGACGGTCGCCCCCTGGGGAACGATCACGGCGCGCTCCGCCTCGAGGTCGCGGCCGGGGAAGAAGGCACCGGCATCCGCGATCGAGGATCGGCTGATGGAGACGATGCGGTCGGCGAAGGAGAACGAGTCCTGCACGACGCGGCGCCGGGCCCAGGAGGCCGCGCGCAGCTCGAGCGACCGCAGCGCGATCACGTCGAGGTGCAGCAGCACCCACTGAGCGGCCTTGCGGTTGAGGGTGAGGATGGCGTCGGAGTGCGCCAGCGGGCTGAGCGAGAGGGCGAGGTCGTACACGATCCCCGTCTGCTCGGAGCGCACGACGGGGAAGCCGTAGCGGGCGAGGTCGAAGAACTCCGCGATCCGCTCGGAGGCCTGCACGCTGACGTCGACGGTGCCGGCGATGCCGCTGCCGGCCAGGGCGGCGAGGAACGAGACCGCGTTCCGCGCGGTGCCGTCGTACTGCAGCGTGAGGTGGTCGACGTCGATCAGGAGGCTGCGGCGTGCGCCTGGCCGCTCCACGAGCAGCTCGGCGAAGTGGTCGAGGGCGTCGATCTCGAGCTCGGCGAACCGGCGATCGAGCTCGGGCAGGTACGGGTAGCGTGCGAGCAGGAGCTCCCGATCGGATGCCTGAGCCCCCGGATCGGCGGACGACGCACCGGCACCGGCCACGAAGGCGTGGTGGGCGACGACGGTGGAGTGGCCGAGGCGGGCGAGGCGGGCCACGAGATCGGCGGCGGCCCCGGCCGTGGTGGCGAACGACTCGTCGAAGAGCCCGTAGCGGCGCACCACGTCGTGCCGCACCAGGAGGGCGAGGTCGGTGGCCGACGGGGTG
>NZ_JAHFUY010000112.1 GCF_023264895.1 Herbiconiux sp. | reverse complement strand
CCTGCTGGCGGTTGCGCATCCCGCCCGTCACCGCTGAGGCCGTGCCGGCCACCACGGCGGTGCGGGCGGCGAGGCCAAGGAGGCCGGGGCGGCCCATCCGTCGGAACATGGGCATCTGGTTCTCCTGTTCGAGTTGTGGTGCGGGGGTGGTGCCGGTCAGGCCGTGATGGCGGCGAGCACCTCGTTGACGACGGGGGCCGGGATGCGCTCGGTGCTGATCACGGAGCCGCGCCCGGCCGCGAGCTTCGAGGCGAGCGCCTTCGCCCAGGTGAGCTCCACCACGAGCAGGGCGGCGGAGGAGCCGGCGGGGATCTCGCTCGCGAGCTCCTCGACGTCCTCGATCGAGGCGAGGCCCGTCGCCTCGAGCGCCACGGCGTCGAGACCGATCGAGTCGCCCGCCTCGTCGAGCTCGAGCACGGTGAGCTCGCCCTCCGGCGAGCGCGTCACGAAGAGCAGGTCGAGCAGGCGCACGGCACCGGCGTCGATCACGTCGCGGAAGGCGTCGACGATCTCGGGGCCGGGGCGCTCGCCCTCGAAGCCCACCAGGATCAGCTCGACGGGACCGTAGCGGAATTCGGTCATGGGACATCCCTCGCCTCGGACCAGCGTGCCCGAGCGACCCGTAGCCGTCTTCGCGCTGCTGGTCGGCACGCTACCAGCCGGGGGTGGCGCGTGACCAGAGTCCTAGGCTGAACGGGTGCTGACGATCGACCGCGACATCCTGCGCCTCGCGGTGCCGGCTCTCGGTGCACTCGTGGCGGAGCCGCTGTTCCTGCTCACCGACACCGCTCTCGTGGGCCATCTCGGTGAGACGCCGCTGGCCGCCCTCGGGGTGGCGGGGGCTGTGCTGCAGACGGTGGTGGGGCTGCTCATCTTCCTCGCCTACGCCACGACGCCCGCGGTGGCCAGGCGGCTCGGGGCGGGGGATGCTCCGGGGGCGATCAAGGCGGGCATCGACGGCATGTGGCTCGCGCTCGGCGCGGGTGTGGTGCTCGCGCTCGTGGGGTGGCCGCTCGCGGGGTCGGTGGTGCGGCTCTTCGGCTCGACGGCGGCGGTCTCCGAGGCGGCGACGACGTATCTCACGATCTCCCTCATCGGGCTGCCCGGCATGCTCGTGGTGATCGCGGCGACCGGACTGCTCCGGGGGCTGCAGGACACGCGCACGCCGCTCGTCGTGGCGGTCGGCGGGTTCGCGGTCAACGCGATGCTGAACGCCCTGTTCATCTACGGCTTCGGCTGGGGCATCGCGGGTTCGGCGATCGGCACGGTGCTCGCCCAGTGGGGGATGGCCGCGGTCTACGTGGTGATCGCGGTGCGGGCGGCCCGCCGGGTGGCGGTGTCGCTCCGGCCGGGTCTCGACGGGGTCGGTGGGGCGGCGATGGCGGGGGGCTGGCTGCTCCTCCGCACCGCGAGCCTGCGGGCGGCGCTGCTCGCGTCGATCGCCGTGGCGGCGGGCTTCGGCGTGACCTCGCTCGCGGCGTTCCAGATCGCCATGACGATCTTCACGACCCTGGCCTTCGTGCTCGACGCCCTCGCCATCGCGGGTCAGGCGATGGTGGGGCACGGTCTCGGCGCTGCGGACGTCGACCGGGTGCACGCGGTGACCCGCCGCCTCGTGCGCTGGGGGCTGCTGTCGGGAGTGGTGCTCGGTGCACTCGTGGCGGTGCTCGCGCCGTTCGCGGGTCCGGTGTTCTCGTCGTCGGCGTCGGTGCAGCAGGCGGTCACGGCGGTGTTGCTCGCGATGGCGGTGGGCGTGCCGCTCGCCGGCTACGTCTTCGTGCTCGACGGCGTGCTCATCGGTGCAGGCGACGCGCGGTACCTCGCGCTCACGGGGCTCCTCAACCTCGCGATGTACGCGCCGCTGCTCGTGGCGGTGGCGCTGGTCTTCACCCCGGGCGGGGGCGCGGCGGATGCGACGGGCGGGGTCGCGGCGCTCGTCTGGCTCTGGTTCGCATTCGGCCTCGGCTACATCGGAGCTCGCGCGCTCACCCTCGGCCTCCGCGCCCGCGGCTCCCGCTGGATCGTGACGGGCGCCCCCGCCACCTGAGGGCGAATGCCCCGGAGAACTCAGGGCATCGCAGACCGCAGGTAGTCGTGGAGCTGAAGGACGACAGAATCCGAGATGGTGTTCGGCCCTCCGAGGACCTTGATCTGCTGCGGGCGAAGTCGCTTCAGCTCCTCCACCACAGAGCCCGGCACGACGTCCTTCTTCACCAGGAGGACGGGTGCGCCGGACTCGATCGCGGCGGCCGAGCCGCCCAACGCGTCAGGGAACACCTCGCCCGACGCGACATACACAACGGGGTTCAGCTCGCAGAACGTGTCCTTCGACGTGGCCGCAGACACCGCGTACCGATCCGGTGCCAAGATGCGTCGCACCGGCGCGAACTCGGCTAGCTGCGCCACGACGGCGTCACTGATGGTCGCGGTGCCGCCCACCACGACGATCTCCTCCAGCACCGACTCGCTCCGGAGCGCTTTCAGAGTGGATTCGGGAAGACCGGCCTTTCTGCTCAGGAGGACCGGGACGTCCCAGTCTCCGGCGGCCGCACTGGCCGAAAGGGCATCAGGGAACACCTCACCCGACGCGATGTACAGCAGGTCGTTGCTGTCGCCGAACACACCGTGCTTCAACTTGGCCGCGACATCGTACCGGTCGACTCCCGACACTCGGGTCACGGTCGCGGGCAGGTAGTCGAGCGAGGCTTCGACCTCGGCGGAGATCGAGGCGGTCCCGCCCAGGAGGACGACTTCGCGCGGGGACAGCCGCGCCAGTTCCGCGAGCACGCTGCCGCTCACGGCGTCTCGGCGAACGAGCAGCAGCGGCCCGTCGCGATAGCCCGCTGCCCCCGACCCGGCCAGCGCATCCGCGAATGCGGTGCCCGATGCGAGGTAGACGACGTCGGCGCCTCTCGGAAAGACCTCCTGGGAGGCGCGGACCGCGACCTCGAACCGATCGGCTCCGGTGAGTCGCTCGACG
The DNA here is from genome assembly GCF_023264895.1 of Herbiconiux sp. Taxonomy (GTDB): domain Bacteria; phylum Actinomycetota; class Actinomycetes; order Actinomycetales; family Microbacteriaceae; genus Herbiconiux. Next base: position 9,612 of record NZ_JAHFUY010000112.1, on the reverse strand, counting down.
CTCTCCGGGCCGTTCTCAGTCAGGGGACACACCTTCACCCGAGTCCGCTCCTCGGGTGCCGCCGACGCGAGAGTCGGCACGCCCAGCACAGTCAACAGAGAGGCGGTCGCGACGAGCGCCGCGAGTTTCAGAAGTCGCATGATGTCCTCATCTATAAGTGAGTATTAATCATACAATGCCATCGGCTCAGACGTCGAGGTGCGCTCCTCCAACGGCGACCTCGACGAGACCTGTGAAGTAACCGGCCGCTCGGGAGGCGGCATCCGGGGCCGTGAGGCCGTCGGCGAGGTGGGTGAGCACGAGGCGGGAGGCGCGGGCCGCCGTGGCGGTGCGGCCGGCGTCCTCCGGGGTGTGGTGGGCGGCGGGGGTGCGCTGCGCATCCGCATCGGCCGACGGATCGGTCGCGTAGCCGCTCTCGACGAGGAGGAGGTCGGCGTTCTCACCGATCTCCTCGAGGGAGAGGCAGGGGGCCGAGTCGCCCGAGTAGGCGAAGCGGCGGGTGCCGGCGGCCGGCTGCGGCTCGTCGACCGCGAGGCCGAAGGCCGGCACGCCGTGCTGCACCGGTCCCCAGGAGAGCTGGAGGTCGCCGAAGCGGGCGTCTCCGAAACCGCTCATCGGGTGGAAGTCGAACACCCTCGGCAGCTCGTCGACCGCGTTCGGGCCGAGGAAGGCGGCGAGGCGGTCGAGCAGCCCTTCGGGGCCGATGAGGGGGATCGGCGCGGCCGGGCGGAGCGCCGGATCGGCGAAGCGCAGGGCGTAGTAGGCCACGAGAAGGTCGGCGGAGTGGTCGGCGTGGCGGTGCGAGATCCAGATGGCGTCGAGCTCGGCGAGGGAGATGTGGCGCTGGAGCTCGGCGAGGGTGCCGGTTCCCGCATCGATCCAGACCGTCGTGCGGCCGGTGCTGCGGGCTGCGGTGCGGCCGGCATCCTGGGACCCGGCCGCGCCGCTCTGCAGGAGGTAGCCGGAGCAGGGCTCGTCCGGGCGCGGGTACGGCGTGGCGGTTCCGAGCACGGTGAGCAGCATCCCTCGATTCTCCCAGGCGCGCCGCCGCGCCCGAGCCATACTCGGGCCCCCTGGTGGACGACCGCGGGCGGCGGCGGATCTCCTCTTTGCCCATCCAGCGCTCGGAGTCGAGGGCGTCAGCCGCTGAGGCGACGTGGACGACGTCGCGCGTCAGTCGCGCGGCGGTGGCGCCGTCGTCGCTCCACGGTGGAAGGTGCAGCGGAACACCACCGACCCCACCTCCTCCCCCGCCAGCAGGGCGCGCACAGCACGGCCCGCCTCGCGACCCTTCTCGGCGGCGGGCTGCACCATGGTGGTGAGGTCGTGACCGGCGAGCCCTTCGATCGGCACCCCGTCGAAGCCCGTGAGGCTGAGGTCCTCGGGCACGCGAAGCCCGAGCTCGGCGGCCACCTGCAGCACCCCCACCGCCAGCAGGTCGCTCTGCGCGAGCACCGCGGTAGGGCGGCGGTCGCCAAGCGCACCGTCCTCACCACCGCTGACCCGTGCCCCACCCGCCCCGAGCAGCATCCGCGCCGCCCGCACCGCCTCGTCGACCGAGTTCCACCCGGACGACACGGCCACCGCATCCGGGAACACGCGCCGCACACCGGCCAGCCGATCCGCCGTCACGGTCGTGGTGAGCGCGGCCTCGCGCTCGGGCGTGATGAGGCCGGTCTCGCGGGAAGGATCCGTGGCGAGGCTCAGCACCCCCACGCTCCGGTGCCCGAGATCGTGCAGGTGCCGGGCGAGGGTCTCGGATGCCTCCACGTTGTCGAGCGCCACGTCCACCCGCGCAGACCCCACCGCGACGGCGGGCACCGGATCGGCACCACCCGCCTCGAACAACCCACCCGAACCGGACCCGACCGCCGCAGCACGCGCACCCGCCCCACCCTCGATCGACACCACAGGCACCCCGCGCCGCTCGAGCTCCACCACGACGCGGTCGAACACGGGCGAGCACCCCATCAGCACGGCGGCGTCGATCGCGGCGGAGGCGATGCTCGACTCCACGGCCCCCGTCTCGGTGAGCAGGAGGAGTCCGTTGCTGCCGTCGCCGAGTCCGCTCGCGATGCCGTCGAGGGTCGCCACGTTCACCGGATCGCGGAACGCGCTCAGCAGCGTCTCGTCGAACACGATCCCCACGACTCCCGAACGCCCCTGGCGGAGCGACCGCGCCCGGGGATCCGGCCCCGAGTAGCCGAGCTCAGCGGATGCCGCCATGACCTTCGCGCGGGTGGCCTCCGAGACGGGCCCGGCACCGCTGAACGCGAGCGAGGCGGTCGAGCGGCTGACACCCGCGAGCCGCGCGACGTCGAGGAGGGTCGCTCGTGCTTGATCGGAGGCGGACACGGTTGCTACTGTAGTCGAATCGATTCGATCGAATCGATTCGATACGGAGAACCATGACGGACAGCACCCTTCCGCCCGCCCCCCAGAAGAACACCCTGACCCGACGCCAGCTGCACGCCTGGCGCAACGCGCTCTTCGTGATCTTCGCCCTCAGCGGCCTCTCGCTCGCGAGCTGGGTGGCGCGCCTGCCCGCCGTGCGCGACGAGCTCGGCCTCGACACCGCCCAGCTCGGCATCCTCATCTTCGCCATGTCGGCGGGCAGCGTGATCGGCCTCATTGCCGCGCCGCCCATCATTCTCCGGATCGGCTCCAAGGCCGGCATGCTCGTGGCCCTCACGGTGGTCGCCGTCGGCATCGCGGTCATCGGCGTCGGCGCCGACCTGCTCGTCTCCGCCCCCGTCGTGGCCGTGGGGCTCGCTCTGGCGGGCTTCGGCAACGGATCGGTCGACGTCATGATGAACGTCGAGGGCGCCGCCGCCGAGCGCGCGATCGGCAAGACGATCCTCCCCCTCATGCACGCCTTCTTCAGCTTCGGCACCGTCACGGGGGCGGGCATCGGCGCCCTGGCCTCCGGTCTCGGCATCTCGGTCGCCGCGCACCTGGCCGGCATCGCCGTCGTGATCGCGGTGAGCGCGGTGCTCGCCATCCGCTTCGTGCCGCGCGGCGCGGAGGCCGAGGTCGACGTGAAGACCGGTGCCGGCACCGACCGCACGCCGTTCCTCCGCCGACTCGCCGACAGCCTCTCGGTGTGGCGGGACGGCCGCCTCCTCCTGATCGGCCTGATCATGCTCGGCATGGCCTTCGCCGAGGGCTCGGCCAACGACTGGCTCACCATCGCCGTCGTCGACGGCTACGGCCAGTCGAACACCACCGCCGCCGTGATCTTCGGCCTGTTCACCGTGTCGATGACCGCCGGCCGCGTGCTCGGCGGCCCCGTGCTCGACCGCTTCGGCCGCGTGCCCGTGCTGCGGGTGAGCGCCGCCGTCGGCGTGCTCGGTCTCGCGGCGTTCATCTTCGCCCCCGAACCGTGGATCGCCTACGTCGGCGTCGCCTTCTGGGCCATCGGATGCTCGCTCGGCTTCCCCGTGGGCATGTCGGCGGCCGCCGACACCGACGACCCCAAGCTCTCGGCGGCACGCGTGAGCGCCGTGGCGATCATCGGCTACGTCGCGTTCCTCGTGGGCCCGCCGGTGATCGGCCTGCTCGGTCACGAGCTCGGCATCCTGAACGCGCTCGTGCTCGTGCTCGGGCTCGTGGTGATCGCCGGGCTCGCCTCGCCGGCCGCCCGCGAGCGCGGCCGCATCCGGAGCACGACGGGCACCGACGGGAGCACGACCGGCACCAGCACGACCGCCACCGGCACGACCGGCACGGGCACGACCGGCGCCTGACCCCCCGGGCGTTACGCTCTACAGGTGCGTCTCGTCATTGCCACCTGTTCCGTCGACTACGCCGGCCGGCTCAGCGCCCACCTCCCGCTCGCGAAGCGGCTGCTGATGCTGAAGAGCGACGGCAGCATCCTCGTGCACAGCGACGGCGGCAGCTACAAGCCGCTGAACTGGATGAGCCCGCCCTGCTCCATCACCACGCAGGAGCCCGACGCCGACCAGCTCGAAGCGGGCATCACGGAGCTCTGGAAGGTCACCCAGAAGAAGACCGACGACGTGCTGATCGTCTCGATCCACGAGGTGCTGCACGACTCCTCGCACGAGCTCGGGATCGACCCCGGGCTCGTCAAGGACGGCGTCGAGGCGCACCTGCAGAAGCTCCTCGCCGAGCAGATCGACCTGCTCGGCGACGGCCACACCCTCGTGCGGCGCGAGTACATGACGGCCATCGGGCCGGTCGACATCCTCGCCCGCGACCAGGTGGGGGCCGCCGTGGCGGTCGAGATCAAGCGGCGGGGCGACATCGACGGCGTCGAGCAGCTCACCCGCTACCTCGAGCTGATGAACCGCGATCCGCACCTCTCGCCCGTGCGCGGCGTGTTCGCGGCGCAGGAGATCAAGCCGCAGGCCCGCACCCTCGCCGAGGACCGCGGCATCCGCTGCCTCGTGCTCGACTACGACGCCATGCGCGGCCTCGACGACGCCGACTCGCGCCTGTTCTGACCCTCTCCTAGGCTGGTGGGGTGGCCTCCCGCACCCCCGCCTTCCCCAAGTCCTACGCCAACCGCCCTCTGCGGAAGGCGCTCGAGACCTTCGGGGCGCTGCCGAACCGCACCACTCTCGACGCGCTGCTGAAGGCGATGCGCTCGGGCGGGATCGTGGTCGACATCACGGGCACCACGGATGCCGCCGACCCCCAGGTGCGCACCCTCCTCTCCACGAGCGGCGGGCTGGTGCTGCCGCTGTTCACCTCGATCGCGGAGCTGCGGCTCGCTGTGCCCGCGGAGGCTCGGGCGGGCGCGCAGGCCATGATCCTGCCGGCTCCGGATGCGCTGGCGCTCGTGGAGACCGCGGATTTCGTGGCGGTGCAGTTCGACGTCGGCTCGCTCGGCCAGGTGATCAAGCGCGACTTCGTCGTGGGCTGACGCGCCCCTCTCACCCGAGGAGTGCGAGGGCGGCGACCGCCGCCGGCACGACGACCGCGACCCCCACGAGGCCGAGCCCCATGAAGCGCGGCCACGAGATGCGCACCCCGAGCGTGGTGAGCCGCTGGTGCCAGAGCAGGGTGGCGAGCGAGGCCCAGGGGGTCACGAGCGGGCCGAGGTTCACGCCGATCAGCAGCGCCACGAGCCGCGTCGTGTCACCCGCGGCCTGGGGCTCGAGCACGAGGTAGGCCGGGAGGTTGTTGATGGTGTTGGCGCCGAGCGCTCCGATGGCGGCCAGATGCAGGAGGCTGAGCGGGTCGTCGCCCGATCCGCTCACCGCCGTCAGCAGGTCTTCGAGCCCGTTCACCTGAGCGGCCTCCACGAGCACGAAGAGGCTGGCCGCGATGCCGAGCGCCTGCCACGGCACGAGCGAGGGGGTGAGCGCCGAGCGGTCGCGCACGAGGAAGGCGCCGAGGAGGAGCACGGCGGCCGCGCCCGCCACGATCGCGACCTCGAGGCCGGAGACCAGCAGCGGCAGGAGAAGGAGCACCACCACGGCGGAGTAGACGAGCAGCGGCCGGTCGGTCACCGGGGTGCGCTCGGGCAGCTCGAAGCGGCCGCGCAGCGATCGGCGGTAGACGAGAGTCAGGATGCCCGCGCTCACGACGACGCCGACGAGCGCGGGTGCCCAGGCGGCGGCCACGAAGGCGGCGGTCCCGCCGTCGAAGCTGCGGGCGGCAAGCAGGTTGGTGAGGTTCGAGACCGGCAGGAAGAGGGAGGCGGTGTTGGCGAGCCAGACGGTCGCGAGGGCGAACGGGATCGGTGAGACACCGATGTGCAGGGCGAGCACGACGACCACGGGCGTCACGAGCACCGCGGTGGTGTCGAGCGAGAGGAAGGCGGTGCTCACGACCGCCAGGGCGATGACGAGGAGCCACAGCACGGCGACCCGGCCCCGCCCCCACGCGGCCATCCGCTCGGCGAGGGCGGTGAAGACGCCGGCGGCGCTCGCGAGCTCGGCCACCACCGTGATGGCCACGACGAGGGCCAGAACGGGCGCCACCCGGCCGGCGAGCGCGGTCGCGTCCGGCCACGGGAGGGCTCCGGTGGCGACCACGACGACCGCCGCCACCATGAGCAGCACCGTGAGCAGCGCACCTGTCTGCTGCAGAGCCTTCGCAACCATCCTCGGGCCACTGTAGATCCTCGCGGGCGGTGCTCCCGACGCCGCCCGCGATTCGGGCCGTTGGGGGGCCGACCCTAGGATGTCTCGGGTGACTCGTCAGAATCCCACCAAGCCGTGGTCGTGCATCCTCTTCGATCTCGACGGCACCATCACCGACTCCGCCCCCGGCATCATCGGGCGCCTCTCGCGCACGCTCGAGGCGATGGGACGACCGGTCCCGATGCCGGCGGAGCTCGTGGCGTTCGTGGGTCCGCCGATCCTCGACGGCTTCCGCGACGTCGCCTCCATGACCACCGCCGAGGCCGAGGAGGCGCTGCAGGTCTATCGCGGGCTCGCCGCCACCGACGGCCCTCAGGGCGACGCGACCGTCTACCCCGGCATGCTCGGACTCGTGCGCGCCCTGCACGCCGCCGGTCTCCCGCTCGCCCTGGCCACCTCGAAGTCGGAGGTGCAGGCGAACCGCGTGCTCGCTCACCTCGAGCTCACCGACTGCTTCACCGTGATCTGCGGCGCCTCGGAGGACGAGACGCGCAGCGCGAAGGCCGACGTGGTGGGCGAGGCGCTCCGCCGCCTCCGCGAGCAGGACGTCGACCTCTCGAACCTCGTGATGGTGGGCGACCGCGAGCACGACGTGCACGGCGCCGCCGAGCACGACGTGCCTGTCATCATGGTCGAGTGGGGCTACGGCTCCCCCGCCGAGTCGGTCGGCGCCATCGCGGTCGTCCACTCCGTCGACCAGCTCCGCGCAGCGCTCCTGTAGCGCCGGACGGCCGCAGCCTGCGCAGCCCCGGCCGCCGTTGGCCCCGCTGGCGCGGCCGGCCCGCCCGCCATGTCGGTTGGAAACGACAAACGTGGCGACATCCGAGCCGCAGAGGGCGCCGGATGCCACGACGTTTGCAGTTCTGAACGGGAACGGCCCGTCTGAGACGGCGTAGACGTGGCCGGACGAGTCGGAGGCCGCGTGGGCGAGCAAGCAGACGCGTCTGCGAGACCGTCAGGCGCGCGGAGACCTTCAGGCGCCGCCGAGTCCTAACCCCGTCGGGCGCCGCCGAGTCCTAACCCCGTCGGGCGCCGCCGAGTCCTAGCGCCGTCAAGCACGGCGGAGACCGTCCCGTCAGGCGCGGCGGCGCACGACGGCGAGCGCGGCCGCACCGGCCAGCAGCGTCAGGATGCCGAAGCCGGCGAGGCGCGCACCCTCCACACCTGTGTTCGCGAGGCCTGAGCGACGTACACCATCGGCCGTGGAGCGGCCACCGGCCGACGATCCGGCGGCAGGCCCCGACGGGCCCCTGGCGGTGGTCGACGTGGGCTGCGGCGACGGCTGCCCGGTGGGCGGGGCGGTCGGCTGCGACGTCGGGGTCACAGTCGGCGACGGCGTCGGAGTGGGCGTGGGCGTGGGCGTCGGCACGACCACTGCGGTGGCGGCGGCGGTGAACGGCGTCACCACGATGAGGCTCGGTGTCTCCGGGTTGCCGTTGGAGACTTGTCCGGTGATGCGCACGACTCCGGAGAACGTGCCCGCCGCGGTCGGCGAGAACTGGAGGTCGAGGGTCGCCGTCTGGCCGGGCAGGTATCTGACGCCGGCGGTTCCGAACGACGACGACGCGATGCGGACGCCCGGTGCCGGGTTGCCCGACGTGTCGAGGACAGCGACCGCACCCTCGACGAAGAAGAGCGGATCGATCCCCTTCACCTCAAGCGTCAGGCGCCGGGTCGTGCTCGACCCCACCTCCACGCTGCCGAACGAGAGGGTGGCAGCTCCATCGGGGGTGGTGACATCGAAGTGAGCCCGATCGGTGGCGAGCGCGTGGGCGGCGAACACCAGGGTCGTGCTCCCGCCGACCCCCACGACGTCGTGGTCGGCGATCGTGAGAGTGATCGGCTGCGACGACATCGTGCCGGCGGCGGGAGCGGTGTACCTCACCGTGAGGCTCCGCCGCGAGTTCGGCGCGATCACATCGCCCGCCGCGAGCGTCGTGCCCACCAGGGTGAAGGGAGCCGTCAGCGCCGAGAGCGGCGCGGGATCGATGGTGATGCTGTCGGTGCCGTCGTTGAGGAGCTCGATCGTGCGCTGAACGGTCTGGCCCTGCTTCACGTACCCGAAGTCGGGCAGGAGCCCGGGCGTGGACACCGACACCTGATCGCCTGGCGCCGCGACGGCGGCCGGGACCGGCCCGCCTCCGAGGCCGGTCGCGACTCCGAGACCCACACCGAGACCGACCCCGAGGAGCCCCGCGAGCAGGACGGAGGCGAGCAGGGATCGACGAAGACGGCGGTGATGCGACATGCGCCCACCCTCTCCGACAGCAGTGCACCGGCGTTATGAGCAATCACTACTCATCAAGAGGCCACGCGGTGTGGAGTCCGCACGCATCCACAGGACGCGGGGTGCCCAGCCCCGTGGCATCCGGGGTTCGTAGAATGCGGGGATGGGTGAGACCTCCCTCCTTCCGAGCCTGATCGTGCTGGGCATCGTCGTGCTCGGGCTCGCTGCCGTGTCGACGGTCCTGACCCGACGGAGCCGAAACCGAGCTGCCACACGCGGTCGCTCGGCGAACGGCGGTGCCGTGCGGATCGGGCCGAACGGCTCGGGTCTTCCCGAGGTCGGCGGCGGCGCACCGGTGAAGGTCGACATCGGCGACCTCCGGCGCCAGGCCGGCATCCAGCTCGTGCAGATGGACGACGCGCTCCGCGCCGGTCGCGACGAGCTGCTCTTCGCCCAGGCCGAGTTCGGTGAAGCGACCACACATGCGTTCGCCGACGCCCTCGACACCGCCGAGCGCCGGGCCGCAGAGGCCTTCGCGCTGCAGCAGCAGCTCGACGACCACATCCCGGACACCGAGGAGAAGCAGCGCGAGTGGGCCAAACGCATCCTCTCGCTCAGCGATTCCGCGCTCGCCCTCGTGACCGCCCAGTCCCGCTCGTTCGGCGAGCGCCGACGGCGCGAGACCTCCGCTCCCGCCGCCGTGGCACGCCTCCGCGACGACCTCGCCGCCGCGCGCACGGAACTCACGAGGGCCGCCGCCCTGCACGAAGAGCTCAAGGCGGCCTACGACCCCGCCGCGCTGACGGCCGTAGCAGGCAACCTCGAGGCGGCCACCGAGGGCTTCGACGAGGCCGAAGCCCTCATCGCCGACATCGCCGACTCTCTCCGAACCGACCCCCTGGCATCCGTCGCCAAGCGCCTCGACACCGCGGCGGCACGGATGCGCACGGGCCGCACACTCCTCGACTCGCTCGAGCGGCTGCGCGCCGACCTCGTCGCCGCCACCGCCGCTCGCCGGGAGGCCCTCGACCGCAGCGGTGCCCTCCTCACCGAGGCCGCGCGCCTCCGCGACACCGTCGAGGATCCGGACGCCGCCGCCCGCATCACCGAGGCAGCCGCCCGCCTGACCGCCGCCATCGAGACGGCCCGCACCCGCGAGATGGCCGGAGCCGCCGCACCCGGCGGGCCGGCGCCCGCCCTCGGCAGCGCCGTCGCCCCGAGCACCCCGACCGCCGCGTCCGCACCCCCGCCCGTGCCGGCCGCACCAGCCCT
>NZ_JAHFUY010000029.1 GCF_023264895.1 Herbiconiux sp. | reverse complement strand
GGGCGCACGGGTGTCGCTCCGCGGGGTCACCGCGCGGTGGCCGGGCGAGGGGGCGCCGACGGCGCTCGGGCCCGTGTCGCTCGAGCTCGCCGCGGGCGACCGGATGCTCGTGCGCGGCCCGAGCGGCGCCGGCAAGACGACGCTCGCCCACGTGCTCGTGCGGTTCCTCGACCACGAGGGCGAGTTCCTCGTCGACGGCGTCGACGTGCGCGCACTGCCCCAGGCGGAGGTGCGGCGCGTGATCGGCCTCTGCGAGCAGCGCCCCCACCTCTTCGACGACGACATCCGCCAGAACCTCCTCTTCGCCCGCGACACCGCGACCGACGACGAGCTCCTCGCCGTGCTCGAGCGCGTCGGCCTCGCCGACTGGGTGCGCGAGCGCGGCGGCCTCTCGGCGCGGGTGGGGGAGCGCGGCGCCCTCGTCTCCGGCGGTCAGGCCCAGCGCATCGCGGTGGCGCGGGCGCTCCTCGCCGACTTCCCCGTGCTGGTGCTCGACGAGCCCACCGCCAACGTCGACCCCGACCGCGCCGACCTCCTCCTCGAGGAGCTCCTGGCGGCGGCCGCCGCCGACTCCCGCGCGGTCCTCCTCATCTCGCACACCCCCGTGCCGGCGGCCCTCGTCACCTCCACCCTCGAGCTCCGAGCTCCCGCCGCCCCCTGACCCCGCATTTCAGGTCGAGTCTCTCGAGCCTGGTGGCCACCACCGCTCTGAGCGCCGAGGTCATGACCAGGCTCGAGTTTCTCCACCTCGCACAAGCCGGAGCGGGGTCAGAGCGGGCGCGCGAGGGCGTCGAGGCGCCGCTGCCACGTGGCCGCGCGACTCGGGCGCACCACGACGACGGGCCCGTCGATCCACGCGTCGACCACACTGATGCCGTGCAGGGCGCTCACCACCCACACCTCGCAGCCCTCGAGATCGGCGGGGCGGGCGCGCTCCTCGACCACCCGGGTGCCCGTGGCCGAGGCGATCAGACGGATGCTCCGCGCCGTCACACTCGCCACCCGCGCGAGGTCGCCGGGCGGCGCCGCGAGCGTCTCGCCCCGCCACCACAGCACGGCCGAGCTCGAGCCGTCGACGACGAGCCCGTCCTTCAGCAGCACCACCTCGTCGGCACCGTTCTCCTGTGCCGCGGCCCGCAGCGCGATCAGCTCCTCGAGGTCGGGTCCCTTGATGCGGGGCACGCTCCGCGGGTCCGGCCCCGCATGCGTGCTGAGCACCGCCGACTCGCGCCTGCGCGGAGCCACCCGCACCCGCAGCCTCAGCTCGAGCCCTCCGTTCTCGAGCCCGGCCAGTTCGACCCGCGGGAAGAGCGCGGAGCCCCGGTAGGCCCGCAGCCTCCCGATCACGGCCCCCCAGAACGCGTCCACGGTCTCGACCGAGGGCCCTCCCAGCTCGCCGATGCCCGTCCGGAACCTCTCGTGATGCGTCTCGAGCGCCCGGGCCCGGCCATCCGGCGAGACGAAGAAGGAGTCGGCCACGACGAGCGCTCGATGCGGTTCGAGCGGGCGCTCCACCAGGGCACCGTCTCGCCAGACGAAGGTCGCGGGGGCCTCGGCCACGCACAGCTCCCTCCGTCGTCGACTGCACGATCTACGCTAGTACAGTGCCGCCGACGCTCCTCCGACGCCCTCTGGCCGTCGCCCCCGACCCGGCGGTCGTCTTCGAGGCGCTCACCCGCGGAGCCGAGAACGCCTTCTGGCTCGACAGCGGCCCCGGAGCCACCACGGGCCGCAGCTACCTCGGCGTGCCCGCCTCGGTGCACCGCTGCCGCGACTGGAGCGAGCTCTACGAGGTGCTCCAGGATGCCGGTGTCGCCGACGCCGAGGAGCGCCCGTCCCCGGATACCGGCACTCGGGCTCCGGTGTCGCACCAGGTGCCGGATGCGGGCACCGGCCCGCGCTTCCGACTCGGCTGGGTCGGCTGGCTGGCCTATGAGCTGGGTCTCCCCGACGCCCCGCGGCCCGCGGACGTCCGCGGCGATGCCGCAGTCCTCCTCCGCGTCGACGAGGCCGTCGAGTTCGACCACGACACCGGCACCGTCACCCTGCTCGCCCTCGACTCGCCGAGCGCCGCCGAGTGGCTCGCCCGCACCGCCGCCACCCTCGAGTCCCTCGATCGTGACGGCGCCGCCACCCGGCGCACCGGCTCGCCAGCGGTGACCGCCTCGCTCGACCCGCAGCATCCGGTGCTCACCGCGACAGCCGGCCCCGAGCATCCGCAGCCCACCCCCACCCCCACCCCCACGCCCACCCTCGAAGCCCGCCCCCGCCACGACTACCCCGCCTACGCCGCCATGATCGAGGCCTGCAAGGCCACCATCGCCCGAGGCGACGCCTACCAGCTGTGTCTCACGAACGAGTTCGCCGTCGACGTGCACCCCGATCCGCTCGACACCTACCTCGCCCTGCGTGCCGCGAGCCCCAGCCACCACGGCGGCTACCTCAAGGCCGCCGGCACGGCGCTGCTGAGCTCGTCGCCCGAGCAGTTCCTCGCGGTCACGGCCGACGGCCGCGTGCGCAGCAAGCCGATCAAGGGCACCCGCCCCCGCGGCGCCGGCCCGGTCGACGACGCCCTGCTCGTGCGCGAGCTCGCCGCGAGTCAGAAGGAGCGCGCCGAGAACCTGATGATCGTCGATCTCGTGCGGAACGACCTCTCGAAGGTCTGCGCGCTCGGCAGTGTGGCGGTCCCGACCCTGCTCGAGGTCGAGACCTACCCCCAGGTGCATCAGCTGGTCAGCACGGTCGAGGGGAGGCTCGCCGAGGGCCGCAACGGGCTCGACGCGGTGGCCGCGTGCTTCCCCGCCGGTTCGATGACGGGCGCACCGAAGCGCAGCGCTGTGCACACGCTCGCCGCGCTCGAGGGCGGCCCGAGGGGCATCTACTCGGGTGCCTTAGGCTACTTCTCGCGTGATGGCGCCCTCGATCTCGCCATGGTCATCCGGAGCATCGTGCTCGACGACCGCGGCGCGACGGTCGGGGCGGGCGGCGGCATCACGGCCCTCTCCGAACCGGGCGACGAGGTGGAGGAGACCCGGGTGAAGGCCGCCGTGCTGCTGGCGGTGCTGGGGGCCGCGAGTCCTGCACCGCTCGGCCCGTCGACGCCCGCCCGGCCCACCGCATCCGCCGCCCCGCGGGAACACGCCAAGCTTTAGTACAGTTGTCACCTGGTGCGCCTCGCGCGCCGATCCGAGCACCTCACCCCACGACCACCGCCGGCCGCCCGGTGTGAGACGCTGCGCACGCAACGAATGAGAGTCCTGTGGTCACCGAGAACACACCCGTCCCCGCATCGTCGCACGACGACTCCGAGGGCGCTGAGCGCTACGACTTCGCGAGCATCCAGAGCAAGTGGCAGCCCCTCTGGGAGGAGCTGAAGCCCTACCGCACCGACCTCGAGGGCGACAAGCGCCCCCGCAAGTACGTGCTCGACATGTTCCCCTACCCCTCCGGCGACCTGCACATGGGCCACGCCGAGGCCTACGCGCTCGGCGACGTGATCGCGCGCTACTGGCGCCAACAGGGCTTCAACGTGCTGCACCCGATCGGCTGGGACTCGTTCGGCCTGCCCGCCGAGAACGCCGCCATCAAGCGCGGCCTCGACCCGCGGCAGTGGACCTACGACAACATCGAGCAGCAGCGCACGAGCATGAAGCGCTACGCCACCAGCTTCGACTGGGACCGCGTGCTGCACACCTCCGACCCCGAGTACTACAAGTGGAACCAGTGGCTGTTCCTCAAGATGTACGAGAAGGGCCTGGTGTACCGCAAGGCCAGCTGGGTCAACTGGGACCCGGTGGACCAGACCGTGCTCGCCAACGAGCAGGTGCTGCCGGACGGCACCTCCGAGCGCTCGGGCGCCGTCGTGGTGAAGAAGAAGCTCACGCAGTGGTACTTCCGCATCACCGACTACGCCGACCGGCTGCTCGACGACCTCAAGCAGCTCGAGGGCACCTGGCCCTCGAAGGTCATCGCGATGCAGCGCAACTGGATCGGCCGCTCCATCGGCGCCGACGTCGACTTCGCCATCGAGGGCCGCTCGGAGCCGGTCACCGTCTTCACCACGCGCCCCGACACCCTCTACGGCGCGACGTTCATGGTGGTCGCCCCCGACTCCGATCTCGCTCAGGAACTCGTGGCGAACGGCGCATCTGAAGAGGTGCGCGAGCGCTTCAAGACCTACCTCGCCGATGTGCAGAAGTCGTCCGAGACCGAGCGCCAGGCCACCGACCGGCCGAAGACGGGCATCTTCCTCGAGCGCTACGCGATCAACCCGGTCAACGGGGAGCGTCTGCCGATCTGGGCCGCCGACTACGTGCTGGCCGATTACGGCCACGGCGCGGTCATGGCCGTGCCCGCGCACGACCAGCGCGACCTCGACTTCGCGCGCGCCTTCGGCCTGCCGGTTCGCGTCGTGGTCGACACGCTGGCACCGGTCACGGGTGTCATCCCCGTGCTCGACCCCGACGACCTGCCCGAGCTCGAAGACCTGAACCCCGGCACCACGGGCATCGCGCTCGCCGGGGAGGGCCGCCTGATCAACTCTGGCCCGCTGGACGGCCTGTCGAAGTCGAACGCGATCCGCAAGATCATCGAGATCCTCGAGCAGGCCGGCACCGGCCGCCCGGCGAAGAACTACCGCCTCCGCGACTGGCTCATCTCGCGCCAGCGCTACTGGGGCACGCCGATCCCGATCATCCACGGCGCCGACGGCTCCGAGCATCCGGTGCCCGAGGACCAGCTGCCCGTGCTGCTGCCTCCCACCGAGGGTCTCAACCTCACGCCGAAGGGCACGTCGCCGCTCGGCGGTGCCGAGGACTGGGTGAACGTGCCCAACCCGGTCGACGGCTCGCCGGCTCTCCGCGACGCCGACACGATGGACACCTTCGTCGACAGCTCGTGGTACTTCCTGCGGTTCCTCTCGCCGCAGGACGACACGAAGGCCTTCGACCCGCGCGAGGTCGACAAGTGGGCGCCGGTCGACCAGTACGTGGGCGGCGTGACGCACGCCATCCTGCACCTGCTCTATGCGCGCTTCATCACGAAGGTGCTGTTCGACCTCGGCTACGTCTCCTTCACCGAGCCGTTCAGCGCGCTGCTGAACCAGGGCATGGTGCTCATGGAGGGCTCGGCGATGTCGAAGTCGAAGGGCAACATCGTCAAGCTCTCCGACCAGCTCGATGAGCACGGTGTGGATGCGGTGCGCCTCACGATGGCGTTCGCGGGCCCGCCGGAGGACGACATCGACTGGGCCGACGTGTCGCCCGCCGGGTCGGCGAAGTTCCTCGCGCGTGCCTGGCGACTCGTCGGCGACGTCACCTCGGCGCCGACGGTCAACTGGCGTGACGGCGACCGGGCGCTGCGGCGCGTGACGCACCGCTTCCTCGCGGAGGCTCCCGGGCTGATCGAGGCGTTCAAGTTCAACGTGGTGGTGGCGCGGCTCATGGAGCTCGTCAACGCCGTGCGGAAGGCCATCGACTCGGGCCCGGGCGGTGGCGACCCCGCCGTGCGCGAGGCCGTCGAGACGGTGGCGCTCGGGCTGTCGCTGTTCGCGCCCTACACGGCGGAGGACATGTGGGAGCGGCTCGGCTACGAGCCCTCCATCGCGAACTACGGATGGCGCGGGGCCGACTCGTCGCTGCTCACCGAGGAGACCGTCACCGCCGTGGTGCAGGTCGACGGCAAGGTGCGCGACCGCATCGAGGTGTCGCCCAAGATCGACGGCGCGACGCTCGAGGCCACGGCCCGCGAGCTCGCCTCGGTGAAGCGCTCGATCGGCGATCGCGAGGTGGTGACCGTGGTGGCACGCGCACCGCGGCTCGTGAACTTCGTCACCAAGCCCGCTTCCTGACTCCTGCACAGCACGCGGTCCGTCCCGCCCCATCCACAGAACAGCGGATGCGCGGGGCGGGCCGGGCGGGCGCTCCTACTCTGACGGCATGTCGGATTCAAGAGCGCGGCCCGGGGTCGCAGCGGGTGACGGTGTCGGCCTCGTCGGCGACCGCGTCGCGGTAGAGGGTCAGCGGGCGGCGGTCGGGGACCATCGGCGGGAACCCGCAGCCGAGCCGCTACGCGGGATCGCGGGCGGCGTGCACCGGCCGGTCGCGGTCGATGACGCGGTCGAAGACGCCGTGGAGCGCGGTCCATCGGCGCGCGTCCGCGTGACGATCGGAGCCGCGCTCGTGCTCGTGGTGGTGGCGCTGGTGGCGTCGGTGCTCGTCACGGCGCTCTCGCCCGTCGGGGCGACCACGGTGTTCGGGGAGGGCGAATCCGGCGCCGTGGGGTCCGGTTCCACCGGTGGTGGATCGGCCGTCTCTCCTTCGCCGACGGGACCTACACCCGCCCCTCCTGACCCTGGCGGAGACGCGGCGGTGGGGGAGTCTCGCGCCGCGATCCTGGTGCACGTCCTCGGTTCGGTGCTGCGGCCGGGTGTCTACGAGCTCGCCGAGGGCTCCCGCGCGGTCGACGCGGTGGCGATGGCGGGTGGATTCGCCGAGGGGGCGGAGCAGGCATCGCTCAACCTGGCACGACCGCTCATCGACGGCGAGCAGTTGCGCGTGCTCGCGGTGGGGGAGGCGCCGCCGGCCCCTGCGGGTGCTGGCTCTCCATCCTCGGGCACTCCCGGCGCTCCGTCGGGCGCGGCCGGTGGATCGCCCGGCGCCCTCATCAACCTCAACTCGGCCACGGCACTCGACCTCGACACGCTGCCGCGCATCGGTCCGGCGATGGCCGCCCGCATCATCGCCTGGCGTGACGAGAACGGCCCCTTCGCCTCCGTCGACGACCTCCTCCAGATCACCGGCATCGGCGACAAGACCTTCGAGTCCCTCCGCCCCCTCGTCACCGTCTGACGCCGACCGTCCGCGCACCCGAGACCGCCCGACGCGTTGTGCATGCCTCCACCTCCGCTTCCGTGTCCGCTTCCGCTTCCGCTTCCGCGGCCACGCCAGCACCCACCGCCAGCACATCGCGGCGTCACGCGCCGACGGATCTGCGGCTGGCGGGCCCCGCTGTGGCGGCCTGGCTCAGCGCTCTCGTCTTCGTCGGCCTCCCTGACCTCACGGCAGCCGCAGCCGTCATCGCGTGGGCTCTCGCTCTCGCGTTGGCACTCGTCTGTCTGGCGCGGGAGGGCGGAGCGGCCTCCCTGCGGAGGGCCATGCTCCCGGCGCTCGCCCTGTCCGTCGCTGCCGCGGCCCTCGTCTGCACGTCGTTGTTCGCACTCGGGCACCTCCGCCACCCGGAGGCCCTCGATCTGCAGGGCCCACGCGTGGGCGCCGCCGTGCTGACCATCACCGGCACGGTCGACGAGACCGATGCCCCCGGCTTCGGAGCAGCGCGGGGCGATACCGCGGTTCACGACACGACCGCACGGGTGATGGTCGAGGCCTCCCTCGAGCGCTTCGAGTTCGGCGGGCGCGCGGTGGCGTCCCGCTCACCCACCCTCGTCTTCGCGACCGTCGAGCCGCAGGCATCCGCTCGGCTTCAGATCGGCACCCGGGTGAGCGCCCGGGGCACGCTCACGTCGCTTCCGCCGGGGGAATCCCGAGAGTTCCTGTTCTTCGCGCACGCAGACCTGACGCATCTCGCCGACCCGCCCGGCCCCATTGCCTGGGCCGGCGGCATGCGCGACGCCTTCCGCGACGCCACCGCCGGACTCCCGGGCGACGGCGCCGACCTGCTCACGGGGCTCGCGATCGGCGACGACACGCACGTGACCGACGAGCTCCGCGACGCCATGACCGTCACGGGCCTCACCCACCTCACCGCCGTCTCCGGAGCGAACTGCGCCATCGTCGTCGCGGCCGTGATGCTCGTCGGAGGTGCCATCGGCCTCCGGCGTCGAGTGCGCGTCGCGGTCTCGGTCGGGGTGCTCCTGCTGTTCGTGGTGCTCGTCACGCCCGAACCGAGCGTGCTCCGTGCCGCCACGATGGCTGCGATCGTGCTCATCGCGCTGGCCCTCGGCCGGCCCGCCGCCGGCATCCCACCGCTCTGCCTCTCCGTCGTCGTGCTCCTCGCCCTCGACCCCTGGCTCGGCCGGAGCGCGGGCTTCGCGCTCTCGGTGCTCGCCACGGCCGGTCTGCTCCTGCTCACCCGCCCCCTCGCGAGCCTGGTCTCGAAGCGCGTCCCGTCCGCACTCGCCGTCGCGATCGCCGTTCCGGTGGCCGCCCAGCTCGCCTGCCAGCCGATCCTGTTCCTCCTCGCGCCCCAGCTCACCCCGTACACCGTGCCCGCAAACCTCCTCGCCGAGCCCGCTGCCGCCGCCGTGAGCGTGCTCGGGCTGATCGTCTGCGTGCTGGCCGTGGTCGCGCCGGGCCTCGCTGAGGTCGCCGCGTGGCTCCCGTGGCTGCCCTCGGCCTGGATCGGAGCCGTCGCCCGCTTCTTCGCCGCACTGCCGTTCGCGGCCGTCGAGCTCCCTGACAGCCTCACCGCTGCGCTCGGAGCCGTGCTGATGCTCGTCCTCCTCGCGGTCGCGCTCCATCGAAGACGCCGGAATCCTCGTGTGGCCCTCGGGGCGGCGGCCGCGATGCTCCTGTGCGGGGCGGTGGTCGCGGGTTCCCTCGCCGGAGGCGTGATCGGCCGTTCGAGTGCCGTTCCTGCCGACTGGCAGCTCGCCGCGTGCGACATCGGCCAGGGCGACGCCGTGCTCGTGCGGAACGCGGGCCTCACCGCCCTCGTCGATGTGGGCCCCGATCCCGAGCCGCTCACGGCCTGTCTCGACAGCCTGGGCATCGATCGTCTCGACCTCCTCGTGCTCACCCACTACGACCTCGACCACGTCGGCGGGCTCGAGGCGGTTCTCGGCCGTGTCGACCGCGCACTCGTGGGCCCCACCGACGGCTGGACCGACGAACGCCTGCTCGCGGAGCTCCGCGCGGGCGGCGCCGAGATCGTCCCGGCCTCCCGCGGGCTCACGGGCAGCCTCGGTGCCTACCGCCTCGACATCCTCTGGCCCCCGGCCCCCACGACCCGGGCTGTGCCGCTCGTCGGAAACGATGCGAGCGTCATCGTGCTCTTCACGGGTCCGCTCCGGATGCTCTTCCTCGGCGACCTGGGGGAGCAGGCGCAGAGCGCGATGGCGTCGTCCGCTTCCCTCGGTCCCGTCGACGTCGTGAAGGTCGCCCACCACGGCAGCGCCGACCAGAGCGACGCCCTCTACCGCGAGCTCTCCGCCCGTGTCGGCATCGTGTCGGTCGGCGCCGACAACAGCTACGGTCACCCCACCCCGAGCATCCTGTCCCTCCTCGCCACGACGGGGACCGAGGTGCTCCGCACCGACACGGCCGGCCTGATCGTGCTCTCGGGCACCGCGGCCCGCATCACCGCTTGGACCGAGAGGGCGGAGCCGGTGGCGGCTCCCGTGTCGGCGGTGGCGGCTAGGCTTGAGGGCGAGCCGAGAGATCGGCGTCGACCGGTCTGCGAGCCGTCACGGTGCACCCCACCGGCGCCGTCGCATCCGGTACGAGTGGGTCGGTCGGATCGGGCAAGGAGAACGCATGGCGGTCGCGCGAGGCAGGTCGACCGCGAAGGCGGGAACCAAGCCGTCCGCCAAGGTGGCCATCCCTCAGCTCGAGTGGAACCAGATCCGCCCCGCTCCCGTCGTGCTGGTGAGCGGAACCGAGTCGTTCCTCGCCGAGCGCGCCATCCGCCAGCTCCGCGACCTGCTGAAGGCGGAGGATCCGAGCCTCGAGATCAGCGACATCGACGCCGCGTCGTACGCACCGGGCGAGCTGCTCTCGCTCGCGAGCCCCTCGCTCTTCGGGGAGCCGCGGATGATCCGCGTCGCCTCGGCCGAGAAGTGCACCGACGCGCTCATCGAGGACGTCATCTCGTACTTGGCGCTCCCGGCCGACGACACCTATGTGGTGCTCCGGCACGGCGGCGGCGTGCGCGGCAAGAAGATGCTCGAGGCGGTCCTTGCGGCGGCCGGCGTGGCCGAAGAGGTCGTGTGCACCGAGCTCAAGCGCGACTCCGACAAGTACGAGTTCGCCTCGGCGGAGTTCCGGACCGCGGGCAAACGGGTCTCGCCCGGGGCCATCCGTGCGCTCGTCTCGGCGTTCAGCGACGACCTCGCGGAGCTCTCCTCCGCCTGCACGCAGCTCATCTCGGATGCGAGCGAGGAGATCACCGAGGTCACGGTCGAGCGCTACTACGCGGGCCGCGTCGAGACGAACGCGTTCGCGGTCGCCGACTCCGCCATCGGCGGGAGCTACGGCGACGCGCTGGCACTGCTCCGGCACGCACTCGCATCCGGAGCCGACCCCGTGCCGATCGTGGCGGCGTTCGCCATGAAGCTCCGCACCATGGCGAAGGTGCTCGGCACGCGCGGCGGCTCCGGCCAGCTGGCGGGTCAGCTCGGCATGGCGCCCTGGCAGGTCGACCGCGCCCGCCGCGACCTCTCGGGCTGGACGGGAGAGGGTCTCGGCCGGAGCATCCAGGTGCTCGCCGAGACCGACGAGAGCGTCAAGGGCGCGGGCCGCGACCCGGTCTTCGCCCTCGAGCGCATGATCAGCGTCATCTCCTCCCGAGGCACCCTCTAGCCCGGCCCCCACCCACCCCGCGCGCCGCCGAACCGTCACTTCCCACACCAAAACGCCGCCGGATGCGTGAAAAGTGACGTCTCGACGGGCACTCGGACGCCCTACGCGCTGAGGCCGGGTGGTGCGCGCCGGCACTCGCCACCGACTTGACACTTCCTGCGCCTAAACCCGCCGACTTGACACTTCCTGCGCCTAAACCCGTCGACTTGACACAAGATGTGCCAAGTCGGCGGCCATTCGCGCACCTACTGTCAAGTCGGACCGGGCGGTCCTGCCGCTGGCAGGGGGGGGCAGGGGGGCAGGGGGACCCGCCGGGCACAGAAAAAGGGCCCCGCCGAAGCGGAGCCCTTTCGAGGTGCACGCGATCAGATCGCGGCGACCTGCTTCGCGATGGCCGACTTGCGGTTCGCGGCCTGGTTCTTGTGGATGACGCCCTTCGAGGCGGCCTTGTCGAGCTTCTTCGCGGCGATGAGGAGCGAGGTCTGAGCCTTGTCCTTGTCTCCGGCGACGACGGCCTCGCGCGTGGCGCGGATCGCGGTCTTGAGCTCGCTCTTGACCGCCTTGTTGCGCTCCTGAGCCTTCTTGTTGGTGCCGATGCGCTTGATCTGCGACTTGATGTTTGCCACGGAAATAACCCTCTGTATCTGTTCGGATGAATGCGGTGCGATGCTCCGCTGCGGCCGAGCCGCGGAAGGAGCCACTCGCTGTTCGCACCCAACTGAATCGCGTGGATGCGTAAGCCAACAGGCAACATTACCAGTTCCTGAGCGACGGAACAATCCTACCGCCTCCGCGCACGCCGAAACGCCCCACCGAAACGCCCCGCCGGGACGCCCCGCCGCAACGACTACCGTGAACACATGCCCCGTCTCGCCTCCCACACCGACTCGGTCCCGCCCTCCGGCATCCGCCGCATCTTCGAGCTCGCCCACGCCCTCGACGACGTCATCTACCTGGCCATCGGCGAGCCGGACGTCGCGGTCGACCCGGCCATCCTCCGCCGGGCCTCCGATGCCTGGCTCGCCGACGACACCGGCTACACCCCCAACGGCGGCATCCTCGAACTCCGCGAGGCGATCGTCCGCACGGTCGCCGAACGCAACGGCATCCGCACCGACACCGAACGCGTCTGGGTCACGAACGGCGCCACGCAGGCGCTGTCGCTCGCGTTCTCGATCCTCCTCGACCCGGGCGACGAGGTGCTCGTGCCCGACCCCGGCTACACGACGTTCGGCATGAACGCCCACCTGGCATCCGCGACCCCGGTGCCCTACCCGCTCCGCCCCGAAGCCGCCTTCACCCCCGACCTCGACGAGCTCGAGCGCCTCGTGACCGACCGCACACGTCTGCTCGTCGTGAACTCGCCCTCGAACCCCCTCGGCGCCGTCTTCGACCGCGACACCCTCGAGGCCCTCCTCGCCTTCGCCCGCCGGCACGACCTCTGGGTGCTGAGCGACGAGGTCTACGAGCGCTTCAGCTACGACCAGCCGCACATCAGCCTCGCGAGCCTCGGCGACGACGAGCGCGTGCTCACCGCCTTCAGCGCCTCCAAGACCTACGCGCTCACAGGTGCCCGCGTCGGCTGGCTGCTCACCCCGCCCGGCTTCGCGCCCCTTCTCCGGTCGGTGCAGGAGGCGACGGTCAGCTGCATCAACACCCCCGCGCAGCGCGCGGTCGCGGCGGCCCTCACCGGTCCGCAGGACCACGTCGAGGATGCCGCCGCCCACTACCGCGCCAATCTCGCCGCGGCCACCGCCCTGCTCGACGAGCTAGGCATCCGCTACCTCGAGCCCACCGGCGCGTTCTACCTCTGGGTCGACGTCTCCCACGCCACCGACGGCGACGTCGCCGGCTGGGCCGAGCGCTTCCTGCTGCAGCAGCGCGTCGCGGTCGCCCCGGGCAGCGCGTTCGGCCGCATGGGCGAGGGCTGGGTCCGCCTCTGCGTCGCCGCCTCCGAGCGCGACCTCCTCGAGGGCATCCGCCGCCTCCCGGCACCCACCACCGAGACCCCGGCACCCACCGCCGAGACACCGGCGGTCACCCACGCGACAACCGCCCCCGCACCGGCCCCCGCCTCATGAGGATCGCCGTCATCGGAGCCGGCGCCATCGGCGGTGCCACGGCAGCACTCGCCGACCGCGCGGGCCACAGCGTCGCCGTCACCGCCCGCGGCGCCCAGCTCGACGCCATCCGCACCGCGGGCCTCCAGCTCACCGGTGCCTGGGGCGATCACCTCGCCCGCCCCCGCGCCACCGCGGCCCTCGAGGAGAAGCCCGAGCTCGCCTTCCTCAGCGTCAAGGCTCAGGATGCGACGGCCGCCCTCGCGGAGAACGCCGCGTTCCTGGCCGGCGTGCCCCTCGTCGTCGTGCAGAACGGCCTCGGCGGCGCGGAGGAGGCATCCCGCCTCCTCCAGGACACCCCCGTGATCGGAGCCCTCGCCCTCTACGCGGCGTCGTTCCTCGAGCCGGGGCGGATCACCATCACCACGGGCGGCGCCACCTACCTCGGACGTCTCGACTCCACGCCCCCGGATGTCTTCACCGACACGGTCCGGACCGTCGGCGCCTTCCTCGACACCCGCGTCACCGAGAACTTCACGGGCGCGCAGTGGACGAAGCTCATGGTCAACCACGTCAACGCGCTCCCGGCCATCACCGGCCTCTCGGTGCAGGAGACGATCGCTCATCCCGGACTCCGACGGGTGCTCACCGCGAGCATGCAGGAGACGATTCGCATCGCGCGGGCCTCCGGCGTGCGCTTCGAGTCGCTGCTCGGCCTCGACGACCGGCTGCTCGGCGCGGTCGCCCGACTGCCGCGCGGGGTGGCGCAGCTGCTCCCGCGGCTCATGGGCAAGCGAATGGGGGCGGTTCCGAACCCGGGATCGACCCTCCAGAGCATCCGCCGCGGTCAGCTCACCGAGATCGACCACCTGAACGGTGCGGTGGTGGCGGCTGCCGCCGCGGTGGGTCGCGAAGCCCCCGTCAACGCCGCACTCGTCGACCTCGTGCACCGCGTCGAGCGCACGAGCACCTTCCTCACCCCCGCCGAGGTCGAGGCCGCCGTCCCGCGCTGACCGCCGTTCCGCCCCCCTCCGCCCGCCCCCCACTTGACAGTAGTTGCGCGAAAAGGCGTCGACTTGGCACATCTTGTGTCAAGTCGACGGCTTTAGGCGCAGGAACTGTCAAGTCGCGGGAGACACGGTCTCAGCTCGGGCCACCCTCAGCGCGCGTACGACCCCGCCCTCAGCCCGGGCCCCCCTCAGCGCGCGTACGACCCCGCCCGCAGCTCCTCGAGCAGCGTCGGCCCGTTCGGCTCCCAGCCCAGGTCGATGCGAGCGGCCGATCCGGTGGCCTGCTGGTCGAGCAGCAGCGCGTCGCCGAACCCCTCGCCGAGTCGCGCGTGCACGTCCTCCACCGAGGTCGGCTCCACGCGCCCGCCGAGCCCCGCGGCCTCCGAGGCGGCCTCGCCGAGCGAGCGCACGGTCGGGTTCTCCCCGCTCGCGCCGATGTAGTACGAACCGGCGTCGGCGAGGTCGAACGCGAGCAGGTACAGCTCCGCGAGGTCGTCGACGAACACCGTCGTCCAGTGCTGCGTGCCGGGCCCGACCAGCGAGAGCGCCTCCCCGTCGGAGCCGGGAACCCGGGGTGCGTCGACCACGACGTTCGGGATGCCTCCGCCGTGCCCGAACACCACCGCCGGGGCGATGATCGTGGTCTTGACCCCGGAGGCTCCCTGCACCCGGGCCTCGACCGTGGGCCGCCACGAGGTGAGCGCGGGCGGTGCGAACGGGGTCGATTCGGTGAGGTCGGAGCCCGATCCGAAGATCCAGATGCCGCCCGTGTGCACGTAGGGCTTGTCGCTGCCCTCGAGCCCGGCGAACGCGGCGGTCACGAAGGCGTCGTCGGTGGGGGCGCTCGAGTCGTCGCCGGGGGAGGCGGTGTGGATGACACCGTCGCTCTCGAGCGCGAGGTGCGTCACGATCTCGCGGTCGGTGATGGAGCCGAGCACGGCCGTGGCGCCCGCGGCCTCCACCTCGCGCGCCTTCTCCTCGGTGCGCACGAGGGCGACGACGTCGCGGCCCTGGCCACGGAGCTGACGGAGGACGGCGGAACCGATGTAGCCGGTCGCGCCGGTGAGGAAGATAGCCATAGGAGGATTCAACCGAACGAGGCCCCGATACTTCCACCCGTGACGCTGTGAGTCGTCTCCGCGGCAGTCCTTCGCGACGTGGCAGAATGGGTCGACCGGCGATCCTGCCGCACCGACCAGGCCCCGGTCGATGAATCCAGAGGAATGCGTGAGCCCCAAATCACTGAAGGCACTTCAACCTGCCTCCACCGACCCCGCGTTCATCCGCAACTTCTGCATCATCGCGCACATCGACCACGGCAAGTCGACGCTCGCCGACCGCATGCTCGGCATCACGGGCGTCGTGAGCGACCGTGACATGCGCGCCCAGTACCTCGACCGCATGGACATCGAGCGCGAGCGCGGCATCACGATCAAGAGCCAGGCGGTGCGCATGCCGTGGTCGCTCGGCAGCGAGGCCTTCGCCCTCAACATGATCGACACCCCGGGTCACGTCGACTTCTCCTACGAGGTGAGCCGTTCCCTCGCCGCGTGCGAGGGCGCCATCCTCCTCGTCGACGCCGCCCAGGGCATCGAGGCGCAGACGCTCGCGA
This sequence comes from Herbiconiux sp., assembly GCF_023264895.1. GTDB lineage: Bacteria > Actinomycetota > Actinomycetes > Actinomycetales > Microbacteriaceae > Herbiconiux. Next base: position 35,813 of record NZ_JAHFUY010000029.1, on the reverse strand, counting down.
ACCTCTACCTCGCGCTCGAGAACGACCTCACGATCATCCCCGTGCTCAACAAGATCGACCTGCCGGCGGCCGATCCGGAGAAGTACGCGAAGGAGCTCGCGAGCCTCATCGGCGGCGACCCGGCCGACGTGCTGCGGGTCAGCGGCAAGACCGGCGTGGGCGTGGAGGACCTGCTCGACCGCGTGGTCGAGCGCATCCCGGCCCCGAAGGGCGATCCGGATGCCTCGGCGCGCGCCATGATCTTCGACTCCGTCTACGACGCCTACCGCGGCGTGGTCACCTACGTCCGCATGATCGACGGGCACCTGAACCCCCGCGAGCGCATCCAGATGATGTCGACACGCGCCACGCACGAGATCCTCGAGATCGGAGTCAGCTCGCCCGAGCCGACCCCGAGCAAGGGCCTCGGGGTGGGCGAGGTCGGCTACCTCATCACGGGCGTGAAGGACGTGCGCCAGTCGAAGGTCGGCGACACGGTCACGACCGCCGCCAAGCCCGCCACGAAGGCCCTCCCGGGCTACACCGAGCCGCTGCCGATGGTGTTCTCGGGTCTCTACCCGATCGACGGCAGCGACTACCCGGTGCTCCGCGAGGCGCTCGACAAGCTCAAACTGAGCGACGCCGCGCTCGTCTACGAGCCCGAGACGTCCGTGGCGCTCGGCTTCGGCTTCCGCTGCGGGTTCCTCGGCCTCCTGCACCTCGAGATCATCACCGAGCGGCTCGAGCGCGAGTTCAACCTCGATCTCATCGCCACGGCCCCGAGCGTGATCTACGAGGTCACGACCGAGGACAAGAAGACCGTCACGGTCACCAACCCGAGCGAGTTCCCGGGCGGCAAGATCCTCAATGTCAAGGAGCCCGTGGTCAACGCGGCGATCCTCGCACCCAAGGACTACGTGGGCACCATCATGGAGCTCTGCCAGCAGCGCCGCGGCACCCTGCAGGGAATGGACTACCTCGGCGAGGACCGGGTGGAGATCAAGTACACGATGCCCCTCGGCGAGATCGTGTTCGACTTCTTCGACAACCTCAAGTCGAAGACCGCGGGCTACGCGAGTCTCGACTACGAGCCCGCCGGCGAGCAGGAGGCCGACCTCGTGAAGGTCGACATCCTCCTGCAGGGCGAGCAGGTCGATGCGTTCAGCGCGATCGTGCACCGCGAGAAGGCCTACGCCTACGGCGTGCTGATGACGGGCCGGCTCCGCGAGCTCATCCCGCGCCAGCAGTTCGAGGTGCCCATCCAGGCCGCCATCGGCGCCCGCATCATCGCCCGCGAATCCATCCGCGCCATGCGCAAGGACGTGCTGGCCAAGTGCTACGGCGGCGACATCTCGCGGAAGCGCAAGCTGCTCGAGAAGCAGAAGGAGGGCAAGAAGCGCATGAAGATGGTGGGCCGCGTCGAGGTCCCCCAGGAGGCCTTCATCGCCGCGCTCTCGGGCGACGTCGAGAAGAAGGACAAGAAGTGACCGCGGTGAGCGCCCTCCCCGCCCCTCAGCAGGCCGTCGACGCACCGCTCAGCTACGCCGCCATCGGTGCCACCCAGTCGGCCGACCTGCTCTACTTCCCGCCGAAGGGCTTCCGCCCCATGGAGGCGCGTGCCCGCATCGGCTCCGGCGCCGAGCGCTTCGAGGCCGCGAGCGCGAAGCTCATGGCCTGGGGCGTCCAGCGCGGCGCCGGGATCAGCGTGGGCGACATCCAGCTGCCCACCCCCACCGAGACCGACTACGTGGGCCTCGTCTTCGATTCCGAGGGCAATCCGGTCGCCCCCCGCGACACGCATCCGGAGCAGGCCTACGGAGAAGACGGCACGCCCCTCGTCTCGCCCGGCACCACCGCCGTGCTCTCGATCAAGGCGTTCGGCCTCGTGGTCAAGGCGCCGGTGCGCGTGGTCTACCTGGTGGAGGAGCCCGGCCGCCGGGGCTTCGCCTACGGAACCCTGCCCGGGCATCCGGAGTCGGGTGAGGAGAGCTTCGTCGTGGAGCGTCGCCAGGACGACTCGGTCTGGATCGTCATCCGCGCCTTCTCCCGCCCGAGCACCTGGTACTACCGCCTGGGCTACCCCGTGCTCCGCATCATGCAGGCGCGAGCCACGCGCCGCTACCTCCGCTCGCTCTCGCCCGCGCGGGGACTGTAGGCGCCCGTGCCCTCCGCTCTCCCGCTGGGAGACCCCGCTCCCACCGACGGCCTGCTGCCGCCCACGGGTGCGGCGGCCTCGGCCGATCGCGACCTCGGCCTCTACGTGCACGTGCCCTTCTGCCGGGTGCGCTGCGGCTACTGCGACTTCAACACCTACACGGCGACCGAACTGCGCGGGGCCAAGCAGTCCGACTACGCCGACGAGGCGATCGCCGAGATGCGCTTCGCCCGCGGTGTGCTCGAGGGCTCCGGGGTGCCGGAGCGCCCGCTCTCGACGGTCTTCTTCGGGGGCGGCACGCCCACGCTGCTGCCCGCCCACCAGCTGGCGCAGATGCTCGGCGCGGCCCGCGACACCTGGGGCTTCGTGCCGGATGCGGAGATCACCACCGAGGCCAACCCCGACTCGGTCGACGCCGCCTACCTGCAGACCCTCGCCGAGGCCGGCTTCACGCGGGTGAGCTTCGGCATGCAGTCGGCCGTGCCGAGCGTGCTCGCCACGCTCGAGCGCACGCACGACCCCGCGCGCATCCCGGATGTCGTGCGCTGGGCCCGCGAGGCCGGCCTGCAGGTGAGCCTCGACCTCATCTACGGCACCCCGGGCGAGACGCTCGACGACTGGCGCCGCTCGCTCGACGCTGTGCTCGAGAACGAGCCCGACCACGTCTCGGCCTATGCGCTGATCGTGGAGGACGGCACGAAGCTCGCCCGTCAGATCCGCTCCGGTCAGGTGGCGGAGCCCTCGGACGATCTGCAGGCCGACATGTACGAGCTCGCGGATGCGACGCTCGCGAGCGCGGGCTACGACTGGTACGAGGTGAGCAACTGGGCGCACCGTGAGACGGGGCGGCCCTCCCGGCACAACCTGTCGTACTGGGTCGGCCATGACTGGTGGGGGATCGGCCCCGGATCGCACAGCTACGTGGGCGAGACGCGCTGGTGGAACGTCAAGCACCCCGCGGCGTACGCGCAGCGGATCGCGGCGGGCGAATCTCCCGCCGCGGGCCGCGAGACCATCGACGGCGAGACGGGCGAGCTCGAGCGCGTGCTCCTGCTCACCCGGGTGCGCGGTGCCCTGCAGACGCAGTCGCTCGCGCCGGAGGCCCGCCGCGAGGTCGCCGGCCTCATCGCCGAGGGCCTGATAGACGGAAAGGCGGCGCTCCGCGGGGCGGTCGAGCTGACCCTGAAGGGCCGTCTGCTCGCCGACGCCGTGGTGCGCCGCCTGACGTAGTGCTTCGCGCTACTTGATGAAGCGGAAGTTGAAGAAGTAGCGGTAGGTGCCGCCGCTGTTGACCTTCACACCCGCGATGATCGCGAAGATGAGGCCCACGATCTGCACGGCCCAGGCCAGGAAGTAGAACAGGAAGCCGATGAAGATGATCGACAGCACCGTGCCGATGATGTAGAGGCCCACCACGAAGATCGCGACGGTGATCTGGAAGTTGAGGGACTCCTTGGCCTCCTGGTTGGTCAGGGGGCCGCGGTCCTTGAAGACCAGCCAGATGATCAGCGGCGGGAGCCAGCCCAGGATGCCGCCGAGCTGGCCGAGCATCGCCCACTGCTTGTCCTCGGCGGGCGAGAGCGGAGCGGCGGCGACGGGGCCCTGGTAGCCCTGCTGCTGCGGGTAGCCCTGCTGCTGGGGGTAGCCCTGCTGGCCGGCCGGGGGAGCCTGGTAGCCGGGGGGCGGAGCCTGGTACCCGGGGGGAGGGGTCTGGCCGGGAGGAGGCGTCGGCTGGCCTGCGGCCGGGTCGTACGGCGGCGTTGCGTTGGGGTCAGTCATTGTCTCTGTGCCTTTCAGACGGGGAGCGGAGGCTCGTATCAGAGGCAGGATAGCGCTCGGGGTCGGTGCGGGCAATGATTTGGACGGCGGGTGTCCGCACCCGCAAGCCCCCGATGGGGGATATAATTGGCACTCCGGATGTGTGAGTGCCAACAGCCCGCTCCGGGTCGGCGATCGGGAGGAGGGTTCCAGATGGTGTCGGAACGCAGTCTCGAAGTCCTCCGTGTGATCGTTCAGGACTACGTCGCCTCGCGCGAGCCCGTGGGCTCGAAGCGCATCGCCGAGCAGCACTCCTTCGGCGTCTCGGCCGCGACCATCCGCAACGACATGGCCCTCCTCGAGGAGGAGGAGCTCATCACCGCTCCGCACACCTCCTCGGGCCGCGTGCCCACCGACAAGGGCTACCGCCTCTTCGTCGACCACCTCTCCGACCTGCGCCCCCTCAGCCAGGCCCAGCGCCACGCCATCGAGACCTTCCTCGGCTCCTCGGTCGACGTCGACGACGTGCTGGCCCGCACCGTGCGCCTGCTCTCCCAGCTCACGCACCAGGTGGCGCTCGTGCAGTACCCCTCGCTGTCGCAGGCCCGGGTGCGGCACGTCGAGGTCGTGGCGCTCACCACGCGGCGGCTCATGACAGTGGTCATCACGGATGCGGGCCACGTCGACCAGCGGGTCGTCGATGTGCCGGCCGACCTCGACGACGCGCTCATCGCCACGCTCCGCAGCCGCCTCAACGAGGTGCTCTCGGGGCTCACCGTCATCGAGGGCGCCGCGGCGCTCGCCGGTCTCAGTGAGCGCTTCCCGCCCGCCGAGCGGCCCGTCACCGACCGTGTCGTCGCGATCCTGCTCGAGCAGCTCTCCGCCAACCGGCAGGAGAAGATGCTCATCGCAGGGGCTGCGAACCTCGTGCGCACGGAGGACGACTTCAACGGCAGCATCCTCCCCGTGCTCGAGGCGGTCGAGGAGCAGGTGGTGCTGCTCCGCCTGTTCAGCGAGATGGAGGCCGACCAGCGCGGTGTGACCGTCTCGATCGGCCGCGAGAACGAGTCGTTCGGCCTCGGCGAGACCTCCATCCTGGCCTCGGGCTACCGCGGCGTCGGCACCTCCATCTCGAGGCTCGGCGTGCTCGGCCCCACGCGCATGGACTACTCGAGCAACATCTCCGCCGTGCGCGCGGTCGCGCGCTACCTCTCCCGCACCCTGGGCGACCCCGGCACCCCCGGCTGATCGTCGCCGACCTCTTCTCTTCCCCCGCATTCCGCACCGAATTCCTGACCGAACGAAGGAGTAGCCCCTGGTGGCTGACCACTACGACGTACTCGGCGTGTCCCGCGAAGCGACGCCCGAGGAGATCAAGAAGGCCTACCGCAAGCTCGCCCGCGAGCTGCACCCCGACGTCAATCCGAGCCCGGATGCGCAGGAGAAGTTCAAGCAGGTCACCCACGCCTACGATGTGCTGAGCGATCCCGGTCAGCGCCGCGACTACGACCGCGGCCCGCAGCAGGGGTTCGGCGGGGGCGGCCAGAACTTCGGCGGCTTCGGCGACATCTTCGAGACCTTCTTCGGCGGCCAGGGCGGCGGTTCGCGCGGCCCCAAGTCGCGCGCCGAGAGGGGCCAGGACGCCCTGCTGCGCGTGGAGGTCGACCTCGGCGAGGTCATCTTCGGCACCCACCGCGACCTCGAGGTCGACACGGCCGTGCTCTGCGAGACCTGCAGCGGCTCGTGCTGCCAGCCCGGCACCTCGCCCGTCACTTGCGACATCTGCGGCGGCTCCGGCTCGATCCAGCGCACCGTGCGGTCGCTCCTCGGCAACGTCGTCACGAGCGCCCCGTGCGGCACCTGCCGCGGCTACGGCACCGTCATCCCCAACCCCTGCTCCACCTGCCAGGGCCAGGGCCGCGTGCGCGCCCGCCGCACCATCCCGGTCGACATCCCGGCCGGCGTCGACACCGGTCTGCGGCTGCAGCTCCCCGGCCAGGGCGAGGTCGGCCCCGCGGGCGGCCCGCAGGGAGACGTGTACCTCGAGATGAAGGTGCGTCACCACGACGTCTTCTCCCGCAACGAGGACGACCTGCTCTGCACCCTCGAGGTGCAGATGTGGGATGCGGTGCTCGGCACCACCACCTCGGTCAAGGCGCTCGACGGCGACATCGAGCTCGAGATCAAGCCCGGCACGCAGAGCGCCGAGGTGCTCACGGTCAAGGGCCGCGGCATCACGCACCTCCGCGGCAACGGCCGCGGAGACCTGCGCGTGGGCATCCAGGTGGTCACCCCCACGAAGCTCGACCACAAGCAGAAGGAGCTGGTCAAGCAGCTCGCGAAGGCGCACAAGTACCCGGCCCCCACGCTCGGGCACTTCCAGCAGGGCCTCTTCGCCAAGCTCCGCGACCGCTTCCTGAACGTCTGACCCGCTCGTGAGCTCCCTGTTCCTGCGCGACGACCTCGCCGTGATCCCGATCGAGACCGGCGACCTCGTCGAGCTCTCCGGCGACGAGGCGCGCCACGCGGTCACGGTCAACCGGATGCGCGTGGGTGAGCACACAACCATCGGCGACGGGCGCGGCCTCATGGTCCGCGGCGTCGTCGTGAAGGCCGAGGCGAAGCAGCTCGAGATCGCCGTGGAGTCGAGCGAGTGGCACGACGAGCCGACACCCCGGCTCGTGCTCGTGCAGGCGCTCGCGAAAGGCGACCGTGACGAGCTCGCCATCCAGGCCGCCACCGAGCTGGGCGTCTCCGCGATCGTGCCGTGGCAGGCCGAGCGCTCGGTCTCGCGCTGGTCCGGCCCGAAGGTGGCGAAGGGCGTGGAGCGCTGGACCACGATCGTGCGCGAGGCCGCCAAGCAGTCCATCCGGCCGTGGGTCCCGGTGGTCGACGACCCGGTCGACACCAAGGCTCTGATCGCCCGCGCCACCGACCGCGAGGCGCCCACGCGCATCCTCGTGCTCGAGCCCACGGCGGCCGACCGGCTGAGCTCGGTCGATCTCGCGTCCGGTCCCGGCACCACCCTCCTCGTGGTGGGCCCCGAGGGCGGGATCTCACCGCGCGAGCTCGAGCTGCTCACCGAGGCCGGCGCGCAGCTCGTGCGCCTCGGCGACGAGGTGCTGCGCACCTCCACCGCCGGTCCCGCCGCGATCGCCGTGGCCAATGTGGCCCTCGGGCGGTGGTGAAGGCGAGCGGCAAAAGTAGGATGGACGGCATGTCCAGCGAATCCGAGACGCCCTCGATCTTCACGCGCATCATCGCTCGCGAGATCCCGGCCACCATCGTGGCCGAGACCGACCGCGTGATCGCGTTCGAGGACATCGCCCCCAAGGCTCCCGTGCACGTGCTCGTCGTCCCGAAGACCGAGCAGTACCGCGACGTGGCGGAGCTCGCCGCGGGCGACCCCGGTCTCCTGGCCGAGATCGTGGCCATGGCCCAGTCCCTCGCCGCGGAGCTCGCCGACGGCGACTTCCGGCTCATCTTCAACACCGGCGAGAACGCCGGCCAGACCGTCTTCCACGTGCACGCGCACGTGATGGCAGGCGGCCTGGAGGAAGCATCACTTGGCGCACACTGAAACCTTCCACGTCGACGGCATCGAGATGGTCCGTCTGCTCGGCCCGCAGGACCGTCTGCTCGCCACCGTCGAACGCAACCACCCGCAGGTCGAGATGCACGTGCGCGGCAACGAGATCACGCTCTCCGGCGAGCCCGATCAGGTCGCCTCGGCCCGGCGGCTCGTCGAGGAGCTGCTGCTGATGGTGCGGAACGGCCAGGACCTCACGCCGGTCGAGGTCACCTCCTCGGCGCGGATCCTCGAGAGCGACGGCACGAGGAGCCCCTCCGACCTCCTCGGCCAGGCCATCGTCTCGGCGCGCGGCAAGAGCGTGCGCCCGAAGACCGCGGGCCAGAAGGAGTACGTCGACGCGATCGACGAGAACACGATCGTGTTCGGGATCGGCCCCGCCGGCACCGGCAAGACCTATCTCGCCATGGCCAAGGCCGTGCAGGCTCTGCAGCGCAAGGAGGTCGAGCGCATCATCCTCACGCGCCCGGCCGTCGAGGCGGGGGAGCGCCTGGGCTACCTGCCCGGCACCCTCACCGACAAGATCGACCCCTACCTGCGGCCGCTCTACGACGCGCTCAACGAGATGATGGATCCGGAGATCGTGCCCAAGCTCCTCGCCGTCGGCACCATCGAGGTCGCACCGCTCGCCTACATGCGCGGCCGCACCCTCAACAACTCGTTCATCGTGCTCGACGAGGCGCAGAACACGACGCCGGAGCAGATGAAGATGTTCCTCACCCGCCTCGGCTTCGGCTCGAAGATGGTGGTCACGGGCGACATCACCCAGGTCGACCTGCCCACCGGCACGAGCGGCCTCCGGGTGGTCTCCCGCATCCTCGACCGGATCGACGACATCCACTTCGCCGAGCTCACGAGCGCCGACGTGGTGCGGCACACCCTCGTGGGCCAGATCGTCGACGCCTACACGAAGTTCGACCAGCTCCAGATGGCCAAGCAGGCCAAGCAGAACAACCGATGAGGGCACCCGCGTGAGTATCGAAGTCAACAACGAGAGCGCCATCCCGGTCGACGAGCCGACGCTCCTGCGGCTCGCGAGCTACGCGCTCGAGCAGATGCACGTGCATCCGGATGCCGAGCTCGCGATCGTGCTCGTCGACGAGGCGGCCATGGAGCAGCTCCATGTGCAGTGGATGGACGAACCCGGTCCCACCGACGTGCTGAGCTTCCCGATGGACGAGCTGCGCCCGGGCACCGAGGAGTCGCCCACCCCCGCGGGCCTCCTCGGCGACGTCGTGGTCTGCCCGCAGGTGGCCGAGACCCAGGCCGAGGCGGCGGGCCACTCCACGCTCGAGGAGATCCTGCTCCTCACCACCCACGGCATCCTGCACCTGCTCGGCTTCGACCACGCCGAGCCCGAGGAGGAGCGCGAAATGTTCGGCATCCAGCGCGACATCCTGGTCGGCTTCGCGATGGACGAGCGCCGCCGCCGGAAATGACGATCGCCCTCTTCCTCGTCGCGGCGTTCGTGCTCGTGGCATTCGGAGGCCTCTTCGCCGCGGTCGACGCGGCGCTGCTCACACTGTCCCGGAGCGATCTGCTCGAGCTCTCGGAGCGCTACCGGGCGAAGCGCTCCCTCAAGGCGATCGCCCTCGACCCGGGTGCGCACCTGAATGCGGCGAACTTCGTGCGCGTCGTCTCGGAGACCACCGCCGCCGTGCTCGTCACGATCTCGTTCTCGTTCACGATCGACGAGCTGTGGATCGCGCTCGTGCTCTCCGCGGTGGTCATGACGGCTGTCTCCTTCGTGCTCGTGGGCTCGAGCCCCCGCAGCGTCGGCCGGGTGCACGCGCGCGGCGTCGTCCGGGCGGGCGCCGTCCCTGTGCACATCGCTCGCGTGGTGCTCGGTCCGTTCGCCAACGCCCTCGTGGCGATCGGCAACCGGGTCACCCCCGGCCGGCCGCGCACGGGCGCGTTCTCCTCCGAGGAGCAGCTGCTCAGCATGGTCGACGAGGCTACCGAGCTCGATGTGCTCGAGGAGGACGACCGCGAACTTATCCACTCCATCCTCGAGTTCAACGACACCGTCGTCCGCGAGGTCATGATCCCGCGCACCGACATGGTCACGATCGACGACGACGCGACCGTGGGCCACGGGCTCGGGCTCTTCCTCAGCAAGGGCGTCTCCCGCATCCCGGTCGTGGTCGACGACGTCGATGCCATCTCGGGCGTGCTCTACCTGCGGGACGCCGCGCGGCTCAGCTACGAGCGGCCGCTGCAGCTCGACACGATGCCGGTGAGCGAGCTCGCCCGGCCGCCCCTGTTCATCCCCGAGTCGAAGAAGGTCGACGACACTCTGCGTCAGATGCAGGCCGAGTCGAACCACCTCGCGATGGTCGTCGACGAATACGGCGGGATCGCCGGGCTCGTGACGCTCGAGGACCTGATCGAGGAGCTCGTGGGCGACATCTCCGACGAGTACGACCGAGACGTCGTGGAGGTCGAACCGCTCGACGACGGCGGCTACCGGGTGAGCGCCCGCCTGCCGGTGGACGAGCTGGGCGAGCTCTTCGACCTCGAGCTCGACGACGACGACGTCGACTCGGTGGGCGGCCTGCTGGCGAAGTCGCTCGGCCGGCTCGCGGTGGCCGGATCGGTGGCGCGCTCCTCCGGCCTCGTGCTCATCGCCGACCGCGTCGACGGCCGCCGCAAGCGCATCACGACCGTTCTCGTTCACCGCGACCCCGAGGCATCCGCGAGAATGGCCGAACCGACCGAGGAGAACGCATGAACCAGCAGCAGGACGACTTCAGGGCGGGGTTCGCGACCTTCGTGGGCCGGCCGAACGTCGGCAAGTCGACGCTCACGAACGCGCTCGTGGGGGAGAAGGTCGCCATCACGAGTTCGAAGCCGCAGACCACCCGGCAGACCATCCGCGGCATCGTGCACGACGAGGCGGGCCAGATCATCGTCGTCGACACCCCCGGCATGCACCGGCCGCGCACCCTCCTCGGCGAGCGGCTCAACTCGCTCGTGCAGACGACGCTCGGTGACGTCGACGTGATCGGCTTCTGCGTGCCCGCGAACGAGAAGATCGGTCCGGGCGACCGCTACATCAACGACCAGCTCGACCAGTACCCGGGCGCGAAGAAGATCGCGGTCGTGACGAAGATCGACTCCGCGTCGAAGCAGCAGGTGGGGGAGCAGCTGCTCGCCGTCTCGGAGCTCCGCGAATGGGACACGGTCATCCCCGTGTCGGCGACCAGCCGCATCCAGCTCGACGTGCTCACGAGCGAGCTCATCCGGCTGCTGCCGAAGTCGGAGAAGCTCTACCCAGACGACCAGTACACCGATGAGGGGCTCGAGTCGCGCATCTCCGAGCTCATCCGCGAGGCCGCGCTCGAGGGCGTGCGCGACGAGCTGCCGCACTCCATCGCCGTGACGATCGACGACATGAGGGAGCGGGAGGACAAGGATCTCGTCGAGATCTACGCCAACCTCTTCGTGGAGCGGGACAGCCAGAAGGGCATCATCATCGGCCCCAAGGGCGCCCGGCTCGGCGAGGTCGGGTCGAGGGCCCGCGCCCAGATCGAACCGCTGCTCGGGCGGCAGGTCTACCTCAACATCCGGGTGAAGGTCGCGAAGGACTGGCAGCGCGACCCGAAGCTGCTCGGACGGCTGGGCTTCTGAGCGCGTCGGCTCCCGTTAACCTGAGGCGATAGCCTAGAGCCGTGTCTACCGCAGCGAACCCGTTCGGCCAGGTCCTGGTCGCCATGGTCACCCCGTTCACCGCCGAGGGCGAGGTCGACTGGCCCGCCGCCGAGAAGCTCATCGACGACCTCGTCTCCCACGGAGCCGACGGCATCGTCGTCACGGGCACGACGGGCGAGACCTCCACGCTCACCGACCCGGAGAAGATCCGGCTCGTCGAGGTCGGGAAGGACGTCGCGGCGGGTCGCGCGAAGATCATCACGGGCGGCGGATCGAACGAGACGGCCCACGCCATGCAGCTCGCCCGCCAGAGCGAGAAGGCGGGTGCCGACGGCAACCTCGTCGTCACGCCGTACTACAACAAGCCCACCCAGGCGGGCATCCTCACCCACTTCCGCATGATCGCCGACGCGACCGACCTGCCGGTGATCCTCTACGACATCCCCGGCCGCACGGGCGTGCCGATCAAGTACGAGACGCTGCTGCGCCTCGCGAAGCACCCCAACATCCTCGGTGTGAAAGACGCCAAGGGCGACTTCAGCGAGGTCAGCCGGGTGCTCAACCAGACCGACCTGCTCTACTTCTCGGGCGACGACGCGAACGTGCTGCCGCACCTCGCCATCGGCGCCGTGGGCCTCATCGGGGTCACTGCCAACATCGCGCCCGCGTCGTACCGCGTGATCGTCGACGCGGTCAACGCGGGCGACCTCGCCACCGCCACCGCAGCCCACCGGTCGCTCGAGCCGCTCGTCCGCGCCGTCATGACGCACGTGCCAGGCACGGTCGCGGCCAAGTACATCCTGCACGGCCTCGGCCGCATCGGCAGCCCGCGCGTGCGGCTGCCCCTCGTGGGCCCCGAGGAGTGGGAGGCCGCCCAGATCGAGACCGAGATCGACCTCGTCAAGGACATCCCGGGTCTCGACTTCAAGAACTTCCGCCCCGACCGCAACGCGGCCGCCGGCGGTGCACTGCCGAAAGTAGCGGGTACGACCCGCTGAGTGAAAGAAGCGGGCAACCCCCGCTGAGAGGAGGGCCCATGCAGAGCCCCATTTCCGATCCGCCGCCGCTTCAGCCCGGCACTCTCCGAGTCGTCCCCGTGGGCGGACTCGGCGAGATCGGCCGCAACATGACCGTGTTCGAGTACGCCGGCAAGCTCCTCGTCGTCGACTGCGGGGTGCTGTTCCCCGAGGAGCACCAGCCCGGTGTCGACCTGATCCTGCCCGACTTCAGCATCGTGCGTGACCGCCTGCAGGACATCGTGGGGATCGTGCTCACGCACGGCCACGAAGACCACATCGGCGCTGTCCCGTATCTCCTGAAACTGCGCGAGGACATCCCGCTGATCGGTTCGGCGCTCACGCTCGCACTCGTCGAGGCGAAGCTCAAGGAGCACCGCATCAAGCCCTACACGCTCGACGTGACCGAGGGTGACATCGAGGATCTCGGTCCGTTCGAGTGCGAGTTCGTGGCCGTCAACCACTCCATCCCGGATGCGCTCGCGGTGGCCATCACGACGCCCGCGGGCACCGTGCTGCACACCGGCGACTTCAAGATGGACCAGCTGCCGCTCGACAACCGCCTCACCGACCTCCGTGCCTTCGCGCGGCTCGGCGAGGAGGGCGTCGACCTGTTCCTCGTCGACTCCACCAACGCCGACGTGCCCGGCTTCACCACGCCCGAGCGCGACATCGGACCGGTGCTCGAGGCCGTCATCGCCCGGGCTCCCCGGCGCGTGGTCGTGGCGAGCTTCTCGAGCCACGTGCACCGTGTGCAGCAGGTGCTCGACGCCGCTCACGCCAACGGTCGCCGCGTGGCGCTCCTCGGCCGCTCGATGGTGCGCAACATGACCATCGCCGAGGACCTCGGCTACCTGAAGGTCCCCGCGGGCGTGCTCGTCGACTTCAAGAAGGCCGGCGACATCCCGGACGACAAGATCGTCTACATGTCCACCGGATCGCAGGGCGAGCCGATGGCGGTGCTCTCGCGTATGGTCAACCTCGAGCACCAGATCGAGGTGGGGGAGGGCGACACCGTCATCCTCGCCTCGAGCCTGATCCCGGGCAACGAGAACGCGGTCTACCGCATCATCAACGGGCTCACGAAGCTCGGCGCGAACGTCGTGCACAAGGGCAACGCCAAGGTGCACGTCTCCGGCCACGCCGCCGCGGGCGAGCTGCTCTACTGCTACAACATCCTGAAGCCCAAGAACGTGCTGCCCGTGCACGGCGAGTACCGCCACCTCGTGGCCAACCAGAAGCTCGCCATCGAGACCGGCGTGCCCGAGGAGAACACGATCATCGCGGAGGACGGCACGGTCATCGACCTCCGCGACGGCGTCGCGAAGGTGGTCGGCCAGTACGACCTCGGCTTCGTCTACGTCGACGGCTCGAGCGTGGGCGAGATCACGGATGCCGACCTCAAGGACCGCCGCATCCTCGGCGAGGAGGGCTTCATCTCGATCATCGTCGTGGTGGAGGCCCAGACCGGCCGCATCGTCGTCGGCCCCGAGATCCACGCCAAGGGCTTCGCGGAGGACGACCGGGTCTTCGACGCGGTCAAGCCGAAGATCAGTGCCGCCCTCGCCGAGGCGGCCGAGAACGGCGTGCGCGACTCCCACGCCCTGCAGCAGGTCGTGCGCCGCACGGTCGGCCGCTGGGTCAACTCGAGCCTGCGCCGCCGTCCCATGATCGTCCCCCTGGTCATCGAGGCCTGACCCCTCACCATCCCCTCTGCCGAGACGTCACTTTCCACACCTAGATCTCGATCTTCGTGTGGAAAGTGACGTCTCGGTCGTGGTTTTGGAGACACCCGAGCTCGTGACACGGAGAAGCGCGACCGCGCGGGTAGCGTGAAAGCATGGCCACGAGTAGCAAGTCGACGCCCCGCGCGCGGGCGTCATCGGCGCGCGGGACGGCCGCCACCAGCACCCGCAAGACCCCCGCCCGCACCACCGCTCAGAAGACGGTCAAGTACCCCGTGGTGAGCGAGGAGCAGGGTCCCGGCGTCATCACGCGGGCCTGGCTCGGGCTCGCCCACGTCGTGGGCGGTGCCGCCCGGGCGTTCGGTCCCGAGAAGCTGGCCAAGGAGGAGCGGCGCGACGGGCTCCCGTTCCTGTTCTTCCTGCTCGCGGTCTCCGGTGCGCTCGTGGAGTGGTTCTTCGCCTCGAGCGCCGTCGCCAACTCCATCAGCGCCTGGACCTTCGGCGGCCTCTTCGGCCGCGTCTCCTACGCGCTCCCGGTCATCATGCTGCTGCTCGCGCTGTGGCTGTTCCGGCATCCGAGCTCGGTGCACGACAACGGCCGGATCGGCATCGGCCTCTCGATCTTCCTCGTCACGGTCTCCGGGCTCTGCCACATCTTCGGCGGCGCCCCCGAGCCCGCCGCGGGCATCGAGCAGCTCGCGGTCGCCGGTGGCGTGGTCGGCTGGCTCGTAGCCGCCCCGCTGATCCTCCTCATCACACCCATCGGCGCCACGGCCGTGATGGTGGTCTTCGGCGTGCTGTCGCTGTTCATCATCACGAAGACCCCGCCGAACCGGATCGGCCGCCGCCTCCGTGAGCTCTACGCCTACCTCTTCGGCGCCCCGGCCCCCGAGGCCGAGGAGGCCAAGCCGGAGAAGCCCGCCAGGGGTTCGAAGGCCAAGGGCGCGGGCGACGCGGATGCGACGGGCTCGATCGACGACATGCTCGACTTCGACGCCGACCGCGCGGGCGACGACGCCCTCCCGTGGTGGCGCCGCAACAAGAGCCAGCGCGAGGAGGACCCCGAGTTCGACACCCCCTCGCTCGCCCCGCGCGTCGAGGACCGCACCCCGCCTGCGGAGGAGGGCGCCTTCGCGAGTGCCGCCGAGGTCGTCGACCCGGCTGCCGCAGCCCCGCTCGACCCCGACAGCACCGAAGCCTTCGGCAACGGCCTCCTGCACGACATGGAGGCCGCCGAGCTCGCGATCAAGCGCATCACGGGCGAGGTGCTCCCCGGTCGCCGCCAGACCACGGGCCTGCTCGACGACGAGGGCACCGAGGCGCTCCCCGCCTTCGCGACCCCCCTCCCCGACACCCCGCTCGACCTGACCATGACGGGTGAGGTGTCCGGAATGCCGGCCCCTGCCCCCGCCTCCGACTCGGCGAACTACCGCCTCCCCTCGGTCTCGCACCTCTCCACCGGAGAGCCCTCGAAGGCGCGCTCGGCGGCGAACGACGACATCGTGGCGGCCATCACCGACGTCCTCAAGCAGTTCTCGGTCGACGCCTCGGTCACGGGCTTCTCCCGTGGCCCGACCGTCACCCGCTACGAGATCGAGCTCGGCCCCGGCGTCAAGGTCGAGCGCGTCACCGCGCTGTCGAAGAACCTCGCCTACGCGGTCGCGTCGAACGAGGTGCGCATCCTCTCGCCCATCCCGGGCCGGAGCGCGATCGGCATCGAGATCCCGAACACCGACCGCGAGACGGTCTCGCTCGGCGACGTGCTCCGCTCGCAGAAGGCGATGAACGACCCGCACCCGATGACCATCGGTGTCGGCAAGGACGTCGAGGGCAAGTTCGTGCTCGCGAACCTCGCCAAGATGCCCCACCTCCTGGTCGCCGGCTCCACGGGATCCGGAAAATCGAGCTTCATCAACTCGATGGTCACGAGCGTTCTGATGCGCGCGAAGCCCAGCGAGGTGCGCATGGTGCTGATCGACCCCAAGCGGGTCGAGCTGACCGCCTACCAGGGCGTGCCGCACCTGATCACCCCCATCATCACCAACCCCAAGAAGGCGGCCGAGGCGCTGTCGTGGGTGGTGAAGGAGATGGACATGAGGTATGACGACCTCGAGAGCTTCGGTTTCCGTCACATCGACGACTTCAACCGCGCCGTCATCAACGACGAGATCGTGCTCCCGCCGGCCTCGCAGCGCCAGCTCAAGCCGTACCCCTACCTCCTCGTGGTGGTCGACGAGCTCGCCGACCTCATGATGGTCGCCCCGCGCGACGTCGAGGACTCGATCGTGCGCATCACCCAGCTCGCCCGCGCCTCCGGCATCCACCTCGTGCTCGCCACCCAGCGGCCCTCGGTCGATGTCGTGACGGGATTGATCAAGGCCAACGTGCCGTCCCGGCTCGCCTTCGCCGTCACGAGCGTCACCGACTCCCGCGTCATCCTCGACCAGCCGGGTGCCGACAAGCTGATCGGCCAGGGCGACGCGCTCTTCCTGCCGATGGGCTCGTCGAAGTCCATCCGCGTGCAGGGCGCCTGGGTGCCCGAGAGCGAGATCGCCAAGGTCGTCGAGCACGTCACCCGCCAGGCCCGCCCCGAGTACCGCGACGACGTGGCCGTCACCGCCGAGAAGAAGAACATCGACTCCGACATCGGAGACGACCTCGAGGTGCTGCTGCAGGCGGCCGAGCTCGTGGTGAACACGCAGTTCGGCTCCACCTCGATGCTCCAGCGCAAGCTCAAGGTCGGCTTCGCGAAGGCAGGGCGTCTCATGGACCTGCTCGAGTCGCGCGAGATCGTCGGCCCGTCGGAGGGCTCGAAGGCGCGCGACGTGCTCGTGACCGCCGAGCAGCTGCCGGAGGTGCTGGCGATGCTCCGCGGGGGAGGAGCGAGCTCTGCTGCTGCGCCCGCCGGTGCGGCGCCCGCTGCGGCCATGGCGGCAGCGGCTCCGGCTCCGGCTCCGGCTTCGGCCGAGGCCAACCCGTTCCCGACCGAGTCGCTCGACCAGTACCCTGAGGTGGACGGCGACTCGGATGAGGACGCCTGGGGCCTGACCGGCAGGGAGTAGCACGTGACGAGCACCGAGCACGGCGGCGCGGTGCCGAAGCCGAGCAACTGGAACCTGCCGAACGCCATCACGGTGATCCGGATCCTGCTGGCCCCGGTCTTCTTCGCGATGCTGCTCATCGACGGCGGCACCGACAGCTGGCTCCGCTGGGCCGCGGCCGTGCTCTTCATCCTCGCCATCGCCACCGACGGCATCGACGGCCACATCGCCCGCAGCCGCAACCTCGTCACCGACCTCGGCAAGCTGCTCGACCCCATCGCCGACAAGGTGCTCACGGGAGCCGCGCTCGTCGGTCTGTCGATCCTCGCGGAACTGCCCTGGTGGGTCACGATCATCATCCTCGTGCGGGAGATCGGCATCACCGTCTGGCGCTTCGTGCAGCTCTCGGATCGCGTCATCCCGGCATCGCGCGGCGGCAAGCTCAAGACGCTGGCCCAGTCGATCGCGATCTCGCTCGCGCTGCTGCCGTTCCCGAGCCTCCTCGGCGACTGGATGAACTGGGTCAACGGCGTGACCATGACCATCGCGGTGCTGCTCACGGTGCTCACCGGCATCGACTACCTCGTGCAGGCCTGGCGACTGAACCGCAGGCCGGCGGCCGCAGCGTGAGCGAGGTCGCGTCCCGGATCGTCGCCTCCCTCACCGCGAGCCACCGCACGATCGCCATCGCGGAGTCGCTGACCGGCGGCCTCCTCACCTCCGCCCTCGTCGACGTGCCGGGCGCCTCGGCCGTGCTGCACGGGGGAGTGGTGGCCTACGACACCGCGCTCAAGCACAGCGTGCTGGGCGTCGATGCCGAGGTCCTGGCGGCCCACGGGGCCGTGCATCCGGATGTCGCCGTGCAGATGGCGGTCGGCGTGCGCACGGCCCTCGCGGTGCGTGGCGAGCCGGCGGCGATCGGGCTGTCCACGACCGGTGTCGCCGGTCCCGATCCGCAGGACGGGCAGGAGGCGGGAGTGGTCTTCATCGGCCTGGCGATCGGCCACGACGTGCGGAGCTTCCCGCTCCGGCTCGAGGGCGATCGGCGCGCCATCCGCGAGCAGACGGTCGAGCGTGCTCTGGAGATTCTCGAGGAGTTCCTGTGAACCGGGATCCGGGGAATGCCCGGGGTTTCGATCACGTTACATCTGACGTCATTCACAAGAATTGTCCAGTCCCAGTCGTTTAGAGTTTCTGCTACGAACCAAAGGGTGAAACCGCGGTTCGAGTGCCACTCGAAAGATCGTGACCGGAACGCAAGGAGGGTCCAGTGATTCTAGTTCGTCAGGAAATCGGCGACGTGCTTCGGGACTTCCGCCTGCAGAAGGGCCGCACCCTTCGTCAAGTGGCAAGCAAGGCGAGCGTCGCACTCGGCTACCTCAGCGAGGTGGAGCGAGGCCAGAAAGAGGCCTCGAGCGAGATCCTCGCCTCCGTGGCCGAGGCTCTCGACACGCCCATCTCGGTGATCATGCGCGAGGTCGGAGACCGGCTCGCCGTGGTCGAGGGCATCGATCCCATCCCCGACACCATTCCGGACGAGTTCGTCGCCGACTTCGACGCCGACCTCGTCGCACGCTGAGCGCGGCAGCCCCTCGGTGAGGCTGAGCGAGTTCAGGACAGCGATCGCCGAGGAGTTCGGCGACGCGTACGGCCAGGTCGTCACGCGCGATCTCGTGCTCGTCGATCTCGGTGACCAGACCGCGGAGCACGCGCTCCGCTCCGGCATCCCCCCGCGAGAGGTGTGGCTCGCGGTGTGCCGGGCGGCAGATGTGCCACCGCAGAGACGACACGGCGCCGGGCTCCCCGCCCAGCCCCGCAGCTGACACGAAGGCCCCCGGATGCGTCCGGGGGCCTTTTCGCATGCCTCGAAGATCGGATGCGACACGCCGTGTTTGTCTCGAACATATCTTCGGACAGGCGTAGGCTCCTGCACAGCGGAAGCATCTCTGACGCTTCTCCACAGATGGGCACTCGGCCGACCCGGTGTCGGTGGTCGTCCCTAACGTGGGGTTCGTTCGATCACTCCCGTGACGCCTTGTCGTTGCCGCCCGGAAAGCTCGGACGCACACGACAGCCTGTGGGCACACCATCGCCGCCGAGAGGCCGCACACACCAGAAGGAGACCGAGATGCCGTCAGAAGCAAATCGTGAGAAAGCACTCGAGACCGCGCTCGCCCAGATCGACCGCCAGTTCGGCAAAGGGTCGGTCATGCGTCTCGGCAGCGACGACCGCGCCCCCGTCGAGGTCATCGCGACCGGTTCGATCGCCCTGGATGTCGCGCTCGGCATCGGAGGACTGCCGCGCGGGCGCATCGTCGAGATCTACGGTCCGGAATCCTCGGGTAAGACCACGCTGACCCTGCACGCCATCGCCAACGCCCAGCGTGCCGGCGGCATCGCGGCCTTCATCGACGCCGAGCACGCGCTCGACCCGGAGTACGCCAAGAAGCTCGGCGTCGACATCGACTCCCTGCTGGTCTCCCAGCCCGACACGGGTGAGCAGGCGCTCGAGATCGCCGACATGCTGGTGCGCTCCGGCTCGATCGACCTGATCGTCATCGACTCCGTGGCGGCCCTCGTGCCGCGCGCCGAGATCGAGGGCGAGATGGGTGACTCGCACGTGGGTCTGCAGGCGCGCCTCATGTCGCAGGCGCTCCGCAAGCTCACCGGTGGCCTCAGCCAGACCAACACCACGATGATCTTCATCAACCAGCTGCGCGAGAAGATCGGCGTGTTCTTCGGCAGCCCCGAGACCACCGCGGGCGGCAAGGCGCTGAAGTTCTACGCCTCCGTGCGGCTCGACATCCGCCGCATCGAGACCCTCAAGGAGGGCACTGACGCGGTGGGAAACCGCACCCGGGTGAAGGTCGTGAAGAACAAGATGGCTCCGCCCTTCAAGCAGGCCGAGTTCGACATCCTCTACGGCATCGGCATCTCCCGCGAGGGCAGCCTGATCGACTTCGGGGTGGAGCACGAGATCGTGCGCAAGTCGGGTGCCTGGTACACCTACGACGGCGACCAGCTCGGGCAGGGCAAGGAGAACTCGCGTCGGTTCCTCACCGAGAACCCCGACATCGCGCTCGAGATCGAGAACAAGATCCTCGCCAAGCTCGGTGTGGGAGAAGTCGGTGCCGCGGCTCTCGCCGCTGCCGATGCGGCGGCCGCCTCGGGCAAGGTCGAGTCCATCCAGCCCAAGATCGCCTCGCGGAAGGGCGCCTAGCGCGTGAACGACATCGTCAGCCTCGACTCGGTCCGCCGCGGGCGGCAGCGCTCCGCGGCGGCCGGGTCGGCTGCCGAGGTCTCCCATCCCGTCTTCGGGCGACGCTCGTCGTCATCAGAGACAGCCGAGACCACCACACCTCCGGGTCCCGTGGTGTCGTTCCCGGTCACGCCGACCAGCTGGGACTCGGATTCCGATCCCGACGAGGTCGACGACGAGCCCGAGCTGAGCGATGAGGAGCGTCTCGCCCGGGTGAGCGACACCGTCGTGCGGGCTCTCGGTCGTCGTCAGCTCTCCGCGGGCGAGACGCACGATCTCCTCGTGGCTCAGGGGGCGTCGTCCGACGAGGCCGACGTGCTCGTCGCCCGCTACGCCGAGTTCGGCTACCTCGACGACTTCGCGCTGGCGGAGTCGCTCGTCGAGCGCCTGAGCGAGCGCAACCACAAGAGCCGAGCGGTCATCTCGCGCGAGCTCGCGGCGCGCAAGATCCCGTCCGAGCTCGTCACCGAGGCGCTCTCCCGTCTCGACGACGACCACGAGTTCGATCTCGCCCGCGATGCTGCCACCAAGCGCATCGGGCAGCTCTCCTCGTTCGACGACCAGACGGCCGAGCGCCGCCTCATGGCCTTCCTCACCCGTCGTGGTTTCGCCTCGGGAGTCGTCCGCGAGGTCACCCGCCAGGCCATGTCCACCCGCAAGTCCTCCGGCGGCCCCCGCTTCCGCTGAGCGATTCTCCACCGCTTCGCCCCCGAGCATCCGATTCTCTCGCCGTCGCTGATCGGCGGCGGCGGAGCCACGGGGCGGGCGCCGGCAGTTCGTAGAATGGACGGACTATGAGCAGCGTGAGTGAAGCACCGACCGTGATCGCGCCGTTGAGTGCGGTTCGGGAGGCGAGCGGCCGCGTACGCACCTACGAGGTGCGCACCTACGGCTGCCAGATGAACGTGCATGACTCCGAGCGGCTGAGCGGATCGCTCGAGGCCGCCGGCTACGTTCCGGCGGACGGGGTCGAGGCCGACGTCGTCGTCATCAACACCTGCGCCGTGCGCGAGAACGCCGACAACAAGCTCTACGGCAACCTGGGCCACCTGGCGTCGGTGAAGCGCCGCCACGAGGGCATGCAGATCGCCGTGGGGGGCTGCCTGGCCCAGAAGGACAAGAACGTCATCCTCGACAAGGCGCCCTGGGTCGATGTCGTGTTCGGCACCCACAACATGGGCTCGCTGCCGAGCCTGCTCGAGCGGGCCCGCCACAACGACGAGGCGCAGATCGAGATCCTCGAGTCGCTCGAGACGTTCCCGTCGACCCTCCCCACCAAGCGCGACTCCACCTACAGCGGCTGGGTCTCCATCTCCGTCGGCTGCAACAACACCTGCACGTTCTGCATCGTGCCCGCTCTCCGCGGCAAGGAGAAGGACCGTCGACCGGGCGAGATCCTCGCCGAGATCCAGTCGCTCGTCGACGACGGCGCCCTCGAGGTCACGCTGCTCGGTCAGAACGTCAACTCCTACGGCGTCGAGTTCGGCGACCGCCTCGCCTTCGGCAAGCTGCTGCGAGCAGCCGGCCAGATCGAGGGGCTGGAGCGCATCCGCTTCACGAGCCCCCATCCGGCCGCGTTCACCGACGACGTGATCGACGCCATGGCCGAGACGCCGGCGGTGATGCCGCAGCTGCACATGCCGCTGCAGTCCGGTTCCGACCGCATCCTGCGTGCCATGCGCCGGTCGTACCGCTCCGCGAAGTTCCTCGGCATCCTCGACCGGGTGCGCGAGAAGATCCCGAACGCCGCGATCTCGACCGACATCATCGTGGGCTTCCCCGGCGAGACCGAGGAGGACTTCCAGGAGACCCTCCGCGTGGTCGAGCAGGCGCGATTCGCCTCGGCCTTCACCTTCCAGTACTCCATCCGTCCCGGCACTCCCGCGGCCACGCTGCCCGATCAGGTGCCGCACGCTGTGGTGCAGGAGCGCTACGAGCGTCTCGTCGCCCTGCAGGAGCGCATCTCGCTCGAGGAGAACCAGAAGATCATCGGCCGCCGGGTCGAGCTCGTGGTCGCCAACGGCGAGGGCCGGAAGGACACCGCCACGCACCGTCTGAGCGGCCGCGCCGAAGACAGCAGGCTCGTGCACTTCGAGCTGCCCGCGGGGTCGGCTCGCCCTCGTCCGGGAGATGTGGTCTCTGTCGTCATCACCCAGGCCGCGCCCTTCCACCTCCTCGCCGACAGCGACGGGTCCCCGCTCGCCGTGCGCGCCACCCGCGCGGGTGACGCGTGGGACAGGGCGGAGGCCGAGTCCTGCGGTGTCCCCACCCCGGCCGGGGGTGCAACCGCCTCCACGAAGGTGGGCCCCGTGTCGCTCGGGCTCCCCACTCTCCGCGTCGGCCCCGCGGGCGCTGCCCCTGCCCCGGCCGCAGGAGTCCGCCACCACGGGCCGGGTGTCAGCACGGTCCCGATCTACAGCCCCACCGACGACCTCCGCGGCTAGCTGCGGCATGGCCACCCACCCACCAGCACCGATCCCACCCTCGGCCGGCCCCGCGACCCTCGTCGCCGTGGTCGGAGCCACCGGCACGGGCAAGTCCGACCTCTCGCTCGACATCGCCGAGCGCCTGGTCGCGGCAGGCCGCCCCGCCGAGGTCGTGAACGCCGACGCCATGCAGCTCTACCGCGGCATGGACATCGGCACCGCGAAGCTCCCGCCGGCGGAGCGCCGAGGCATCCCGCACCATCAGCTCGACGTGCTCGAGGTCACCGACGACGCCTCGGTGGCGGCCTACCAGCGGGCGGCCCGAGCCGACATCGACGCCATCCTCGAGCGCGGAGGCACGGCCGTGCTCGTCGGCGGATCGGGCCTCTACGTGTCCTCCGTGCTCTTCGACTTCAGCTTCCCGGCGCGCGACGACGCGGTGCGCGCCCGGCTGGAGGCCGAGCTCGAGGCGTCGAGCCCGCGCGCCCTCTACGACCGCCTCAAGGAGGTCGACCCGGCGGCGGCGGCGGCGATCGGGCAGCACAACGGCCGTCGCATCGTGCGCGCGCTCGAGGTGGTCGAGCTCACGGGGGCTCCGCTGTCCGGCACGCTCCCGGATGCGCCCGTGCCGTGGCGGCCGGCCACCGTGCTGCGACTCGGCATCCCGCGCCCCGACCTCGTCGAGCGGCTCGACGCCCGGGTCGAACGGATGTGGGCAGCGGGCCTCCTGGACGAGGTCGGGGCGCTCGCGGAGAACGGCCTCCGCGAGGGCACGACGGCCGCCCGCGCGATCGGCTACGCGCAGGCCCTCGCCGAGCTCGACGGGCATTCCACGCGCGAGGAGGCGATCGCCGAGGCGCAGTCCCTGACCCGCCGGTACGCCCGCCGCCAGGTGAGCTGGTTCAAGCGCTACGCCGACGCGATCGACGTCGATCCGCTGAACGCGGACAGCGTGCAGGCGGCTCTCCACGCCGTCCTAGACTGAATCCATGCCAGCCGATCTGCACTTCACCAAGGGCCAGGGCGCGGGGAACGACTTCGTGCTCTTCGCCGACCCCGAGGGTGAGGTCGACCTCGATCCGAGCCAGGTCGCGGCGGTCTGCGACCGTCACTTCGGCGTCGGTGCCGACGGTCTCCTCCGCGCCGTGCGCTCGGCGCACATCGACGCGGGCGCCGCGTCGCTCGCCGAGGATCCCGCGGCCGAGTGGTTCATGGACTACCGCAACGCCGACGGCTCGATCGCCGAGATGTGCGGCAACGGCATCCGGGTCTTCACCCGCTACCTGCTCGACAACGGGCTCGCCACCCTCGAGCCCGGCGAGACCCTCGCCATCGGCACGCGCAGCGGTGTGCGCGACGTGCAGCGCAACACCCTCGGATTCCAGGCCGACCTCGGCCGCTGGCGGCTCGAGGGCGGCGAGCCGCTCGTGCGCGCCAAGAACCTCCAGGTGGCCCGCCCAGGCCTCGGCATCAACCTCGGCAACCCCCACGTGGTGGTGGCCCTCGCCGACGACGACGAGCTCGACGAGGCCGACCTCTCCTACATCCCGCACCTCGAGCCCTCGCCGGTCGACGGCGCGAACGTCGAGTTCGTGGTGCCGAGCGATCCTCTGGTGCGTGACGGCGTCGGCCACATCCGCATGCGCGTGCACGAGCGGGGGAGCGGCGAGACCCTCTCCTGCGGCACCGGAGCGGCGGCGGCGGCCCTCGCCACCCGGCACTGGGCGGGCGCGGGTGCTCCGAACCAGTGGCGCGTCACGGTCCCGGGCGGCGTCGTGGGCGTGCGGATGTTCCCCACCGAGGACGGCGAGCACGTCGCCCTCTCGGGCCCTGCCGAGCTCGTCTACGAGGGTGACCTCTCGCTCGCCTGACGTCTCAGCGCGCGTCGACGCTAGTCGTCGTGTGGCGTCGTGCGGGCGCGCAGCACCCGGAACCCCTTGGCCGTGGTGGTGCGAGACACCTCGAGGGTCGGGAACTCCCCGTCCAGCCAGCGCTGCAGGGAGTCCGAACCCAGGTTCTTCTGCACCACGAGCCACGCCTCCGCCTCGGTCCTGAGCCGCGGCAGCCAGTGCTGCAGCATCGAGTGCAGCACCTCCTTGCCCACCCGGATCGGCGGATTCGACCAGATTGTGGCGAATCGCACGTGATCGGGAACATCCTCGGGCCGGCAGGCGTTGATGTTGTCGAGACCCATCATGTGACTATTCCGCCGCACCAGATCCAGAGCACGTTCGTTGACGTCCACCGCCCACACCGTGGCGCGCGGTGACTCCAGCGCGAGCGTCAGTGCGATCGGTCCCCACCCGCAGCCGAGATCGAGCAGATCGCCGTCGGGCGGTGGGGTCGGGACATTCGCCAGCAAGACCTGGGTGCCGGTGTCGACATGGTCGGGACTGAAGATCTTCGACGAGGTGACGACCCGGTAGGGAGAACCCGCGAGGGTGACGTCGATCTCACGGAGCGCCAGCTCTCCGGCGGGTTGCGCCGAGAAGTAGTGCTCGCCCTCCATACAAGGAATCTAGCAAACAAGGAGACTAGTCTTGACCGCAATGTCAGACCACAAGACTCACGACGAGAGCACGACCGCAGAGGGCGACGACGCCGTCAGCCGGGTGCTGGCGAGCGCCGAGAAGCGCTCGTCCGGCTACTCGCTGTTCGAGCAGGGCGCGGCCCAGGCGCTGCAGCGGCCCGAGACCACGGGCCACGGTGCTCCGGGTTCCGATTCGGGCTACGACGGTGACCAGTTCGACCGGGAGGATCGCCAGTCGCTCCGCCGCGTCGCCGGGCTCTCGACCGAGCTCGAAGACGTCACCGAGGTCGAGTACCGGCAGCTCCGGCTCGAGAACGTCGTCATCATCGGCGTCTACTCCCAGGGCACCCTCGGCGACGCCGAGAACTCCCTGCGCGAACTCGCGGCCCTCGCCGAGACCGCGGGAGCCGTCGTGCTCGACGGCCTCCTGCAGCGCCGTCCGTATCCCGACCCCAGCACCTACTTCGGCAAGGGCAAGGCCGAGGAGCTGCGCGCCCTGGTGGCCTCCCTCGGAGCCGACACGGTGATCGCCGACACCGAGCTGGCCCCGAGCCAGCGGCGTGCCCTCGAAGACGTGGTGAAGGTGAAGGTGATCGACCGCACGGCCGTCATCCTCGACATCTTCAGCCAGCACGCCAAGAGCCGCGAGGGCAAGGCCCAGGTCGAGCTCGCGCAGCTCCAGTACCTCCTGCCGCGACTGCGCGGCTGGGGTGACTCGATGTCCCGCCAGGCCGGTGGCCAGGTGGGTGGCGTGGGCGCCGGAATGGGCTCGCGCGGGCCCGGTGAGACGAAGATCGAGCTCGATCGCCGCCGCATTCACACCCGCATGGCGAAGCTCCGCAAGCAGATCAAGGAGATGAAGCCGGCGCGCGACGCGAAGCGGGCCAGCCGCAAGCGCAACGCCGTGCCGAGCGTCGCGATCGCGGGCTACACCAACGCGGGCAAGTCGTCGCTGCTCAACCGCATCACGAGCGCCGGCGTGCTGGTCGAGAACTCCCTGTTCGCGACCCTCGACGCCACCGTGCGCAAGAACATCACGGCCGACGGCCGCCCGTACACGATCGCCGACACCGTCGGATTCGTGCGCGCTCTGCCGCACCAGCTCGTGGAGGCGTTCCGGTCGACCCTCGAAGAGGTGTCCGACTCGGATGTCGTGGTGCATGTGGTCGACGGATCCCACCCGGATCCGGCGAGCCAGATCACGACCGTCCGCGACGTGATGGGTGAGGCGGGTGCCCGTGGCATCCCGGAGATCGTGGTGTTCAACAAGAGCGACCTCGTGCCGGAGGACGACCGGCTGGTGCTGCGTGGCCTCGAGCCGAACGCGATCTTCGTGTCGGCGCGCACGGGCGAGGGCATCGCCGAGCTGCTGGCGGCGGTCGACGAGATCCTGCCGCGCCCGAGCGTGGAGGTCGACCTGCTCGTCCCGTACGAGCGCGGCGACCTGGTGACGCTCCTGCACGAGAAGAACACGGTGCTCAGCACCGAGTACGAGGAGTCGGGCACCCACGTGCGCGCCCTCGTGAACCCCGAGTTCGAGGAGCGCCTCACGGAGTTCGCCGTCTCCCGCTGACACCTACCGGTTCAGAAACGCCGACGTCGCGACATCCTCGCCCCTCAGGGCGTCGGATGCCGCGACGTCTGC
Source organism: Herbiconiux sp. (assembly GCF_023264895.1). GTDB lineage: Bacteria > Actinomycetota > Actinomycetes > Actinomycetales > Microbacteriaceae > Herbiconiux. Next base: position 9,079 of record NZ_JAHFUY010000029.1, on the reverse strand, counting down.
GTTTCTGAACCGTGCCGCAGCTAGACAGCCCTCAATACGGCGACGACCTTGCCGAGCACCGTTGCGAAGTCGCCCAGGATCGGCTCGAAATTGGAGTTGCGGGGGAGCAGCCACGTGTGGCCGTCGCGCTGGCGGAACACCTTCACGGTGGCCTCCTCGTCGAGCATGGCGGCCACGATGTCGCCGTTCTCGGCGGTGCTCTGCTGGCGGATGACGACCCAGTCGCCGTCGCAGATGGCCGCGTCGATCATCGACTCGCCCACCACCTTGAGCATGAAGAGGTCGCCGTTGCCGACGAGCTGCCGGGGGAGGGGGAACACCTCGTCGACCTGCTGCTCGGCGGTGATCGGGATGCCGGCGGCGATACGGCCGACGAGCGGCACGAGCGTGGCGTCGCCGACCGGCGGCGCGGAGTCGGCGTCCGGCGACGGCGCATCGTCGAGGCTCGGCACGTCGATCAGCACCTCCATGGCGCGAGGACGGTTCGGGTCGCGGCGGAGGTAGCCCGAGAGCTCGAGCTGGTTGAGCTGGTGCGTGACGCTCGAGAGCGAGGCCAGCCCGACGGCGTCGCCGATCTCGCGCATGCTCGGCGGATAGCCGCGTGACAGCACGGAGCGCTGGATCACGTCGAGGATCGCGAGCTGCTTGTCGCTGAGGCTCTTGCGTCGCCTGGTGCGCCCGATGTCGTTCGCCACGTCTCCTGCTTTCTGCGCTCCGTCTTGCTGCGCTCCATCGCCTCGTCCTCGGCCCTCGCGGACCCAGTGTCGGTGGCTGCTGGTTGAGTTCACCTGTCGATCGAAACTGTATCCGAGAAGTGCTCGAAAACACACATATGTTCGAGTGTGTCGCCGAATCTTCGAGGTGGGATCGCTTGACGAACCGCAAATTCGAATATACATTCGGAACAAGACTTCGTATCGGCGCTCCCGGCCGAGCGCCGGTACGAACCCTTCAGGAGGAATCATGAGCTACGCAGCACCTCTCCGCACCACCCGCACCGCATCCGTCGCCGCGCCTGTCTCCGGGCTCGCCGCCGCCCCCGCACCCACGGTCCGCTTGCGCATCACCGCTCGTGGCCGTGCCGTGCTCGCCGCCGTGGTGGCGCTGCCGATCATCCTCGTGCTCGGGTTCTTCGCGATGTTCAGCGGAGGCTCGGCCGTCGCGACCGGGAGCACCGCGGGTGCCGAGTTCGACTACCTGACGGTGAAGGCCGGCCAGAGCCTGTGGGTCATCGCCGAGACGCTCGCTCCCGAGGCCGATCCGCGCGATGTGATCGCCGAGATCATGAGCCTCAATCAGCTGAGCGAGTCGGCTGTCCAGCCCGGCCAGCGCATCGCCGTCCCGGCCGACCTCGCGGAGTAGCGCGTCGTGCGTGCTCACACCGCGCATCCGGTCGACCTCGTAGAATTCTTCGGGTGACCTCCCTCTCCGACCTCCCCATCCGCGACGACCTCCGGGGCCTCGAGCCCTACGGCGCTCCGCACCTGCACCTGCCGGTCGAGCTGAACGTCAACGAGAACACCCACCCCATCCCGGAGGACGTGGCGCGCGACATCATCGAGTCGGTCGCTCGGGAGCTGCTCACCGTCAACCGCTACCCGGATCGCGAGTTCACGGCTCTCCGCGAATCGCTGGCCCGCTACCTCGTGAGCACCGAGCCCGGCCTCGAGCTGGGCGCCGAGGGCATCTGGGCGGCGAACGGGTCGAACGAGATCCTGCAGCAGATCCTCATGGCCTTCGGCGGTCCGGGCCGCTCCGTGCTCGGCTTCCCGCCCACCTACTCGATGCACTCGATCATCGCGCACGCCACGGGCACGCGCTGGATCGCGGCAGAGCGCGACGCCGACTACCTCATCTCGCCCGAAACCGCCGTCGACTGGGTGCGCCGCACCGAGCCCGACATCGTCTTCCTTTGCTCTCCCAACAACCCGACCGGCACGGCACTCGGCCTCGACACCGTCAGCGGGGTCTACGACGCGTTCGACGGGATCGTCGTGGTCGACGAGGCCTACGCCGAGTTCACGGCCGAGGGCGAGCCCACGGCACTGAGCCTGCTCGAGGGCCGTCCGCGCCTGATCGTCTCCCGCACGATGAGCAAGGCGTTCGCCTTCGCGGGCGCGCGCCTCGGCTACCTCGCCGCCGACCCCGCGGTCACCGACGCACTGAGGCTCGTGCGCCTGCCGTACCACCTCTCTGCGCTCACCCAGGCGGCGGCCGTCGCAGCTCTCGCCCACGCACCCGAGATGCTCGCCATGGTCGACGACATCAAGCTCCAGCGCGACCGCATCGAGCAGGGGCTCGCCGAGCTCGGCTACCACCCGTGGCCGAGTGCGGCGAACTTCGTGCTCTTCGGCGGGGTCGCCGATCCCGAGGGCCTCTGGCAGCAGCTGCTTGAGCGCGGCATCATCATCCGCAACCTCAGCATCCCCGGCCACCTGCGGGTGAGCGCGGGCACGGCCGCCGAGACCACCGCCTTCCTCGACGCCATGCGCGAGTTGACCCCTCGGTAGGATTGTCACCATGACCGCACCCCGCACCGCCCGCCTGCAGCGCGAGACCAGCGAGTCGTCGATCGAGCTCTCGCTCGACCTCGACGGCACGGGCGTCTCCGACATCCAGACCTCGGTGCCGTTCTACGACCACCTGCTGACCGCGTTCGCGAAGCACTCGCTCACCGACCTCACCGTGCGCGCGAAGGGCGACATCGAGATCGACGTGCACCACACGGTGGAGGACACGGGGATCCTGCTCGGTCAGGCCATCCGGCAGGCCCTCGGCGACAAGTCGGGCATCTCGCGCTTCGGCGACGCGCTCGTGCCGCTCGACGAGGCGCTCGTGCAGGCCGTCGTCGACATCTCGGGCCGCCCCTACCTCGTGCACACGGGCGAGCCTGCGGGCTTCGAGTTCCACCTCATCGGCGGTCACTTCACCGGTTCGATGGTGCGCCACGTCTTCGAGGCCATCACCTTCAACGCCGGTCTCACCGTGCACGTCACGGTGCTGAACGGCCGCGACCCGCACCACATCGCCGAGGCGGAGTTCAAGGCCTTCGCGCGCGCCTTCCGCCAGGCCAAGGCGCTCGACCCGCTCGTGTCCGGCATCCCCTCCACCAAGGGCGCCCTGTGACCGCGCGCCCGAACGTCGTGCTGCTCGACTACGGCAGCGGCAACATCCACTCCGCGGCCAAAGCCCTCGAGCGCGCGGGTGCCGACGTGACCGTCACGGGCGACCGCGCTGCCGCGCTCGAAGCCGACGGTCTCGTGGTGCCCGGCGTCGGCGCCTTCAGCGCGGTCATGGAGCAGCTCGCTGCCGTGCGCGGCGGCGAGGTCATCGACCGGCGGCTCGCGGGCGGCCGGCCGGTGCTCGGGATCTGCGTGGGCATGCAGGTCATGTTCGCCGACGGCATCGAGCGCGGCGTCGACACCGAGGGCCTCGGCGAGTGGCCTGGCACCGTGCGTCCGCTCGAGGCCGACGTGGTGCCGCACATGGGGTGGAACACCGTCGATGCACCCTCGGACTCTGTCCTCTTCGATGGCATCCGCGACGAGCGCTTCTACTTCGTGCACTCCTACGCCGCGCAGGACTGGCACCTGACTCCGGACGTCACGCACCGGCCGCCGCTGGTCACCTGGTCCGAGCACGGCTCCCGTTTCGTCGCGGCCGTGGAGAACGGGCCTCTCTCGGCCACGCAGTTCCACCCAGAGAAGTCCGGCGAGGCCGGCATCCGCCTGCTCGCGAACTGGATCGGCACCCTGCGCTGACATCCGACGCTCCGCTGACATCCGTTTCGACGTGGCCACCGCGAGTCGCTACTATCGCGGGGGGCAGTCGCACGCAGCCAGCCGAGTCGTGCGGGGCCGGAACGAGAGAAGAGTCATGAGCGAGTTCAACAAGGCGCCGAAGCTGGTGCTCCTGCCCGCGGTCGATGTCGCCTCCGGCAAGGCCGTGCGCCTGACCCAGGGCAAGGCCGGCACCGAGACGCATCACGGCGACCCGGTCGACGCGGCGGCGGACTGGATCTCGCAGGGTGCCGAGTGGATCCACCTCGTCGACCTCGACGCCGCCTTCGGCCGTGGCAGCAACCTCGGCGTGATCAAGAAGGTCATCCGCCAGGCCAAGGGCGTCAACGTCGAGGTCTCCGGCGGCATCCGCGACGACGAGAGCCTCGAGACGGCTCTCGAGTCCGGTGCGAAGCGCATCAACCTCGGCACCGCGGCGCTCGAGAACCCCGAGTGGGCCGCCAACGTCATTGCGCAGTACGGCGAGGCCGTGGCCGTGGGGCTCGACGTGCGCGGCACCACCCTCGCCGCCCGGGGCTGGACGCAGGACGCCGGCGACCTCTGGGCCGTCATGGACCGCCTCGAGGAGGCCGGCTGCGCCCGCTACGTCGTGACCGACGTCACGAAGGACGGCACGCTCAAGGGCCCGAACGTCGACCTGCTCCGCCAGGTCATGGAGCGCACCTCGCGCCCCGTCATCGCCTCCGGCGGCATCTCGAGCCTCGACGACCTCGCCGAGCTCCGTGAGCTCGTGCCGCTCGGCCTCGAGGGTGCGATCGTGGGCCGCGCGCTCTACTCGGGCGCGTTCACCCTCGCCGAGGCGCTGGACGTGGCATCTGACTGACGACGCCAGCACCCACGGCAGCACCCACGGAGCCGCCGACGGAGGGACGGACGGCCACGCCCACACCGGCACAGACTCCGCCGGCCAGCCCTGGAAGGGCCGCCACTTCGAGCCCCACGGCCACGAGGCCGACGACGGCAGCGCACCTCAGGTGGTCGTCGACGCCCTGACCTCCTTCCGGGACGGCCGGTCCGGTCCGGAGGCCGTCGTCGACGCCCTCCGCGGCGCCCGTCTGCTCGTGCCCCTCGTCGCCCACGCCGGAGACGAAGGCGTAACGGATGCGGGCCTCCGGGTCGACAAGACCCAGGAGCTCTCCCTCGTCACGGTCAGCGGCCCGGGCGGTCGCACGGTGCTCCCCGCCTTCACCTCGGTCACCGCGCTCTCGGCCTGGAACCCGAAGGCCCGCCCGATCCCCGTCGACGCACGCCGGGCAGCCCTCGCAGCCGCGGCAGAGGGCACGGAGCTCATCGTGCTCGACCCCGGATCGCCCACCGAGTTCGTCCTCCGCCGTCCCGCCGTCTGGGCTCTCGCCCAGGGGGAGTCCTGGGTGCCGGCGCCCCGGGATCCGGATGTCGTCGACGCCTTCGAGCTCGCCACCGGTGACGAGCCGGCCGTCGCCGGCATCCGCGTGGTCGGGGGAGACCCGGAGGCCAGGCTCCGTGGCCCCGAGGTCGTCGCGGTGCTCGCCCTCGTGCCCGGGCTCGATCAGCCCGCTCTCGACGCCCTGATCGCCCGCCTGCAGCAGCGCTGGGCGGAGAGCGGGATCATCGCCGAGCGGGTCGACTCGCTCGGCGTGCGGATCACCGCCGTCAGCTGACGGGGCCGGTGTACTTCTCGCCGGGGCCCTCGCCCACCGGGTCCTGGATGGCCGACGCCTCGCGGAACGCGAGCTGGAGCGAGCGCAGTCCGTCGCGGAGGCTCCTGGCGTGCTGGTCGCCGAGGAACGGCGCCGACGCCGTCACGAGCCCGGCCAGCGCGGTGATGAGCTTCCGCGCCTCGTCGAGGTCCGTCTCGACGTCGGGGTCGTCCGAGAGCCCGCACTTCACGGCCGCCGCGCTCATGAGGTGCACGGCGGCGGTGGTCACGATCTCGATCGCGGGCACCTCCGCGATGTCGCGGATGGCGGACGACGAGTCGTCGGGCAGACTGGTTTCACTCATCGAGAGAAGTCCTTCGCTATAAGGGCCGAGTCTCTGATAGACTCTCTGCGGCTCTGAGGCCATTGGTCTCAGTACGAAAGTGGAGAATCTCCCACCCGCGCATAACCGCCTCAACAGGTTACCGGGTCATTGCACTCCCTGCGTTGCTGCCGGTGCCTACGGGTCACGGGATCAGCGCAGAGACAGGGTGTGGTGTGAAGCACGTCAGCGTGCTCACATCGAGGGATGTCCTTTGCTTTCGTGAACACACACGAAACTAAGGAGCAACGCATCAGCGATCCCCGTACCAACGACCGTATTCGAGTCCCCGAGGTCCGCCTCGTGGGCCCCGGCGGCGAGCAGGTCGGCGTCGTCAGCATCGACGTCGCCCTTCGGCTTGCCCAGGAGGCTGACCTCGACCTCGTCGAGGTCGCACCCAACTCCAAGCCCCCGGTCGCGAAGATCATGGACTACGGAAAGTTCAAGTACGAAGCCGCGCAGAAGGCCAAGGAGGCCCGCCGCAACCAGGCCAACACGATCCTCAAAGAGGTCCGTTTCCGCCTGAAGATCGACGTGCACGACTACGAGACCAAGCGCAAGCGCGCCGAGGGCTTCCTGAAGGCCGGCGACAAGGTCAAGGCGATGATCCTCTTCCGCGGCCGTGAGCAGTCCCGCCCCGACCAGGGCGTGCGTCTGCTCCAGCGCTTCGCGGAGGACGTGGCCGAGTTCGGCACCGTCGAGTCCAGCCCCACCATCGACGGCCGCAACATGGTCATGGTCATCGGCCCGCTGAAGAACAAGTCCGAGGCCAAGGCCGAGCAGAACGCCAAGCGCGACGCGTCGAAGGCGCATGCCCGCGAAGGCGACGCACCCGTCGCCGAGGCGCCCGCCGCCGAAGCCCCCCAGAACTCCGACCCGGCACCGGCTTCACCGGCTGCCGCGGCCGAGTAGCACCCCCACCGGCCGTCCCGGCCGCGACAAGCCCGAACAACACGAGGAGAACCCCATGCCCAAGATGAAGACGCACTCCGGTGCCAAGAAGCGATTCAAGGTCACCGGTACCGGCAAGCTGATGAAGCAGCAGGCCGGCATGCGCCACAACCTGGAGGTCAAGGCCCCGGGGCGCAAGGCTCGCCTGAACAAGGACCAGACGCTGTCCAAGGCCGACACCAAGGTCGCCAAGAAGCTTCTCGGCCTGTAGTCCACCGACTGCTGCCGACCAGAGACACGAAGGAAAAGAACAATGGCAAGAGTGAAGAGGGCCGTCAACGCCCACAAGAAGCGTCGGGTCATCCTCGAGCGCGCCGCGGGCTACCGCGGTCAGCGGTCGCGCCTCTACCGCAAGGCGAAGGAGCAGGTCACCCACTCGTTCGTCTACTCCTACCGTGACCGCCGTGCGCGCAAGGGCGACTTCCGCCGTCTGTGGATCCAGCGCATCAACGCCGCGTCGCGTGCGAACGGCCTGACCTACAACCGCTTCATCCAGGGTCTCGCCCTGGCCGGCATCCAGGTCGACCGCCGCATGCTCGCGGAGCTGGCCGTCAACGAGCCCGCCACCTTCGCGGCGATCGTCGCGAGCGCCAAGGCCGCTCTTCCCGCCGACACCTCGGCACCGAAGACCGCCGCGTAGCGAGTCTCCGCAGCCGACAACAGAACACAGAGAGCGCCACATGCTGGACAATCCGAGATCACCTCGTGTCAGGGCCGTGGCGAAACTCGCCAAGAGGGGAGCCCGGTCCGAGACCGGGCTCTTCCTCTTGGAGGGCCCCCAGGCGGTCAGTGAAGCGCTGGCCTACGGGTCCGAGCTCCTCGTCGAGCTCTACGCCACCCCCACCGCCCTCGAGCGGTACGGCGACATCGCGCGCGGCGCGGCTGACGCCGGGCTCGAGGTGGAGTTCGTGACCGAGCAGGTGCTCGACACGATGGCCGACACGGTCACCCCGCAGGGCTTCGTGGCGGTCTGCCGCCAGTTCCCCACCGCGGTCAAGGACATCTTCGCCGCCTCCCCGCGACTCATCGCGGTGCTCGAGGAGGTGCGCGACCCCAGCAACGCCGGCACCATCATCCGGGCGGCGGATGCGGCGGGCGCCGATGCGGTCATCCTGACCGGCCGCTCGGTCGACCTCTACAACCCCAAGGTGGTCCGCTCCACCACGGGTTCGCTCTTCCACCTCCCGGTGGCCCGTGAGGCGACTCTCGGCGACATCGTCGATCGTGCCCGCGAGGCCGGCCTGCAGGTTCTCGCCGCCGACATCAAGGGCGACGACCTGCTCGACGTGCGCACCGCCGGGGTCCTCGCCGCACCCACCGCCTGGGTCTTCGGCAACGAGGCGCGGGGCCTCGAAGACGAGCACCTCGCGCTCGTCGACCGCGCCGTCTCGCTGCCGATCTACGGCCAGGCCGAGTCGCTCAACCTCGCCACCGCGGCATCCGTCTGCCTCTACGAGAGCGCGTTCGCCCACCGCTCCTGAGTGTTTCGCGTGCATTTCGGTTCAGTCACGGAATCGTATGAGAGATTGCCGCCCCCCATTCGGGTGTGGTTGGGTGAATGCCATGAACGCATCCACCGCCCCCGTTCGAGGCACAGAGGGTGCGGGAGCGCCGCTCGTGGTGATCGACCATGTCGACAAGCACTTCGGCGAGCTCCACGTGCTCCGGGACATCACGACCACCGTCGCCCGCGGCGAGGTCGTCGTGGTGATCGGCCCCAGCGGATCGGGCAAGTCGACGCTCTGCCGCGCCATCAACCGGCTCGAGACCATCGACTCCGGCACCATCTCGATCGACGGCCACGTGCTGCCGAGCGAGGGCCGTGAGCTCGCGAAGCTGCGGTCCGATGTCGGGATGGTGTTCCAGTCGTTCAACCTCTTCGCGCACAAGACCGTGCTGGAGAACGTGACGCTCGCTCCCATCAAGGTGCGCGGCCTCAGCCGGAAAGACGCCGAGAAGCGCGCCATGGAGCTGCTGGAGCGCGTGGGGGTCGCGAACCAGGCGAAGAAGATGCCCGCGCAGCTCTCGGGCGGCCAGCAGCAGCGCGTGGCCATCGCCCGCTCGCTCGCCATGGAGCCCAAGCTCATCCTGCTCGACGAGCCCACGAGCGCGCTCGACCCCGAGATGATCAACGAGGTGCTCGACGTCATGGTCGGTTTCGCCAAGGACGGCATGACCATGATCGTCGTCACGTACGAGATGGGCTTCGCCAGGAAGGCCGCCGATCGCGTGATCTTCATGGCCGACGGCCGCATCGAGGAGGAGGCGGCGCCCGAGGCCTTCTTCAGCAATCCCCAGTCACCGAGAGCGAAGGACTTCCTCTCCAA
>NZ_JAHFUY010000111.1 GCF_023264895.1 Herbiconiux sp. | reverse complement strand
CCTTGGTGACCTTCTTCAGGCGCTCCTCGAAGTCTCCGCGGTAGCGGGATCCGGCGATGAGCGAGCCGAGGTCGAGCGTGTAGAGCTGCTTGTCCTTCAGCGTCTCGGGCACGTCTCCGCGCACGATGGCCTGGGCGAGGCCCTCGACCACGGCGGTCTTGCCGACGCCGGGCTCACCGATCAGCACGGGGTTGTTCTTGGAGCGGCGGGAGAGGATCTGCATGACCCGCTCGATCTCCTTCTCGCGCCCGATCACGGGGTCGAGCTTGTTGTCGCGCGCGGCCTGGGTGAGGTTGCGACCGAACTGGTCGAGGATCTGGGAGCCCTTGTCGGGCGCCTGGTCGTTGCCGCCGACCGCGACCTGCTCCTTGCCCTGGTAGCCGGACAGCAGCTGGATGACCTGCTGGCGCACCCGGTTGAGGTCGGCGCCCAGCTTCACGAGCACCTGGGCGGCGACGCCCTCGCCCTCGCGGATGAGCCCGAGCAGGATGTGCTCGGTGCCGATGTAGTTGTGGCCGAGCTGCAGCGCCTCGCGGAGGCTGAGCTCGAGCACCTTCTTGGCACGCGGCGTGAAGGGGATGTGACCCGTGGGCTGCTGCTGGCCCTGGCCGATGATGTCCTGAACCTGCTCGCGCACGGCATCCAACGAGATGTTGAGCGACTCGAGCGCCTTGGCGGCCACGCCCTCACCCTCGTGGATCAGCCCCAGCAGGATGTGCTCGGTGCCGATGTAGTTGTGGTTGAGCATCTTGGCTTCTTCTTGTGCCAGGACGACGACGCGACGGGCTCGGTCGGTGAATCTCTCAAACATGTCTGTCTCCCTGGTCGCCAGGGCAGGTGGATGGCGACCGTTAGGAAGAGACTAACCAGCGAACAGGGGCCGGACAGCCCCTGTTCGCCGTGGGCGTGACGGAATCAGACCCGAGGGGCCGCCGGCGCCCCGACGGGCTCCCGCGGTGCGGCGCCGTAGGGCTCGCCCTGGTACTCGGCCGTGCCGAAGCCGAGGAGGGGGTAGCCGATGAACGGCAGCGGCCAGAACAGCAGGAAGAAGCCGAACGCGCCGCCCTTTCCGAACTTGCGGGCCACGTTGATCGCCACGATGATCCCCACGATGATGTTCGCGATCGGGATGATGAACCAGATGAACCACCAGCCCGGCTTGCCGGCCGTGCGGCAGAGGGTCCACCAGTTGTAGAAGGGCACGATGGCGGCCCAGCCGTGCAGGCCCGCCTTGCGGAACACGGTCCAGTGCCCGGCGATGATGAGCACCGAGACGATCAGGCTGAAGATGACCGACAGCGGGTCGTTGTAGTAGTAGTAGTCGTTGAATCCGTCGTCGAACGTGGACGTGATCATAGGTATCCCCCCAAGGATGTCGTGTGTGTGTGCTGTTCTTACTGGATGGCGGAGGTGAGGCGGGCCAGGTTGTCGAGGATGGTGGAGCGCAGCGGTTGCTTGTGCCACTCCTCCAGGGTGAGCTCGCGGCTGACTTCGCGGTAGCCGTCTTCGACTCCACGCATCGCCGCCACGAACGGGGCCCCGCGCACCATGAGCGAGACCTCCATGTTGAGGCTGAACGAGCGCATGTCCATGTTGCTCGAGCCGATCACGGCGACGTCGTCGTCGATCGTGAAGTGCTTGGAGTGCAGGATGTAGGGCGCCTGGTACATGTAGATGCGCACGCCCGCCTTCAGCAGCACCTCGTAGTAGGAGCGCTGCGCGTGGTAGACGAGCGCCTGGTCGCCGATCTCGGAGACGAACAGCTGCACCTCGACGCCGCGCTGGGTGGCGGTCGTGATGGCGTAGAGCATCGCGTCGTCCGGCACGAAGTAGGGGCTCGTGATGATGATGCGCTCCTGCGCCGCGTAGAGCAGCGCGAGGAACAGGCGCAGGTTGTTCTCACCGTCGAAACCGGGGCCGGAGGGCACGACCTGCATGTCGAGGGCGCGCGGATCCTCGTCGATCACGTCGTCGGTGATGGCCCGGGTCTCCCGCAGCAGCAGCTCGTCGGACTCGCTGTACCAGTCGGTGATGAAGATGGCGTTGATGCCCGTGACGATGGGGCCCTCGAGGCGCGTCATGAGGTCCTGCCACTTGAGCCCGCGCTTGAGGTTGGACTTCTTGTTGTAGCTGCGGTCGACCACGTTCTGCGAGCCCATGTAGGCGACCTCGCCGTCGACCACCAGGATCTTGCGGTGGTTGCGCAGATCCGGGCGCTGCCACTTGCCCTTGAGCGGCTGCACCGGCAGCATGTAGTGCCATGTCACGCCCGCGCGGTCGAGCATCTTCGCCGTCTTGCGATGGCCGGGCGCCCTCACCGAGGCGATGTGGTCGAGCAGCACCCGCACAATCACACCGCGCTTGACCGCGGCCGCGAGCGCCTCGAAGAACGGCTTCGTGGTGGCGTCGTAGGAGAGGATGTAGAACTCGGCGTGCACGTAGCGCTGCGCGTCGTCGATGTCGGCCGTCATGCGCCGGATCGACTCGTCGTAGTCGCCGAGGAGGGTCGCGTCGTTGCCGCCGACCAGGGGCATGGCCCCGAGGGTGCGGTTCAGCTCGACGACGTTCTTGAACCACGGTGGCCACGGGTGGTCGTCGCTGACCCGCTCGATGCCCTCCGTGGTCTCGATGATGAACTCGTTGATGGCGTGCTGCTTGTCGCGCCTGGACTTCGGCAGCTTGTAGGAGCCGATGAGCAGGAACAGCAGGAAGCCGATGTAGGGCAGCACGAAGATGGCCATGAGCCAGGCGATGCCGGTGGAGGGCCGGCGGTTGCGGGGCACCACGATGATCGCGATGACGCGGATGGCGAGGTCGACGGCGAGCAGCACGAGCACGACCATGCCCGCGACATCGGCACTCGACACGGCAGCCCCCTTCGCTCTCCCCCGGAGATCCCTCCCCTGGCGGGATTCATCCCCTGAGAGATACCGTAGCGGCTACTCGGCGGCGGCCTTCTCCATCGGCAGCCCGAGTCGTGCGCGCTCCTCGGCCTCGACCTTCGCGAGCGCCTTGCGCTCGGACTTGTCGGCCCGGATGAGCGAGCGCATGACGAACCAGAACACCAGTCCGAGCAGGATGGTGGGGGTCACGGCGTAGATCGCGGGCCAGAAGTCGTTCATCGGCTCCACGATACGTCATCCACCCTGGGTGATGATCCCGAAGATCCCCGATCCGATGAAGTAGAGGCCGATGCCGCCCGCCACCAGCCAGATGGCGATGCGGGTGATCGTGGGCCGGCGGGGATCGTTCTCGTCGGCCGGGGGCTTGCCGGCACCGGCCTGCTCGGCCGCGCGCTGCTTGTTCTCGCGCTCGGTCTTGCCGGGTTCGAACGGGTCGGGCTTGCCGCCACCGAGAAAGCTCATGCGCTCATCCTCTCCGGAACCCCGGTCACTTGACCAGCGGGAACAGGATGGTCTCGCGGATGCCGAGGCCCGTGAGCGCCATCAGCAGGCGGTCGATCCCCATGCCCATGCCCCCCGAGGGCGGCATCCCGAACTCGAGCGCGCGCAGGAACTCCTCGTCGAGCCGCATCGCCTCGTCGTCTCCCGCGGCGGCCTGCTCGGCCTGCTCCACGAAGCGCTCGCGCTGGATGACGGGATCGACGAGCTCGGAGTAGCCCGTGGCGAGCTCGAAGCCGCGGATGTAGAGGTCCCACTTCTCCACGACGCCCGGGATGCTGCGGTGCGCGCGCGTGAGCGGGCTCGTCTCCACGGGGAAATCGAGCACGAAGGTGGGGCGGGTGAGCCCGCCCTTCACGAAGTGCTCCCAGAGCTCCTCGACGAGCTTGCCGTGGTTGGGCAGGTGCACCTCGACGCCCTCGCGGTCGGCGAGCGCCTGCAGTTCGGCGACACCGGTGGCGGGCGTGATCTCGACACCGGAGGCCTCGCTCAGCGACTCGTACATGCTGATGCGGTCCCACTCGCCGCCGAGGTCGTACTCGGTGCCGTCGGCCCAGGTCACGACGTGCGAGCCCGCCACCGCGAGGGCGGCGTTCTGGATGAGCGACTGGGTGAGCTCGGCGATGGTCGTGTAGTCGCCGTAGGCCTCGTACGCCTCGAGCATCGCGAACTCGGGGCTGTGCGTGGAGTCGGCGCCCTCGTTGCGGAAGTTGCGGTTGATCTCGAACACGCGGTCGATTCCGCCCACGACGGCGCGCTTGAGGAACAGCTCGGGCGCGATCCGCAGGAACAGCTCGGTGTCGAACGCGTTCGAGTGGGTCACGAACGGGCGGGCCGCGGCTCCCCCGTGCATGGTCTGCAGCATCGGGGTCTCGACCTCGAGGTAGTGCCGCTCGGCGAAGGTGCGGCGGAGCGAGGCCATGGCCTCGGCGCGCGTGCGCACCACCTGGCGCGCCTGGTCGCGCACGATCAGGTCGAGGTAGCGGTTGCGCATCCGCGTCTCCTCGCTGAGCTCGGTGTGCAGGTTGGGGAGCGGGAGGATGGCCTTGGACGCGATCTTCCAGCCCGTCGCCATGACGCTCAGCTCGCCGCGGCGACTCGAGATGACCTCGCCGGTGACGAACAGGTGGTCGCCGAGGTCGACGAGCTCCTTGAACTCGGCGAGCGACTCCTCGCCCACGTTCGCGAGCGAGAGCATCGCCTGGATGCGGGTGCCGTCGCCGGACTGCAGCGACACGAAGCAGAGCTTGCCGGTGTTGCGGAGGAAGACGACCCGGCCGGCCACGCCGACCGTCTCGCCCGAGGTCTCGTCGGCCGCCAGGTGGCCCCACTTCTCGCGCACGGCGGGGATCGTGGTGGTGACGGGCACCGACACCGGGTACGCCTCGGCGCCCGAGTCGATCAGCCTGTCGCGCTTCGCGAGGCGCACGGCCTTCTGCTCGAAGACCTCCGCCTCGTCGTCGAGCTGCTCGGGGGAAGGGGTGTTCTCGGCGGATGCGTCGGTCATGGAAGAGGGGTCTCCTTGAAGTCGGCCCCAGTTTACCGGGCACGGGCGGGGCCGGGCGGCATGGGCTATCGTCGGGGGATGGTGGCAGGGCGGCTCGGACGGCTCCGCGCAGTGGCGCTGGGCGGGCTCGTCACGGCCTCGGCCCTGGTTCTCCTGGCGGCCTGCACGAGCGGTGCCGCACCGGGCGACGGCACGGGTGCAGCGGCGACTCCGCCGCGCACGTCGGCCTCGGAGCCCGCCGATCCGGTCGCCGGCGCGGATGCCGATGCCCCGGGCGCAGCGGGCGACGCCGCGGTCGCTGCGGCCTCCTGGGTGCCCGAACCCCTTCCGGGCAATGCCGTGCTCGCGACCGGCACGTTCGAGTCGCCGGATGCCGCCGTCACCGGCAACATCGCGGTCGTGACGGATGCGGCGCGCGTGGTGGAGATCGTGCTCACCGACTTCGCGCTCGACCCCGAGGTGGCCGCCGGCGCCGCACCGCAGATGACGCTGCTGTCCGAGCCCATCGGTGAGATCGGCTGCTACGACACCGACGGCTACTCCTTCCAGCCCACCCCCCTCACGGGCGACCTCGAGCAGCGGATGACGATGGGCCCGGTCGACGATGTGCCCACCGGCGATCCGAGCTTCCTCGACCAGGCCGTGATCTACCTGCCCGTCGGGCCGGACCTGTCGGCGGAGTCGCCGGAGGAGCCGCGGGTGGACGGCTGCTACGGAGACACGATCGCGATCGCCGACCTCGAGTGGCTGACACCGCAGGACCTGCCGGAGCTCGCCGACTCCGGCATCCGCTCGGGTGCCACGGGCGAGGTGGGCACGGATGCCGACGACGCACTCTCGGTCTACGTGGTTTCCGAGGGCGACTCACTCGGTCAGATCGCCGCGCGGTTCGGGGTGTCGACCGAGGCCGTGCTCTACCTCAACGCCGGCCGGATCGGACCGGGCGGGCTGCTCGAGGACGGCACCGTCTACGCGGGCGAGGCGCTGAACCTCTCGCAGGCCGCGCGCTGATCCGCGCCCGGGTGCGGCCGGCGGAGCGGACTCCCGCTCAGGTGCCGAGGTAGATCGCGGCGTTGTCGATGAGGCGCGTGTCGCCCACCTTCGCCGCGATGATCACGCGCGCCTTGCCGGTGTAGCCGTCGTCGACCGGCAGGAAGGTGTCGGGGTGCACGATGGCGAGGTAGTCGAGCTCCACGAGCTGCTCCCCCATCGCCGCCGACTGCGCCGCGGCGAGCACCGCGTCGATGCCGCGGTCGGAGGCCGACTCGGCGGCCTCGAGCACGTGCGGCAGGGTGATGGCGGCCCGGCGCTCGCGCTCGTCGAGGAAGCGGTTGCGGCTCGAGAGGGCGAGCTCGTCGTAGTCGCGCACGGTCTCGACGACCTCGACCCGCACGGGCATGTCGAGATCAGTGACCATCTGCTGCACGAGGAACACCTGCTGGGCGTCCTTCTGGCCGAACAGCACGACATCCGGGCCCACGCTGCCGAGGAGCTTGGCCACGACCGTGAGCACGCCGTCGAAGTGGCCGGGGCGGCTGCGGCCCTCGAACAGTCCGCCGACGCGGCCCGCGGTGACCCGTGTGGCGGTGAGACCGCCCGGGTAGAGCTCATCGACCTCGGGGGCGAAGACGATGTCGGCGCCGTGGCCCGCGAGCTTCGCGAGATCGCCCTCGAGGTCGCGCGGGTAGCGCTCGAGGTCGGAGGGGTCGGTGAACTGGAGCGGGTTCACGAAGATCGAGACCACGACGACGTCGGCGATCTCGGCTGCGCGCTCGACGAGGGCGACGTGGCCGGTGTGCAGGGCTCCCATGGTGGGCACGAGCGCGACCCGCACGGGCTCGGCGGGGCCGGGTGCTTCGGCGCCGGAGCGCCTCTCGGCGAGGGCGGCGCGCATCCCGGCGATCGTCGTGATGACGACCGGGGCTGCCGACGAGCGGTCAGCCGTGACGGCTTCGGTCACCGGGACTCCTTGGCTGTGCAGTGGTGCTGGTGCGGGCGACCACGAGGTGCCGGGCGCCACGACGATGCTACCCGCTCAGTCGGGAGCGATTCCGCCGGCCCGCGTGAGAGCGTTGTCGACGGAGGTGCGCACGAGGGGGGCGAGCAGGCGGCCGGGGGCCTCGATGCCGATGCCGGCGAGGATGCCCGTGGCCTGGTCGACGATGGCGGTGGAGAAGGTGCTGGCGGTCTCGATGGCCTCGGCGTAGGCCGCCCGGTCGGCCTCGGCCACCACCACGGGCTCCCCGCCCATCTCCACGACGAGCGCCTGGGCGATGGGGAGCACGGGGGTGGGCGCCGTGACCGCGAAGTGGGTGCCGGCCAGGCGGGCGATGTCGATGCTCGTGCCCGAGAACGACAGGGCAGGATGCACGGCGAGCGGGATGACTCCGGCGGCCCGCGCGGGCGCGAACACGTCGACGCCGTACTCGGCCGCGGTGTGCAGCACGAGCTGGCCCATCTGCCAGGTGGAGGTCTCGGCGAGGCCCGCGATGAGGGCGGGCAGCTCGGCCGTGGGCACCGCGAGCAGCACGAGTTCGCTGCGCTCGACGATCTCGGGGATCGTGAGCACGGGAACGTCCGGGAGCATCGCCTCGGCCCGGTCGCGGCTCTCCGCCGAGATCGCGGAGATGCCCACGATCGCGTGGCCGGCTCCGGCGAGCGCCGCGCCGAGCACGGGCCCCACGTGGCCTGCTCCGATGATGCCGACGCCGAGCCGGCCGGTGCGTTCAGAGGCTCTCATGCCGGGTCTCCTCCGGGTCGGGGGCTGGGTCGGTCAGGGCGGGATGCGACGCCCAGCGGTGGGCCGTGTCGGCCGCGGCGGCCCGCACGGCAGCGCGAGCCCAGGCCTCGAACGACTCGTCGGCGGCCTCCGCGTCGAGAGCGGAGAGGTTCGAGCGCACCGGGCCGGCGACGGTGTGCACGGTCAGCTCCGAGAGCCGGAGGGCCCGGTGCAACGGTCTGCGCGTGAGGCGGAGGCTCTGCACGCGGGCGAAGGGCACGATCGAGAGGTGCCGCCAGACGAAGCCCGAGCGCAGCAGCACGGCGTCGGCGGTGACCGCCGAGCCGGTGCGGCGCCAGGACAGCGGCTGGTAGGGCCACGAGCGACGGGGTGCCGCGGAGAATCCGCCGCCCTTCCGCGCCACGAGCCCGGCGAGCACGAGCTCGCGCGTCTGCTCACCGGCGAGCCCGGGGAGGAGGAGCCCCAGCACCCGGCGCACGTCGTCGACCGTGCCCACGGGCAGCATGGTCGTGCTCGTCTGACCGCTCCCCTCCCCCGCGGCGCCTGCCCGGTTGATCCGGATCATCCACCAGCCGGCCGCCCGCCAGAGCAGCGGCTGGCTGACCTCAACGGCGTGGATGCGCCCGGGCGGCAGTGTGTCGTTGCTCGTAGAGAGCAGGCCGTAGCCGATCCGCACCCCGTCGGAGGTACCCGCGATGCTGTAGCGCAGCGACTTCGTGAACCGGTTGAAGTAGTAGCCGCCCGCGGCGAGCACGCCGGGCACGAGGATGATGACGAGGAGCTCCTGGCGCCCGGTCACGGAGGCCACGACCACGATCGCTCCCACCACGAGGAGCGCCACGGTGAAGCCGCTCAGGACGAGCGAGCCGATCAGCCGGCCGGGCGGGATGCGCACGACCGACTCGGGCGGTGCCGCCGAGGGGTCGAGCTCGGGAGCGAGCAGCTCCCGCACGCGCTGGTGCACGATGCCGTCCGGCGGCCCGGGCACGGCGGCCGTCCCGATCGAGGTCGAGAGCGATGCCGCGGCGCCGGCGGGATCCGCTGCGCCACCGGCATGATCAGCCTCCGCCTCGCTCTGCTGCACCCCCGAAGCGAGCAGCAGCACCTCGCGACGCAGCCGGTCGGCGTCGGCCGAGCCGAGGTACGACAGCTGCACCTTGGCATCCTGGCCGGCCACGCTGATGTCGAGCTTCGCGGCGCCGAAGATGCGCGCGAAGAGCGGCCGCGCGATCGAGACGCCCTGGATGCGGTCGAGCCGTGCCCGGCGGTGGGTGCGGAACATGATCCCGCTGCGCACCTCCACCACGTCGTCACCCACCCGGAAGGTGTGCATGCGCCAGGAGGCATAGAAGCCCGCAATGCCGACGAGGAGCCCGACGACGAGGGCGAGCCCGACCCAGCCGAGGTGTCCGCGCTCGTAGGCGGTCTGGAACGGGTCGTCCGGCACCGGCCCGCCGAACACCAGCTCGACGGCCCGCTCCCGGAAGTTCGCGAGCGCGAAGCCGAGCACCGCGATGAGCGCGATCCCGCCCCGGAGGAGCGGTGTGGCCGGGTGGAGGCGATGCCACTCGCCGTCGACGAGGTCCGGTCGCCCGGTCTTCCCGGTGCCCGCGACCTCGGGTGCGCCGCTCACAGTCCGATGCGGCGCGACTCGGCGAGACCCACGAGGCGGTCGCGGAGCGCATCCGCATCGCTCTCGACGAGGCCCGGGATGGAGACGCCGGTCGCGGCGGCCGCCGTGACGAACTTGAGCTCGGCGAGGCCGAGGGCCCGCGCCACCGGCCCGCGGTTGATGTCGATGAGCTGCATGCGGCCGTAGGGCACCGACACCCGGCGGTGGAACATGATGCCGCGACGGAAGACGAGGTCGTCGGCCCGCAGCCGGTAGCCGATCGAGCGCACCCGGCGCGGCGCGAAGGCGAGGTTGAGCACGCCGATCACGACGGCGAGACTGAGGGCCGGCCAGCCGAACCAGGTGCCGAGCACGATGAAGGGCACCGTGATGCCGCAGAGCACGAGGGCGCCGATGGCGGCGGAGACGAGCTCGACCCCCACGTACTTGGGGCTCACGCGCTGCCAGTCGTCTGACTGCGGGGGCAGTTCGGGGCCGCCGGGGGTCGTGGGCTGCCCGTCGTCCGGCTGTGGGAGCACCTCGGGGACCGTCGGGCTCGCGCGCTGCCCGTCTTCGGTGTGCGGGGGAACCTCGGGGTCGCTCACGGTCTCAGGCTTCCAGGTCGGGTTCGTCGGGTGGCAGGGTGCAGAGCCGCTCGGCCACGAGGCCCGCCGCGGCGAGCACGAGGCCCGACAGCGCGGCGGCGACGCCCGGCCAGAGCGAGCCTACATCCGCCACCACCGGGCGGGTGAGGAGGAACGCCACGACCCCCGCGCCGAAGCCCGCGATGAGACTGCCCACGAGGCCGGACGCCTTCGCGAGCACGACGACGCGCATGGCCCGGAACGGGTCGATCCGCGACCTCGCGGTGCCCCGGATGGCCCGGCGGATCGGCAGAGCGAGCGCGATCACGATGGCCGCGGCCGCCACGAGCGTGATCGGCAGGGTGAACGGCGGGATCATGACGGGCTGCCCGGCCGAGGCGAGCGCCACCTCGAGCACGAAGCCCACGGCGAGGCCCACGACCGCGCAGACGACGATCGTGACGGCCCTCGTGTGCCTCACCGGGCCTCCCCCACGTACGGCCTGAGGGTCGACTCGGGGATGCCGCCGAGCAGCCGGTCGATGCGGCCGGCCCCCGGGAGCACGGCATCCGGAGCGATCTCGAGCCACGGCACGAGCACGAAGTCGCGCTCGGCTGCCCGCGGGTGCGGGAGCGTGAGCCGCTCGGTCTCGCGCACGATCGAGGCGAAGGTCACGATGTCGACGTCGAGGGTGCGGTCGCCCCAGCGCTCCTCGCGCACCCGGCCGTGTTCGTGCTCGATCCGGTTGACGACTCCGAGGAGCGCCTCGGGGTGGAGGGTCGTGCGGATCGTGGCCACGGCGTTGAGGTAGGCGGGCGCGTCGAGTTCGATGCCCTCGGGCTTGACGGCCGCGGTCTGGTAGAGCCGGGAGAGGGCGAGCACCTCGATGCCGGGCTCGGCGCGGAGCTCGTCGACGGCGGTGCGGATGGTGGCCTCGCGGTCGCCGAGGTTGCTGCCGAAGGCGAGCACGGCGGGCAGCGCGATGGAGCGCCGGTCGAGGCCGGCGACGGCGTGGGGGCTCGGGCCGGGTGCGGTCATGGTGCGGCGTCTCCGGTGACGGGGGCGGATGAGGTGTGTGCTGGGGTGCCGGTGGTGGCGGCATGCGGCGCCGACGCGCTCGCACGGTGCCGCACGATCGTGATCGACACGTCCGAGAACGGCAGCGGGATGGGCGCGTCGGGCTTGTGCACGACCACCCGCACCCGCTGCACCGGCGGGTGCGCGAGCACGACTCCGGCCACCCGCTCGGCCAGCGTCTCGATCAGGTCGACGGGGTCGGCCGCCACGGCGTCGGAGATCTCGATCGCGAGCTCGCCGTAGTGCACGGTCTGGGCGAGGTCGTCGGCGCCCGCCGCCGGTGCGGTGTCGAGGGCGAGCTCGACGTCGATCACGAAGCGCTGGCCGTTCTCCCGCTCGAAGTCGAAGACCCCGTGGTGGGCGAAGACCTCGAGTCCGGTGAGGGTGAGGAGATCCGGGGTCACGGCGCCCCCGTCCGTCCGCGGCGCACGGCGGCGGCCACGTCGAGGGCCGCGGCGGTGCTCGACACGTCGTGCACGCGCACACCCCAGACGCCCTCGTCGGCGGCGAGGGCGGCGAGCACGGCCGAGGCGAAGTCGCGCTCCGAGGTCTGGGCGCCGCCCGGCACGAGCTCGCCCACGAAGCGCTTGCGCGAGGCGCCGATGAGCACGGGGAGCCCGAGGGCCACGAGCCGGTCGAGGTGGCCCAGCAGGGTCCAGTTGTGCTGCGACTTCTTGGCGAAGCCGAGACCAGGGTCGAGGATGAGCCGTTCGGGGGCGACCCCCTTGACGATGAGCTGGGCGGCTCGCAGCTCGACCGCGTGCAGCACTTCGGCGACCACGTCGTCGTAGCGGGCGAGGTCGTTCATCGAGTCGGCGTGGCCGCGCCAGTGCATCACCACGAAGCGCACATCCGAGCCCGCGATGACGTCGTCCATCTCCGGATCGGCGAGACCGCCGGAGACGTCGTTCACGATGGCCGCCCCGGCCGCGATCGCCGCCTCGGCCGTGGAGGCGTTCATGGTGTCGACGCTCACGGTGATGCCGCGCTCGACGAGGTCGCGCACCACGGGCAGCACCCGGCGCTGCTCCTCCGAGACCGCGACACGGCGGGAGCCCGGACGGGTGGACTCGCCGCCCACGTCGATGATGTCGGCGCCGCGGTCGACCATGCCCACCGCGTGCCGCACGGCGGCGTCGCGGTCGAGCCAGAGGCCGCCGTCGCTGAACGAGTCGGGGGTGACGTTGAGGATGCCCATGATGGACGTGCCGCTGCTCCTCATCGGGCGCCGCCCTCGGCATCCGGAGCGCGCTGGCCGATCAGGGTCATCAGCTCGGCCCGGGCGGCGGGCTCGGCGAGCGCCCCGCGAGCGGAGAGCGTGACGGTCGTGCTGAGCGCCTGGCGGCGGCCTCGCGCCGAGACGCAGCCGTGCTTGGCCTCGACCACCACGAGCACGCCCCTCGCGTCGAGGCTCCGCTCGAGGGCCTCGGCGATGTCGTCGGTGAGCCGCTCCTGCAGCTGCGGGCGCGAGGAGGCCGACTCGATCACGGCGACGACGCCGCCGAGGCCCGCGAGAGCTGCGCGCGGCAGGTACGCGGCGTGCACGACGCCCTCGAAGGGCAGCAGGTGGTGCTCGCAGACGGAGCGGAACGTGATGTCGCGGAGGAGCACGGGCTGGGCGGGCTTCTCCGGCGTCGCGGACCGGCCGGGCCCCCCGGTCTGGCCGGGCTGGGCCGGCTCATCCTGCGCGTCGTCGGTCGCCACGGCGCCGGCCGGCGGGGCGAAGGTCGCGCCGAGCGCGTCGGCGGGGTCGGTGCCGACGCTCGCGAAGAGCTCGGCGTAGGCCTCGGCCACCCGTCGCGGGGTCTCGGCGAGGCCCTCGCGATCGGGGTCCTCGCCGATGGCCGCGAGGATCTCCCCGACCGCGGCCTCGATCCTCGCTCGGTCGACGCTCGACACGGGCGCCTAGGCGGTGGCGGGGCGCGGGTTGGTGCGCGGCGCGCGCTTCGCCGTGGCGGGGACGGCGTCGGGCTCCGGCCCGGAGTAGACTC